>NZ_JAMXSP010000008.1:0-152139 GCF_025457485.1 Hallella absiana
TATCTTTTCTTGTTCCATGACCGCAAAGGTAAGCAAAAAAAATAGTTTTAGCACGCTATCATATCAAGTTCTTTGGTTAGGCAGCGGCATCCGTCCGCCACGGACAATCCCCCTTGGGCCTTTTTTCTATCTCATCAAGACAACAACCTTTATTGGCTTACAGAATCTAAGAGATCATAGAACATTATTCTTGTATTTAATTTTGTATCATAGGGTAATCCAGAATTCTCTGCCTCTTGAGTTTCTGATGAGAACAGATATAAAAAGCCGTTACGCTCATAGAAGTTGAGCGTTTTAGGATTATTATACGCATCAACTATTAGGAACCTACAACCGGACTTATTATCATCTTTAACAAACCAAGAGCTGATGAACAACAATAAATCAGAGCCAATCCCTTTGTCTTGATATTTTTTATTTACTCCAAGTCTGCCTATTAGTAACGCAGGGTAACGCCGAAGTGATTTGGCATGAGGTATCTTTTTCTCTACCTTTTTCGCACGGCTATTGGGCAGCATATCTACTCGAATGCTGTCATTAGCTAGTGTGAAAGCACAAACTATTTCTTGAGGGCTTTCATCTAAATGAAAACAATAAGTCTTACCTAAAAGTTGCTTGCGATACAAAGGAGCATCTCTGAGAAAAAATTCATCTAAGTCTGAATTACCACAAGAAAAAGACACTCCCCGAGAAACAATATCCTCAGAGAGCTCTATCATTGTACAATGATTAAACAACCAACTCATAGATGTCATTTCTATACCAATCCTGCCTTACGCAAGACCTTATCCACAACACTGATGTCGATTTTGATTTTTCTTCGTTTGCTACGCTCTTCGGGCGAAGCTTCAGCCAATTTTATAAATCTTTCAGCGGCTTCACCATGAAGGGTTGGAATTGCTTTGATTTCTAATGCCATAGTTACCTCCTCTTTGTTTTTAATGCAAAAATAAGTTTTTATCTTGAAACAGGCAAGCATTTCCCTATTTTATTTTTCATGGGATGCAGTTTAATTGTTATATCTTTGTGAGCGAATTGTCCAGAGACATACGTTCCTTATCTTTGCTTATCTTTGGACTTGTAGGGTAAGCCCTACTTTTCGTCCCTTGCAGCATATCACCCCCCCTCTCCCCTTGGAGAGGGGTTGGGGGTGAGGCTGGTGAGGCTCTCTAATATTCCCCCGGCTTCATTCCAAACTGCTTTTGGAAGCACTTTGAGAAATAAGACGGATTGTTGAAGCCCACCTGATAGGCAACCTCTGAGACACGGTACTGTTTGGTCTTGAGCAGACGGGCAGCCTTGCGCAGACGGACGATCTGAATCATCTCGTTGGGTGTGATGTCGGTGATCGCCTTCACCTTGGCAAAAAGCCCCGAACGACTGATGTTGAGTCGCTCGGCCAACATCTGCACGTTGAAGTCAGGATTGTCGATGTTCTCCTCTATGATCTCATTCATTTGTCGCAACAGCGCGTTGTCCATCGGTGCCTTGGCCAACTCTGGTACCGGCTCAGTGGGCGTGGCGGCAAAACGCTGCATCAGCCGGCGACGCATGGCAATCATGTTGCGGATGCAAGCTTCGAGATACTGCATGGAGAAAGGCTTTTCGATGAAAGCGTCGGCGCCACAGTCCATGCTCTCCGTCTTGCTGGCATCATCGGTCTTGGCCGTGAGCATGATGAAGGGGATATGACTCGTACGGGCATCACTTCTTACGCTGCGGCACAGCGACGCTCCGTCCATCTCCGGCATCATCCAGTCACTGACTATCAACGTCACGACATGTGTTGACAAGACGTCGAGCGCCTCACGTCCGTTGCCGGCCGTCAGCACCTGATAATGAGGTTGGAAGTTCTTCGCGATATAGTGGCTCATGTCAGGATCGTCCTCCACGATGAGCACCGTCTCTTGCTGTGCACACTCTTCTTTCTGATTCTTCGCCTCAACCACCGTCTTCTCATCAGCAGCAGTTCCCGCTTTTGTCTCTTTCGCCTCGCCGTCGGCTTTCACAGCTTTGACCGTCTTCTCCGTGAGACCAGTCATCGCCGGCAAAGGCGTGACGGGCAGTTTCACAATCATGCGTGTGCCTCGTCCGGGCTCCGACTCTACCTTGATCTCACCATCGTGCGCCTCCACAAGGTTGTGCACAATGGAGAGGCCGATGCCCGTGCCCGGCTTGTTGTCCTTGGCCTGGAAGAAAGGACGGAAGATCTTCTCACGGTTCTCTTGGCTGATACCCATGCCGTTGTCCTCCACGCTGATCGTGTAGCAGCCGGCAGCCGCATCGACATGGCAGCAGAGAGCAACGCGGTCACGGGTGTACTTCGTGGCGTTGGTCATCAGGTTACTGATGATCTTGGTCAGTCCCTCCGCGTCTACGACGGCAAGAAAATCCTGTGGCGGATAAGTCACGTCGAGAGCAATGCCCCGTTGCTCCATGGAGGGACGGAAACGCTCAGCCACAGCATGCATGATAGCCGCAATGGACTGACGCTCGAAGTGAAGTTCGAAGCCATGCTCCACCTTGTTGAAGTCGAGCAGCTGATTGACGAGTTCCAAGAGCCGGTGGGCATTGCGGTCGATGATATTCAAGTCGTCCGACGCCCTCGCCTCCTTTTTCTGCATCAGTTTCTCCAAGGGTCCGATGATCAGCGTGACCGGCGTGCGTATCTCGTGGGCGATCATCGTGAAGAAGCGCAAGCGCGACTCACGCACCTCGGCGGCCTTCTGTTCGCTGAGCCGCTGCATCTCGCGCTGGTGACGACGCTCGGCACGGCGCAATCTGAGTTGAGTGTAATAATAAATAAGGAGTAGCAGCACAGCCAGATAAAACAGCTTGGCAGGCAGCGACCACCAAAATGGCGGATGCACCACGATAACCAGTCGCGCTTCCTCACGGCTCCAGATGCCGTCGTTGTTGGTCGCTTTGACACGGAACGTATAAGTCCCTGCGGGCAGATTGGTATAGGTGGCGGTATGGCGGTTGCCCGCCTCGATCCATCTGTTGTCAAAGCCGTCAAGACGGTAGGCAAAGCGATTCTTTTCCGGCGCGCAATAGCTCAGTGCCGAAAAGGTCAGTGTGAACATATTGTCCTTGTAGCCTAAGTCCAACTTCCGGATGTCGTCCAAAGCCTCAGGCAGCAGTTTCGATCCGACGCGCTGTGGCTGGTTGAGAACCGACAATGCTGTGATGACTACACGGGGTGCCATGCGGTTGAGCTGTATCGTATAGGACGAGAAGGTGCTGAAGCCTTTCACGGTGCCGAAGAACAGACTGCCGTCAGAGGTTTTCAAGGCAGCATTGGACTGGAACTGATTGCTGGCCAAGCCATCGTAGCGGTTGAAGATACGTGTGGGCTCGCCGGGGATATAGCGCACCAGTCCCAGCGTGGTACCAAGCCAAAGCGTATAGTCATCACAAACCACACTGTTTATCTCCTGAGTAGGCACGGCAATGTCCACCCGGTGAAAGCGGTCGTGGCGTGCGTCATAGTAGCAGAGTCCGTCACTTGTGGCGATCCACAGCTGTCCCCGCTCATCGATGTCGATGTTGTTTACCTGCGACGAAGGCAGCGAGCCTTCTGTCCGGGAGGGCATATAGTGGTGGAAACGACCCGTGCGGGCGTCCAGCCGATAGAGGCCTGCTCCTTGCGTGGAGAACCAAAGATTGCCTTTGCGATCCTCGTCGATGTCCAGTGTCAGCACTCCCGTATGGCATATAGGACGGAACTGACGGGCTTTATCGTCATAGGCCCGTATGTCCTCCATCGTTCCTGCCCACAACCGGTGCCGTGAGTCGCGCATCAGCGCATAGCAACTCTTCACGGCGTGCTCGCCCTCACCACCCATTGCCGTGACGTTGCCGCTGGGGATGTCCATACGCAGGATGCCGTCGCTATAGGTTCCGATCCACAAGGCATTGCCCTCCGCCCACAGTGCATGGACGTTGAGCGTGGACAGACGCTGCTGGGCTGGAAAGGACTCCATGGCATGATGGCTGAGCGAATAACAAGAAAGGCCGCCGTCGTCACTGCCTATCCACACGTGCCCCATGCCGTCTTCACAGAACCGTCCCACCACGTTGCCGCGCTGACCTACCGAAGCCGAAAAGCTGGTGAAGCGATGACTGACGGGCGAGATATATTTCACGCCACCATAGAATGTGCCATACCACTGTCCGCCTTCACGGTCGCGGATGATGGCATAGACAAAGCGGTCGTCATTCGATACATTGCTGTTGCTTGCACTTTCAGGATAGCGGATCCATCTTTTCGTGAGGATATCGTAGCGGATCAGTCCATCATCACAGCCGATGAGCAGAGTATGGGGGGCTATATATAATAAGGAGTGGATGTGTTGTCCCACACCCGTCAGTGTAGGATTGATGATCTGCTTCAACGATCCATCGATGTCCATACAAAACAGTCCATGAGACCATGAGCCCAGCCACAGCGTGCCGTCGCCGTCTTGCAGCATACTCATGCCTCCGCCATCAACCGATGCGCCTTTTGTCCCTACTGGCTCAAACCGTTGGCTCGCTTTGTTGAGCCGATAGAGCCAGGGATGTCCCTTGGTGGTATAGGCCCACACCTGATTGTCGATGCCAATGCAGAGAGCACGGATGTCGCCGCTGTTTTGTGGGAAAGAATATTGCCGAAGGTCATGCGTCTGCTTGTTATAACGGAATACGCCCTGCCGTTGTGTACAGATCCAGAAGTTACCGTCGCGGTCGTCTACGACTTGGTTTACCGTCGTCTTGATGCGGGAAAGAAAGGAAGAGAACTGCTCGGTACGGCTATCGAAATAGCACAGTCCGCTGCTTGTTCCCACCAGCAACCCATTGCCATATGCGTGAAGGGTAGAGACAAAGGGGTCGGAGCTGCGCAGGGGATTATAATAATAGGTAACTGCATGGCCGTCGTAGCGACACAGTCCATTGTCGGTGCCCATGAAGATGAAGCCGTCACGGTCCTGCAAAAGAGCGCGCACGGTGTTGGACCGCAATCCTTCCTCCATCGTCAGACTGCGATAGGGCAATCCCAGCGTAGCCACAGCACTGCCCGGAACCGTCATCATGCCAGCCAACGCTTCTGCTGCATTGCCTGTCACTGCCCAGCCAAGCAATGCCACGACAATCCTCATCATTCTCCCAAAGATTGTTCTCATCATGTATATAGATAGGTCTTGGATAGCACAAAGGTACACAAAAAAGAGGAAACTACAAAAGGGCAGCAAGCGTTTACTGCCCTTATATATATAAGCAAATCAAAACTCTTGAATGCTCTCTATCTTGTCTACATTCATTTTATAGACAACATAGGTCACTCCAAACTTCACCATAGCCTTAGCTGTTAGATATTGGTAAACACTCATTGTGCCCGTAACCTTAGCAGGTCCTGCAAGATCAATGATAGCGTTGCTAATGTTATCAACGATAACTATAGGACCTTGTTCCTCACCAAATGTCCGTTGGTATACTTTCTGGTCAACAAAGCGGAAGCACCACCGCTTCACGGTTTCATCAAAGTACAACATACCGGTTTCGTCAGCGAACGTGATGGGCACTATCTCCTCTTGTCTTGGATAGGAAACCAACCAATCGCTGTCATCTGAATCCTTACAAGCACAAAGGCTTGTGAATACCAAGAGACTCAGCAAGAGAAAATTCAATAACTGTTTCACAGCTTTTTCTTTTTTAAGTTAATCTTTACAGAGTAATAATACTTTCTTCAATTTAGTCATTGCGGAGGCAATCATGTCTGATGTGCCACTGCCATCAGTGACATATCTGACCACTCGCTCCGCATAGTTCAGTGCTTCCTTAGTTTCCGGAGCATCGGACTTTGCACTTGTTCTAACCTTTTCCATCAACTGATTGAGGGGAGCAAGTTCTTCTGTCTCAGCCAAGTTGCCTGGCCGCATCGTGTTGACGGCTTTGTTCAGAGTAGCAATAGTCTCCTCAAGCTCACGTCCACGGATCTGTGCTTTGTGCTCCATAATGTCCTGCGCCTTGCTGACAGCCGCTTGCAGTCGCTCATAGCCATATGGTGCCCAAGGAGCATACTCTGGTACTTTTCTGTCCATCGCCTTCCAAGCCTCCTGAGACCGTTGACGGTCGTCAGCAATGGCGAGCAACGACGACAACTCGTCCCACTGGGCAGGAAGCGGCTGACGGTCCACAGCATCAGCCGCGGCAACATCCGTCAGATGAATGCGATAATAGTGTGTGGACGCTGCATTACGATAATAGTCAGGCAAGAACATTTTCCCGTCGACACACAGCGACGGAACAGCCTGATCATAGGCTGTTGTGGCAAGCGATCGGTTGTTGACGACAATGCTGTCAAGACGAGTATCCAGATTCAACGTGGCCTCTTTCCAATCAGTCACTCCCGTGCCTGTCATAGCCAATGGTCCGTACATCACTACACCCGTCCAAGAGCCGTGTGCCGAACTGTCGGCAGAAGCGATATCGCCCGGCAACTTGTCTACACCATATTCTATATATTTGGTATAAGGCATCACAATCTCTACACGATCGCCCCTTTTCCAGTGTCTCTTGTCAAGCTCCACAAAGCTACAAGGACGGAAATGTTGCTGCACCATACGGCCGTTGACCTTCACAGCAAAGCCCGAAGTTGCCCAACCGGGAACACGCAACTTCATAGTAAAAGAAGCCTTACCACTCACCACCTCTATCGTTGACCGTTGTGCAGGCCACTGACAAAGCTGTCGGATGACGACGCCCTTCTTGCGCCATTGCAATGTTGTCGGCATATACTGACAGACCCACAACGTATCGGCAGAAGAGAAGTAGGTTGCAGACTGGTACTTGGTATGGTTCTCAGAGCCCGTGCCTCCGCAGCAAGTCGACTGAGGCGTTTCGTTGTCAAAAGGCTTGGTGGCATTGAGACCCACCGCATACTGATAGGTCGTCTGGTAGCGCTCAGGATTCAGCGAGCCGACAATATGGTTATACAGCGTCCGCTCGTAATAGTCCATATACCTTGCATCGTTAGGATGGAAACGATAGAGTTCCTGCGTGAGCTTGAGCAGATTGTAGGAACAGCACGTCTCGTTGAGGTCAGGATTGGCCTGTCGTGTCTGCGCATCCCACCCATTGGTAGCCATCGAGAGCACTTGGCTGTAAGGCTGACGGAACATCTCACCATTGCCCACACCACCAGTGGCGTAGACATAGCGTCCCTGGAGGAGATTCCAGAAATTGTCGGCGATATGATAGTAGTTGATTCTTTGGCTGTCCTGATAAAGTCGCAGGGCACCGATGATCATCGGTATGTGCTGATTGGCATGACGCATGCGTATGTCATCGATATTCCTTGACAGCGGGTCATAGAACTTTGGTGCGTCGAAACAGCGTGCTGCCTCCAACAGCTTAGCCTTGTCGTCCTTGCTGCTAACCATTTCCGAGAGACGGGACAGACTCTCCTGCATGCCCCCTACCTCACCGGCGATATACATATCCCACATCTCATAGCGGTTGCCAGGGTGAGCGCGTCGCTCAGCCTGCGTACCATCTTCCTTGACATAGGTGCGGTAGTGAAGACGGTTCCACACCCACAGTCCCATGTCCTTGGCGATGAGCAGTGCCTTGGCAGCAATCGTCTTGTCGTCGAAATAGGTAGCGATGTCGATGAGTCCGGCCAACTGCTTATGAATGGAATAGTAAGGCGCCCACACACCGTCGCTGTTGTTGTAGGGACTGTACTTCTCGATGAGCAAGCAGTGCTGGGCAGGGATGGCGTTGAGATAGCCATAGCCATATTTCTCGGGATGTTGCTTGTACACGTCAAAAGCCGCCCACGTGCCCTTCATATCCTTCAATTCGCTTTCAGGGGCCAGGTCGCGTGCCTCCCAATAGCGTCCTAAGGAATCATTCCACACAAACGTCTTTTCCTGACAAGCACGAAGCTCATTGACCATACGCGTGATATTTCGCCGAAGGATCGCCTTTTGTTTTGGATCTTTCGTCACAGCGTAGGCCTGAGCAATGGCAGACATATAGTGTCCCGAGCCATGTCCCTTGAGTTTGGTATCAGGAGAATCCCATCCGTCGGAACGCCGATAGCCCTCTGTGGACAGGCCGTAGGTGTCGCGATAGTTGTAGAGTTGCTGCATCACGTCCCAGGAACAGATAGCACGCAAAGCCTCATCGCGGTTGTGAGTCAGCCGGTTGTTGCCGTTGATGGTGACATCGGACAGGAGAAAGCCATTGGCCCTTGCCTGCGGCTTCACGCTTTTCTGCCTGACGACGCTCACGACAGCCTTCACAGGATAACCGCTTGCCGTGGTCTCGTCACCCACGACATACCCTACCACCTCGTATTGCGAGCCCACTGGATGCCTGAGACTGTCAGCCTCAGCAGCCTCGTCGCCTTGTGCGGCATTGGTCCAGCGCACTTGTCGCCATTGTCCGCTACCGTCGGTATAGCTGACCCAAACACGACTGGGCAACGTGGGAGCGAAGCCTACTGGACAAGACACACGAACGGGCTCTGCCCGGAGAATGGCCCTCGGTACTGACAAGGAGGCTGAGGCATGTCCACCCACGCCCTGTCCGCCAACTGGCAAAGACAGCGGCAAGACAAGAGCGAGTGTGAACAAGAAAGAAGGATATCTGTGATGACTCATATCAGGAATAGAAGAACAGATTGGTTATTGAACAGAGAAATTGAAATTCAGTGTAGCGATATAGTCCTTGCCGTCTTTGCGGTAGACCATCTCCACCACCTCTTTGTAGTTGTCGCCACTCTTGAGAGTGCCCGGCATGAAGCCGACTTCACAATCATAGAGTGAATGGAACTTGGTGTAGGTGCGTGCCTTCTCACCCCAGTCCTGCTGCTTGCCGTTACCGTCACACCAGAAGCCTACAATCTCGCCGCCACAGTTGTCGGTGTAGCTATAGGTGCCGTCGGGCTGATGGAGCCGGAACACTATCTTTCCTTCCTGCGGTTCCTTGGCCTGACTGACGATGCGCTCAGCGAGTTGGGCCGGCGTCAGACTGAAAGCATGACAGATGGCAGCATTGTCGAGATAAGCCAGATTGTAGTGCTTGAACTCGTAGGATGCGCTCGTCGTACCCACCGTCTTGATATTGAGCGATACGTTCTTGGGCTTCGCAGCGGGATCTACGTCCACATTGACAGAGACATAAGCATCATCGACATCCGTGCCGCTCACCGTGAAAGCGTAGGGCCACTGTTCGTCGTTGGTCTCATCGTCGTCCCATGCCTGACGGTTATAAGTGTCAGGAGCACCAAGCACCACAAAGTATAAGCGCTCAGTACCAGCCGGTGTCGTAAAGGAGGCTGTGCTGCTCTTGCCTTGATGCATCTCGCCATAATGGCTCTTTCCACTCTTATCAACTGCCACAAAGCCATAGCGGAAGTTCTCATTGTGGTTGGCTTGCGTGTTGTAATGAGTAGCGGTACCCTTAGCCTTGCCGTCACCGTCAACGATCTGACCGTTGTCACCCTTGGCGAGAGCCGCTCCCGGAGTCAGTCCTTCAAACTTGATGCTCACCTTTGTACCGGCTGCAGGCACGTTGAGTTTGACAAGATTAAAACCTGTCGTACCCGGACAATTTTCATAAGCGACCTGATAAGAAGCGCCACTGCCTGTCTTGACAAGTTTCGTCCCGTAGTTGACGGCAGCCTCAGTCTTGTATTGATGTACGGCGTCGAAGTCGTAGTCAGCGCAACGCTGGGCAAAGTTGAACATGTCTTTATAGAGATTGTCGAGACGGTTGCCGCAATAGAGGCGCATATAAGTCTGCAACGGATCTTCGGGGAACTTGCTTTCCCTCCAGATGCGGGCATAAGCCTCAAGGCCATGCTTCTGCGTGAAATAGTATTGGAACCAATAGCTGGCATAGCGCTGCCACTCATGCAAGAAGCTACGATGATGGTTTTTCAGCCACACCTGCACATTGGCATCCTGGGTAAAGGCCTCCTGAGGATAGTCCTGGAAGCTCTGCCACTGTGCACACTGCTCCCAGTAAGGACAACCGCCCTTGCCGTTCTCGCCATAGCCATAACGGAACCCGACATTGGCTCCATAGTCGGTTTTCTCGCCCTCGCCATTGAAGATCTTATCGGCAGAAACTTGGTATTGAAAGCTATGACCAATCTCATGGCCAATAGTCGAGCCCACAGGCTTGCACGTACTTGGGTTCACCCATAAAGCTCCGATTTTGTCGTCATAACCTGAGCCGGTAGCCAGCCACTCGGTCTGATAGAGCAGATAGATCTCCATCTTGTAGTGGTCAAGAACACTCTTGCCTTGTCCCACTGTGGCCATGCCGAGTTTCTCTACGTTAGTCTTGTAGAACTGCTCAGCCTTTTGCAGCAGGTCGTCTACGTCGACACGCAGATTTTTTGGTACAGAGTCGGCATTGGGATTATCGCCGAAGCCCGGCTCCCAAAACACGAAGAAGTGCTCACTCTGCTTCATACGCCACCACGACCAGCGGGCATCACTGCGCAGCATGTAGTCGGAACCTTTCTCGAAGCCCTCGTTCCAGTTGCCGGGACAATAGAACTTATCGTAATTGGCAATCTTTTCGGGATCCATCACATGCACAGCGTCAGGATTGGCATTCTGATGGATTGTGATCTTGACCGTCTTCTCACCGCAGTGCAAGGTCACAATAGCCTCGCGATAGGTATCATTGTCGTTCTTGGTCATCAACAACGGCATGGTCACGTCACCGGCCTCACCTTTGGGCACAGTCAGTTTGAGCCAAGATATGGACGTTGCAGCCCTTGTGGCTACCTCTTCCACGGTAGCTGTCCAATCGGCATTGGCCGCGAAGGTGATGGAAGCCTCTGTCTCGTCCCAAGCCACTTCCTTGGTCAGTTGATCAGGTGCTGCACTGATGTCGCCCACCGCCAAGTCATCACTACTGCATGCCGCAAGGACAAGCAAGGTCAAGAGTGCCATGGTAGCACTCATAACGATAGATTTCAATGATCTTCTCATAGTAGATACTACTTTGAATTACTCGTAGTTGGCCGTAATGACAAGCTCCATGAACTTGCTGACATCGGTCTTGCTGGCATAGACAAAATGAACTTTGGACGTGCTTCCCGAAGCAATCTTAGGATAGCGTCCGATGCCCACGGTACCGTCATGAGTTTCTACGAAGAACATGCAACCGTCGCCCCAGCCACGCGGCTTACCATCCTTGTCACACCAATAGCCGATGCCGTTGGCAGTATACTTTGATTCAATACGCTTGCCGCTGGCATCGATCATGTACATGGCGATGTCGCCATCAGGATCCTGCACAGCTTCGTTGAAGTCCTTCACCGTCATGCCAAAGCAAACCTCAATGGCCTTCTCCACAGCTTTGTCGGAGAACGAGAGTTCATAAGAAGCGTAGTCACCGGTAGGAATCGTAATCGTCTTGATGATCACACTCGGATCACTGACGGCCATGCTGATGTTGAAGCGGACATAACGGTCGTAGTCACGTCCATTGTTGACGGCAAAGCCTACATTGGTCGCCAGCGACACACCCGCTTTGGAATCTGCTGGCATGTGGAGCACGATGCTCTTCGACTGCTTGTCAAGCGTGATGGTAGCTACCTGAACGGTATCGGAGACAAGTCCGTCAGCCTTATAGCCCCAACCATCAGTGACATTCTGCGGTGTCTTGTTCCATACGCCACGGTTCGCGTCAATGTTGTAGAACACCACCTTACCCGTCTCCAATCCAGCGAGCATGTCGTCGACTGTCATACCGAGATGGCTCTGGATCTTCTCAGCATAGTTTTTCAGCCGTATCGTCTTATCGACAATATACCCTTTGCGAAACTCTGCGTTGACAGCAATGTTGGCGCTTGTGTCTGTTCTGAAATAAGGACTCTCCGACTCACTATAGACGTGCTTGCTCACAGCGTCTTCAGGATCGGTGCTGCAAGCCGTAAAAGTAACGAGGGCGAGCAGCGATACTATATATAATAGGTGTCTTTTCATAATCGTAGACTATTTAGTGGTTGAACTTGCGTAACCGGGATTTTGTTTGAGTTTAGGGTTGCCGTCCATAGCGCTCTTCGGGATGGGGAAGAGGTCGCAATGACGGTCATTGGGATCGAGCACCGCATCTTTGCAGAACCACGATTTCCCGTTATAGACATTCTGGTTGGTGCCTTTGATATTGAAGCGAATCAGCTCGTCGCGGCGGTGAGCCTCACAGACAAACTCACGGGCATACTCGTCGAGCAAGCCACCGAACTCAATGTCGGCACCACCCTCATTGGTGACGATCCACTTGTCGGCTTCTCCCATCTTGCCTTGGTTCTCACGATGACCATAGTCATATTTGCTGCCACCCTTGAGATAGTCCGCAGTGACCTTTGCCTTTGCCGGATCATCAAAATCGCGTGCTCTCACCTGCGAGACGAGATCGGCAGCAGTCTGCTCGTCCTTGCCTAAGCGGAGGAGACATTCTGCCTTCATCATGTAAGCATCGGCCAGACGATAATATGGTACGTCGTCGTAACTTGTGCCGAAGTCACCGCTCTTGATCTCATATTTGATCAGGCGGTAGCTCTCAAAGGGATAACAACCAGGATTGTCGATGCTGTGGAGTTCCTTAGTATAAACCAGCGGCTCACCGTCAACGAGGATCGGACTTCCATCCATAGCATATTGCTGTCCGCCCGTCCATGTGTTGTCCATGCGCTTGTCGCCTTCCTCATAGATATCGAGGAACTGTGGGAAGACAATGCCTCCGCCTGTAGCCCAACCAGAGAAGTTCCAACGGGCACGTCCGGCGTTGTGTGTCCAAAGATTCGCCATGTAGTTGCCACCGGCATACTTGTTTTCCAAAGGAATGCCAAAGATAATCTCTGGTGAGCTGGAGATGTCCTCCATGAAGTTAGTGCTGTAGGTAGGAGCCAACTTAAAGGGCCCAGCGATGACTTTATTGACCTCGTCGAGACTCTTCTGATACCAACTCTTGTCTGTGTCGTCCTTGAACCATGCATTATGGTTGAGATAGAGTTTGGCCAGAATCATGTGCGCTGCCCACTTGTTGATCTTTCCCATCTCCACTTTGTCGGGGCATTGGTCAGCTACTTCCTTCAATTCACGCTCTATCCAGTTGAACGTCTTCTGTGGATCTTCCTGCTCGGGCGTCCATCCAGCCTCGTGCACATAAGTAGTGTCCAAGGGGATGTTGCGATAAAGGTCAAAGAGGTTGTAGTAATAGAGCGCACGATACGCACGCACCTGTGCCTTGATGCCCTTATCACCCACAATAGCCTCATTGGCCAAAATCTTATTGCAGGCGTTGACACCTGCATAATTGGTATCCCAATTGACCTGGAAGAAACCCATCTGAGAGTTGAAGTCGTGCTTATGCATCGGGACATAGAGATCACCCCAGCCAATACCAATGCGTGAAGGAACGCCCCACACATCGGAACTCATATCCATGATGTCGGACATACCAAACCAATCCCAATAGACATGACGCAAGCTACTATATACAGGGGCGATGGTATGCTGCAACTCCTCATCGCTCATCTCGTGCTGTTCTGATGAGATCGTATCGTAGAGTGTCTCGTCGAGGTTGGTGCAGCTGACGGCAGCAAGGCCGCAGAAGCCCAGTAACACTCCGGTAAATATTTTGTTGATCGTTGTTTTCATAATGCAAAAGGTGTTTAGAAGGTAAACTTAGCGCCAAAGGTAAAGGTGCGGATCGTCGGGTATTTGTCACGCCAGTCGATGCCGGAACTCAAAGGATCACCATTCGACAGCTCTGGGTCGAGACCGTCGTAGCCAGTAATGGTGAAGAGGTTGGTACCAGAGACGTAGACATAGATATTGCTGCAATATTTGTTGGCTTTCAGTGGAACATTGTAACCCAAAGTCACGTTTGAAAGCTTCAGATAATCGCCATTCTCAAGGAAGTAACTGGTGAACGTCTGCTTCTGAGCCACGGAGAGCACATGACCCATGACAGGCTCAGCAGCACTCTTCAACCGGTTGTAGACCACAGCATTGTTTTGATAGTAAGCGCGGGCCTCGTTGAGGATCTTATAGTCAAACTGTCCGGTGAACTGCATGGAGAGGTCAAAGCCCTTGTAAGATAAGGTATTGCTCCAACCCAAGTTGACTTTCGGAATGGCATTGCCCAAATACTGGTGATAGGTGTCATCGGTCAGCATGCCATCCTTAAATTCCTCGCTCTCACCTGTCTTCTTGTTTTGAATCATCCACAAGCCATTTTCTGAAACACCGGTAGCTTTCAGACCATACCACTGTCCCAAAGCCTTGCCCACTTCCAGTCGTTGAGTGGACAAGTTAATAGGCTCTCCGAGAAGAGCCTCATCATGCTTATTGGCAGTCTCATAGAGATCATTGCTCAGACTCAGTAGTTTACTGGTGTTGTAGGCCATGGTCACCGTTGTCTTCCAAGTGAAGTCCTTGGTCAGCACAGGGGTAGCGTTCACCGTCACCTCAACACCCATGTTGCGCATCTTGCCAACATTGGCAAGTGTCTGGTTATAGAGATTCGGTGGTGTCGGCACGTCATACCACCACAGCATGTCACTGGTGCGCTTGTTATAGAAGTCGATGGTTCCCGAGAGTCTGTCATCGAGCACGCCCCAGTCGAGACCGATATTATACTCGGTACTCTTCTCCCACTTCAGATCAGGGTTGGGGTTAGAGGCAATGTTCAGTCCCTGCTTCCACTTTCCGTTGTCGTAGTAATAAGGATCGCCCAAACTCCAACGTGTCAACGACTGATAAGGATCTTGTGGTATGACACCCGTCATACCGAAGCCGGCACGCAGACGCAGGTTGCTCACCCATTTGACAGGTTTCATAAACTTCTCGTTGCTGATGGTCCAGCCAAGTGATGCCGAAGGGAAGTTACCCCATTTGTGATTGGCACCGAACTTAGAACTACCCTCACGGCGCATGCTCAGCAACACATTGTAGCGGTCGGCAAAGCCATAACTGATACGTCCGAAGAAGCCCACCAGATGGTCATCATTTTTATAGCTGCCCATACCAGCCTTGCCCTCCTTAAGGAACTCACCAATGCCAAGGTTGTTGTACTCAAAGAAGTCACTCATGAAATCGGTATTGTTGGCATTGAAGCCCTCATACTCGTCGTACTGATAGCTGTATCCGGCCAGAGCCTCGAAGCGATGCTCGCCCCATTGGTGCTTGTAGGTAGAAGTCACTTCCAAATTGTCAGTCTTGCCGTAGGCGTAGCTGTGATAGGCATACCCCGTGTGGCCGTTGATGACCTGATCGTAGTATTTCGATGTGTAATAGCCCTCGTCGTGTGCATTGGAGCGGTCGGTGCTCATCATCAGATTGGTCTTCCATCCTTTGATGGGCTCCACTGTGATGTTGCCGGTCAGTCGCGTATCCTCTGTCTTATACTCTCCCGTATGCTCCTTGAGAAGAGCCACCGGGTTCATATAGTAGTTGATGGACATATTCTCGTAGTAGCTGCCATCAGCATTGTAGATCGGCTCAGTGGGATTGCGCATGATGGCTTGGCGATAGACCTGCGTACTTGCCGCATTCACCGGTCCGTTCTTATGCCAGTGTTTGACAAGATTGAAGGCGATCTTCACCTTGTCGTCGAAGAACCAATGAGCCAAGTCACCCGTGAAGTGCATTTCGTCGCCATAGGTATTGATAAACACACCCTGCTGGTTACGGTAAGTGAAGTCGGCGCTATAGGTTGTCGTATTGTTGCCGCCACGGATAGCGAGGTTGTGGTTATGCGTAAAGGCCGTGCGCGTGACAGCGTCGAGCCAGTCTGTGTCATAGCCTTTATCCTTGAAGTCGGTCTTACCGGCACGTATGTCACTGCCGTCCATCATGTCGAGCTTATTGCAGAAGCCGGAGAGCGTCAGATAACCAGAGTAGTTGACCGTGGTCTTGGAGTTGCGCTGTCCGTTTTTTGTCGTAATGATGATGACACCGGCAGCGCCACGGGTACCGTAGATAGCAGCAGCGGAAGCATCCTTCAGCACGTCGATAGAAGCAATGTCCTCAGGAGCCACTGTGCTCAGGCTACCTTCGATGCCATCGACAAGCACCAATGGCGTGTTGTTGCCACTCAGAGAAAGCACACCACGCAGACGAATGGCTGATGTGACACTCGGGTCGCCACTGCCGTTGGTAATCGTCAGGCCGGCCACCTTACCTTTGATCAAGTCACCGGCATCCTTGATGTTGCCCTGTGTGAAGTCTTTGCTCTTGATGCTGGTAATAGCAGAAGTGATGTCGCCTTTCTTCTGTGTGCCATAACCGATGACCACCACCTCGTTGAGCGACTTGTTGTCTTCCTGCAGCGTGATCGTGCTTTGGCTGGCAGGAACCTCTTGCGATTGGAAGCCGATGTACGACACGACCAGACGGGCACCACGGCGAACATGCAAGGTGTAGTTGCCATTGAGATCCGTAACGGAGCCGTTGCTCGTGTTTCCCTTCTCCACGATGCTTGCGCCAATGATGGGTTCACCATTGGCGTCTTTGACACTGCCCCTGACGGTAACGGTGTTTTGCTGCGTGGCATTAATCGACGGAACCGATGGTGATTCCTGACTGGCAAAGGCTGGCATTGCAATACCAGTCGTCAACAGTAAGCAGGTAGCTGCCCCATAGAGTGCACGACTGTGCAGGAGGCTCGGATGTTTTTCTGCTTTCTTCATAATAGTGCTATTTAGGTTGATAATAATCAATGTAATGTATAGTGTATAATGTATAGTGTATAGTGTATAGTGTATAATGTATAATGTATAATGTATAATGAGTAATGTAGAATGAGTAGCGTGTTTTCGATGTATCAGCATCCGACATGCTCAACATTCATCATTCAACATTCAACATTCATCATTCAATATTCAACATTCATCATTGTTCTGTTTCCACTTGCAAAGTAAAGTAAAAAAGCGTAAAAGGCTCGGAAATATCGTCCAAGAACATAGAAAAATCGTCTAAAAGCACTAAAGATGTGTCTTTTAGACGATTTTATAAGCAGACAGCTCAAAGATAAGTTTCCACGAGTTTCTCCACAAGCCTCGGCACGGCAAAGTCAGCAAGACGGGATTCCGGCACCCATACGTAGTCATCGGGCAACGGCGGACGCTGGTCGGTATCGAGAAGATAGAAGTCGGCTAAAAGGATGCGATGGGTAAGAACATGCTTCACACCCGTAGCCAACAGCTTGAGATGACCGGACCATTGCGGCAGGGGCGTATCCTCGAAGAGCGGCGGTTCCCACAGTCCTTGCCAGATGTCGCCGGAGCCACGACGGTGAATGGCGGTGTAGCCGTGGCAGCGGACATATATATAAATAAGGTGTCGGGTGGTGATCTTTGTCTTCTTCAACTTCACGGGCAGTTGATTGACTATGCCCCGCCGGTGCGCTTCACAGTCTTCAACAAAGGGACAGAGCAGGCACGAGGGCGACAGTGGCGTGCACTGCGTGGCTCCGAAGTCCATCATTGCCTGGTTGAAGAGGCTGGCGCCACAGGCTTCATCCCCTTGAGGCGACAGTGCGGTCTGCGGTGCGGCATGGATCAGTTCATCGGCCAAACGGGTGAAGAGATGCTTGCCCTCCGTGGTGTTGATGGGTGTGTCGATGGCATAGAGACGGGAGAGCACACGATAGACATTGCCGTCGACAGCAGCGGCTGTGACGCCAAAAGCCAAAGAAGCAATGGCGGCAGCCGTGTAGTCGCCCACGCCTTTGAGCCGTCGGATCTCCTCTAAAGTACGAGGAAACTGCCCCAAAGCGACGATTTGCCGCGCTGCGGTGTGAAGATTACGCGCACGCGAATAGTATCCTAAGCCTTGCCACATCTTCAGCACTTCATCCTCTGTGGCCGCGGCAAGCGCCTCAACAGTAGGCCAGGCTTGCATGAAACGCTGCCAATAGGCGGTGCCCTGACTGATGCGTGTCTGCTGCAGGATGACTTCGCTGAGCCAGATAGCATAAGGATCACGGGTATGGCGCCACGGCAGGTCTCGGCCATTGGCCTCGTACCATCTCAACAGTGTGGCACAGAAAGCAGCAGGACTCATAGGCGCTGTCCTCTCTTACGTGCGCACTCGGGACAGAGTCCCTTGATCATATAGTTGATGCTCTCCATCCGGAAGCCTTCCGGAATGGCGACCTGAGGCACCGGCGTGTCTTCCATGCAGAAGATACGATGGCACTGCCTACAATAGAAATGGACGTGCAGATCATCATCGCTGTCGCCGTGACGATGACAAAGCTCATACTTCACTTGTCCGTCACCATCTTCCATCGAGTGAACCAGATGATGCTCTCGAAACAGCATCAGGCAGCGGAAGATGCTGCTCTTGTCCACCGAGAGCAGCCCCCGCTCCAAGTCACTGATCGACGAGGGGGCGTCTTCGGTAGCCAAGGCGCGCACGACAAGGATGCGGTTGCTCGTCGGCTTGATGCCGTGGGCTTCCAAGAGCTGAATACATGTATTTTCATCCATAACTGCAAAAGTAGTTCTTTTGTGCCTCTCAGCCAAATGTTTTACTGTTTATTTCTTCGTCTTTTCTATTTGGAAAAGACGGTAACACAAATGGCTCCGCTCAAAATAAAAAACATTAAAATGCTATGATATCATTGCACTTTTCTTGCGGTTCATCATAAAACACACTATCTTTGCATTATTATTATTGTCTTAACAGTATTTCTTTATGAAACTTAGAAATGTTATTGCCACCTTGCTGCTCTTCGTCGGCGCACAGGCTTGGGCCCAGATGCCCGACATGACTGTACCCGTGGACACAGCTGTAAGGATCGGCAAGCTCAGCAACGGATTGACTTACTACATCCGCCACAACAACTGGCCTGAGCACCGCGCCAACTTCTACATCGCGCAGAAAGTCGGCTCATTGGAGGAAAACGAGGACCAGCGTGGACTTGCACACTTCCTTGAGCACATGGCTTTCAACGGCAGTGACCACTTCAAGGGCAACGACCTCATCGAGTGGTGCCGCGCCCACGGCATCGAGTTCGGTGCAGACCTCAACGCCTACACCAGCATCGACCAGACGGTGTACAATATCGACAACGTGCCCACACAGCATCAGGGCACGCTCGACTCTTGCCTGCTCATCCTGCGCGACTGGTCGTGCGGCCTGTCACTCGAGCAGAGCGAGATCGACAAGGAGCGTGGTGTCATCCATGAGGAGTGGCGTCTGCGCACCTCTCCTTCCAGCCGTATGTTTGAGCGTAACCTGCCCAAGCTCTACCCCGGATCGAAATATGGCGTACGCTACCCTATCGGACTGATGTCTGTCGTCGACAACTTCAAGCGCAAAGAGCTGGTCGACTACTATCATAAATGGTATCACCCCGATCATCAGGGACTCATCATCGTCGGCGACGTAGACGTCAACCGCACGGAGGCTCAGATCAAGAAGCTCTTCGGCGACATCAAGAACCCGGCCAACGAGGCTAAACTTGTTGACGAGCCCGTGCCCGACAACGCTGAGCCTATCGTCATCATCGACAAGGACAAGGAATATCCTACGTCTTCTGTCGACCTGATGATGAAGCACGATGTCTATCCCGACAGCCTCAAGCAGACGCTGCCCTATCTGATTCAGAACTATGCCAAGCAGGCTGTCACCGGTATGCTGGCCCAGCGCTTCACCGAAGCTGCACAGAAAGCCGACTGTCCCTTTGTCAGTGCTGAAGCCAGCGACGGCAACTACATCTTTGCCAAGACCAAGGATGCTTTCGACATCAGCGCATCTCCAAAAGATATGAGCAAGACCGCCGACGCCCTGAAGGCTGCTTATCTCGTCGTACGTCAGGCTGCTGAGTTTGGCTTCACTCCGACTGAGTACGAGCGCTATAAGAGCAACTTCCTCAGCGGTCTCGACAAGATGTACTCCAACAAGGACAAGCGCACCAACTCTTCTTTCTATCAGGCTTGCCTGGGCTACTTCCTCAACAACGAGCCTATGCCCAGCATCGACTACACCTACACGATGATGAAGCAGCTCGTGCCCGCCATCCCCTTGGAGGCTATCAACCAGGTGCTCCCTGAGCTGATCTGCAAGAGCGACACCAACCTCGTCATTATCAACTTCAACAACGAGAAGGACGGTGCCGTCTATCCTACAGCCGAGCAACTTCTCGATGCCGTACACCAGGCACGCACCGCCAAGATTGAGGCTTACGTCGACAACGTAAAGAACGAGCCGCTCATCAAGACCATGCCTAAGGCTGGCAAGATCAAGAAAGAGGTAGCCAGCAAGAAGTTCGACTACAAAGTACTTACACTCTCCAACGGTGTCACCGTGGTGCTGAAGAAGGTTGACTTCAAAAAGGACCAGGTCACCCTTAGCGGACAGGGTGGACAAGGCGCATCGGTTTACGGTAAGAACGACTTTGCCAACCTGCAGGCTTTCAACGAGGTCATCGGCATCAGCGGCTTGGGCGACTTCTCCAGCACAGAGCTGAGCAAGGCTCTCGCCGGCAAGATCGCCAATGCTGACCTGACCATGAGCGACCGCCACATGAACATCAGCGGCAGCTCTACACCGAAGGATGTGGAGACCATGCTGCAGATGGCTTATCTCTATTTCACCAACATCAAGAAAGATCCCGACTCCTACGGCAATCTCATCCAGCAATACAATGTAGGACTGAAGAACCGCGAGCTCGACCCGCAGACAGCACTCAGCGACTCTGTCACCGCTACGCTCTACAACCACGACTGGCGCCAGGCTCCTATGCTGCTCAAGGACGTGAAGGACATCAACTACGACCGTATCCTGCAAATGGCTAAGGAGCGCACAGCCAATGCCAACGGCTGGACATTCTTCATCACCGGTAACTTCGACGAGGCTACCATCCGTCCGCTCATCTGCCAGTATCTCGGTGCCCTGCCTGCTACCAAGGCCAAAAACCCAGAGAGCAAGCGCGTGAGCGATGTGACCGACAAGACTGTCAACAACACGTTCTACCGCAAGATGGAGACACCGAAGTCTACAGCTTACATGTTCTGGATGAACAAGAAGCTGCCCTACTCGCTCGACAACTCCGTGAAGATGGACATCGCCGGACAGATCCTCTCTATGGTCTATCTCAAGCAGATCCGCGAGGAAGCCAGCGCTGCCTACAGCTGTGGCGCTCAGGGCGCACAGGTTCTTGCCGACGACGGCTACCATATCGCACAGCTCGTGGGCTACTGCCCGATGAAGCCTGAGAAGAAAGAGATCGCCCTGAAGATCATGGACGAGGCTGTGAAGGACCTTGCCGAGAAGTGCGATGCCGAGATGCTCTCTAAGGTACAGAAACTGATGATCAAGCAGTTCGACACCAACGCCAAGACCAATGGCTTCTGGGGTGGTGTCGTCTACAATGACTATAAGCTCCATCAGGACAACTACACCGACTACAAGAAGACGGTAGAGGCTCAGACGCCTGCCACCATCTCTGCTTTCGTCAAGCAGTTCCTCGCCGGTGCCAACAAGATCAGCATCGTCATGCTGCCGAAAGAGTAAAGCACATCAACCGCAAACTGCTCCAAGCCATCGTCTCACGATGGTGGCTTGCCAGTCAACTATCAATAGCAAGCCCCCATTGGACAATCAGTCCAATGGGGGCTTGCGCGTTTGGCGTGTGGGCATTTACTTAGGATATATTGAAGCTTTCCGTCTGACTACTACACCTTATTTATGTAGATCTCTTATGCAGACAGCTGAGTCATTCCACCCTCGTAGCCCCAACCATCTGCTTCACCATCCAGTCGCTGATGGTTCCAGTCTCTGACGAGAACGAGCAGGCGATGGCATAGACCGGGCGACCATCGTGGGCGTAAGGCTCGGCATAGCCGCGGTCAGAGATCTGTGCCATAGCCTCGGCGGCAGGACGGTCGAGCTTGTACTCAAAGATATAGACATAGCGCGGTGTCTCTATCACGCAGTCGGCGCGGCCCTTCGACGTTGCCTTCTCATGGTAAACCGTATTACGGCAACTGCCGATCAGACGCATGATCAGATATACTGTGTACTGGAACTGCCGCTCATGGCTCTTCTCACTGTTGCTCTCACGCACAGAATAGGGAATGCTCGCCAAGAAGTCGTCCAACAGATTGCGGAAGTCCTCCGGCTTGCCATGATGCAGGGCTTTCTTCAGTTTGTTGGCCCAGCTGTTAGGTTCTGTAGGCGTATGGAAATAGCCTGAGGCAAGGATGGCAAGAAAGCCCGAAGCAACCTCGTGGTTGGGGAAGTCGAGCTTGTACTCCTCGTCCTCACGGTTGTAACCCTTGATGGTGAGATAACCACTCTGATAGATCATCGGCACGGGCGCCTCCACTGTAGCGCGATAATCCACAAATTCTTGAGCCTCATAGCTGCGGGCAATGATGCCCTGGATGTCCTCATTGCTGTGGGCGAGCAGTCGCATCAGATAGCTCGGCGTACCAGAAGCGAACCAGTAGTCCCTTGCATCCTCACTTTTAAAGGTATTCAGCAAGGAGAATGGATTATAGATGTCAGTCATCCCTTTACTGAAGTGATACCCGTCATATCGTTGTTTAAGTTGAGATTTCGTCTCTGCAACGGAAACCGCATTTGCGTTGGCCAGTTCTTCGATGGCTGGCGCAAAGACGGAGTTCAACTCTTCTGTGGTAATGCCACAAATGGCATCAAAGCGAGGAGACATGCTGATGTCTTGTGCATTGTTGAATCCCGAGAACACGCTCACCTGCGCAAACTTGGTGACGCCCGTGAGGAACACGAAGCGCAGGTCGGCGTCGGCAAGCTTGAAGACGGAATAGAATGCCTTGAGCGTCTCACGGTTATGATCCTCAATGAGCATCTCGTTGTCACCGACACGGGTTTTCAATCCCGTGTCCATCGCGTCAAGCATGGGTTTGTCGTATTCGTCAACGAGCACCACACAGGTCTTACCCGTCTGTACATGAGCTTGATGCAGCACGTCGGCCAGGCGCCGGCCAGGCTGGTCAGTAGCTGGCTTCACGCCATATTGCTGTTCCCACTTGATCAAATAGCCATTGAGCGTCTGCTCCAGGGCATCCGCCTCAGTGTAGTTGGAACCATTGAAGTCGATTTCGAAGACCGGATAAGTCTCCCATTTCTTCTCTAAGCTCTCTATCTTCAAGCCCTTGAACAGATCATGGCGCCCCTCAAAATAGTATTTGATAGTAGACACCAACAGCGACTTGCCAAAGCGCCTGGGGCGACTGAGGAAATAGACGCCATCATTCTTAGTTATATCGAACACCATGTCCGTCTTGTCGACATAGACAAAATCGTTCTCACGTAACTTTGCGAAGTCTTGTATGCCTATTGGATAGTTCATCTTCTACTGCTGTTATTACCGATTGCAAATATAGGAAATATTCCGCAGAACGCAAAGGAATAAGCCTGAAAAAGGACCAGTAGTCTCCCTGCTCATCGCCGGGACAGCCACAACCCAAAGAAGCGGTCATAGACTTGGTAGCCGGCAGGAGACTTATACACCAGTTCCTTATCGGTCAGACTCTTCAGTGAACTGCTCACGCTGCTGGCACTTGTCAACCGGTAGCGAGCGATGAACTGTCCGCTGTTCGGCGCTGAGACATGTCCCTCATGGGCAATGGCGTCGAGCAGTTTTTGCTGTTTCTCGGGCAGCAACGAAAAGATCGTCTCGTAATAGGCATTGTTGTCCTGCACCAGTTGTCTGATGGCCTCATCAGCCTGGCGTTCGGTCACGACATCCTCACCGTCGGCATAGAGTTGCTTGAGCACGCTCTGCACGTACCACGTGTGACCCTCCAGCACGTTATATACATAGTGAAAGACATCCTTATCGAGTTGATGCCCTTGCTGACGGAAGAAGCGACTCGCAAACGTGTAATAAGGAGCCTCATCAATAGCTTGCAGTTCCATCAGACGCGTGCTTTGGAAGAAGGGTCGGTTAGGCGAAAGGAAGATGTCGGCCATCAAGTGGCGTTTGCTGCCCGAAAAGATGAAATGCGCATTATGCAAAAACTGTATGTAGGAGCGCAGTTGAGCCTCTACACCTTTCTCCGGATAGGACATGATCTGCTGAAACTCGTCAATAGCCACATAAATCTGCTTGCCGGAGTCTTTCATGAGATCGAAGATCTGCTTGAGGTCCACCGTGCTATCCCTCGACTCCAGTGTCACCGACACCGAAGGCTCGCCCGTCATCGGGTCCATGCTCACCACAGGCCGCCATGCAGCGAAGAACTGCATGGCACGGCGCAAAGCCTTCTCGCCTTTGGAGAGCATAGCAGTGAGAATGGCAGTGCCAAACGTTTGCACAAAGTCAGATAAGTCGTTGGTGCCAAAGATGTCGACGTAGATGCACACCGCATCCTTCGCCTCGTGTTGAAGTCGGTAAAAGACATTCTTGATAAGTCCCGTTTTACCCATGCGGCGGGGCGAGAAAAGCGTAATATTCCAACCATTGTTCAAGTCAGAGATCAGTTGCGCAGTCTCTGCCTCGCGGTCGCAGAAATACTCCGGACTCTCATAGCCATAGACGAGAAAAGGGTTGCTTAACTTCTTCATGACAGTTAGAATTAACGGTGATTACGTAAACATCGTTACGGACTTTCCGTAACGCAAAGTTCGTAAAATTATTCCATATCTCCAAAAAATCTGCGAGGTTTCAATGCGTAAATGGGTATCTTTGCCGTATAAACAACCTTCTCACATAGAGCACTTGTTCTCACTCTCGCAGAGAAGCACGCACAAAATAGCAAGAACTAACTTTACAAAACATCATCAACACGATGTCACCATCTGGAAAAAGGTAAAAGGAGGAAAAAGAGAAAATCGAGGTAAAAAGCACAAAATTGTGAGGTGAAATGAAGAAAACACTTGTCTGTGCCTGTCATCTCAGTGGTTTTATCGGGTCAAATCACTGAGATGACCAGGTGAAACCACTGAGATGACCAGGTGAAACCACTGAGATGACAGACACAAAAAGGTACTTTGATGCCACTTTTGTATTGTTTTATCAGAGGCTAAGCTGCTTCTTTTTTGCACAATCACAGAGAAATCTCAGTATCATTCTGTATTTCAACACCTTACGATAGCACACTTGAAATTCGCAAAATTCGGGCGAGGAGCTTCTTATTTTTGAGAATCGCCTGCATTTGGCCGGAAAAATGTCAGTTTTCTCAACAAGCGTTCTTAAACCATAAGATCTGAGCTCACTCTCCTAAAATCACGTAAATAAGCTTCATGGGCATTCTGTTGAGACGGAATGCCCATGAATTGAATAGACGGCCTAAAGATCTCCGACCGGTTCGAGACGCCATTTCGAG
The DNA here is from genome assembly GCF_025457485.1 of Hallella absiana. Classification (NCBI taxonomy): domain Bacteria; kingdom Pseudomonadati; phylum Bacteroidota; class Bacteroidia; order Bacteroidales; family Prevotellaceae; genus Hallella; species Hallella absiana. Next base: position 25,346 of record NZ_JAMXSP010000008.1, read on the forward strand.
TTATCGCTGTCGCAGTCGTAGGGCGCGAGCGTCGGCGTGCTGTCACCGGCGGAATAGAGGCAGTAGCGGGTGTTGTCGCCTTTCATGCCGGGAATGGCCTTGGGCATGATGCGATACGTGCCATCGGTCAACTGCTCGATACGCCATAGCTGATTGTCAGCGCCCCCATATTCCGACACAGTTGTCAACTCTTTGTCGGCGGTAGCCGCCAAAGCCCGGTGTGTACCGCGAATCATGATCTTGAAATAAGGAGCACTCAGGTAGCCGCCCTTCTCGGGTACCGCCACTATTGTCCACAGCTGATTGGGCCGGAACATATAGTCGCTGCAGCGCACGCGAATGTTGCCCTTGGGCCACGACGGCTCCACCTCGTCAAGCTTCTGACAGTCCAGTCGCTTCACAGGACTGTTGGGATCAATGCGGAAAAACGGCTCGATGTCACGCTCCATCCTGACGAAGTCCACAGCCAGCTCCAAAGAATAGCCACGCCGCTCGGAGGCAATCTCGTAGTCGCCACCGCGGAAAGGCTTCCCCGCCACCGGCCAGCCATTGTGCCAGAGCAGTGGCAGGATGCCCAAGACACTGCGCCCGCTACGGTCGAGATCCGCCTCGAAATGGCACGACATCACCTCCACGCCCTTGTCTACGATGGTACGGCCGAAATGTCCCGGACCGTACTTGCGGTCACCGGCGGCAACGACCATACGGCCGCCACCGTAGAGCATGTCACGGCCCATGTTGTCGAGATAGGGACCTTCCACGTTGCGCGACCGTCCCACCACGATGTTGTAGGTGGAGTTTGGCCCGTCGCAGCAGGTGCCGTGCGTGCCAAGCAGATAGTACCATCCGTCGCGATAGATGAGATCCGTGGCCTCGCAGTCGATGGCAATGTCGCGCTCCTTGTTGCCGGCAACGCGCCGGCCTGTCGCCGGATCGAGTTCTATGAGTCGGATACTGCCGAAATAGGTGCCGTAGGTCACCCACAGCCGACCGGTATTCGGGTCAAGGAAGAGACAGGGATCGATGGCGTCCTGGTCTTCCAAGCCATCGGACGAGCAGACCTCCACCGGCTTGGAGAACCGGAAGTCGGGCGACTTCGGGTCGAGCGTCTTGTTCCACATCGTGAGGATGCGGCCATTGTGTCCGCCACCGAGTCCGCCGCCCGTAGCACCATATATAATAAGGTAACGGTCACCAATCTTCATCACGTCGGGAGCCGCGCCGCCACCTGGACGCACGGCTCCACCGTGCCATGCCCATCCGTCGTCAGAGATCAGTCCGCCGCCCCCCGTTCCGAACGTGTAGTACTTACCGCCGCATTCGGCCAGTGTCGACGGGTCGTGGATATAGGGAGCACCGGCTTGGGCAAAGGCCGAGGCCGTCATAGCGGTCAAAGCCAAGAGAGTATAGAGTTTTTTCATTTCTTCGGAAGGATTAGCGTTAGTGGTTCTACAACAGCATGGCCCTCGTCATCGAGGAAGCGGGCACAGAAATCGCTGAGTCCCGGACCGTTGATGACGGCACAGCGCAGAATGTTGCGACCCGCCCGAAGCGTGAGCCGCCCCGACCGTGCGTCGTCCTCTACCATGCGTCGGTCGCCTTCAAGGGTGAGCACATGATCACCGTTGAGCCACCACGACGAGGCGCCGTTGGAACCGACAGACAGCCTTACATCCCTGATCTCCCGTGGGCTGTCGATGACTGTCACGGCCCAGAAGAGCGAGCCGTAGGTCTGTTGCCCCCACCGCTCGGCAAAGCGGAAGAGACGTACGTTGTAGTTTTCACTGTCGAGCGCGTGCCATTTCAGCCTTTGGTCGCCAACCCGCACTTGCTGACCGTCGCGCGGCAACCGGGTCATCTGCCCTTTGAAATATTCCTTGCTGAAGGCCTTTTGCAGATAGCTGTCGGTGAAGACCACGTTGGAGCGGATGTCCTGACGGATGGGCTCCAGCAGCAGCCAGCGACGCAGATAGCCTTGGTCATCGGGACGCAACGCTGCTGACGTGACCGGAGCAAAATACTTTGGCCGGTTCTTGAAGCGCAGCCAGCCTACATCCACACCGGTATCCTTGCAGGTCAGCACGATGTCGGCAATGCCCCGCGGCGTATGGAGCAAAGGCACCGCCAATGACATCCACTGCCCACTGTAGTCGCGACGGAACGGACCGCCGCCACCTTTCACGACAATGTCCACCCGCGCGATGACCTTGCCCTTGGTGCTGCCCTCATGCACGAGCAGTTCGGCATTGTCACGAGCCCGCACGCTCAGCACGAGATAAGCGTCGGTCAGAGGCGTGAAGTCCACGCTACCATAGCGCAGCCAGCTGCCTTTTCCCGGCAGAGAAGCGTATCGGCTCAGATGGTGTTCATCGCCGTCGGCAGTGCCGACGGTCACTCCGGCCGACATCTCGCGGCTGTTGCCCATCACCAGACGGTCGGTGGCAGGCGATACCGTCTGTGACAGTGCGGCAGTGGGCAACAATGTCACCGCGAGCAAACCTAAATAATAAGAGAGAGAAGAATTCATCTGTTGAGTAAAGAAAAGCGCAAAGCCTCCTCCGCGCACGCGGAGGAGGCCATCACGATAGGAAGACTACTTTGTAGAAGCACTCTCCCATCCCGGGTTCTGCTTCAGATTAGGATTCATGTCGATCACATCGGAAGGATAAGGGAACAGACGGTCCTTGTCCTCAAAACCGACCTTGAATCCCTTGTCCATAGCCTCGTGGGTATGGGTGATGTAGAAACGGCTGTTGGCTTCCGTGCCATGCTCCCATACAACATTCTCGTCGCCCGACTGCACAGGGCGGAAGAGCTTGTCGAAGAGGTGGGGCACCTGCTTGCCTGCTTCCTTCAAGCGGGCCAGACCGGCTTGGTCGTTCCATCGGAGAATATCCTGGAAGCGGCAGCCTTCAAACCACATTTCAAACATCTTCTCTTTCTTCAACACTTCCATGTCAACATTGGCGCTGATGGTCTTGGAACCGGCACGCTCCTGGATCATGTTGACATACTTCTTTGCCTCAGCGTTGTCGCCGGTCTGCAGACAGCACTCGGCATAGTCGAGAAGCACCTCGGCATAGCGCATGACGATGATGTTGTTCAGTCGGAGATTATTGCCGTGTACGCCGCCGTCATCGGTGTCGCTGGCACGCATCAACAGTTTGAGCGGCAGATAGAAGCTTTGGCAATAGAGTCCCTGGGTAGGATCCTTGATGCCAATCTCTTTTGATGTCTTCTTCTCTTCGAGCGGCATATTGTTCAGCTCGTCGTTCTGGTATTTCATGCCCTCAATACCCGAGGTCTGATAGACCGCGTCATCGACATGTATGAGCGTGGCCTTGAAACGCGGCGAATCGCCGTCGTTGTCGTGGAAAGCATTGCCAAACCACTCCGGAACACCGATAGAGCCCCAACCGTCGAGGCCACAGTAGACACCTGCAGGATTGACAACAAAGTTGCCGGCGCGCCAGTTAAAGCAGTTGGACTCCATCCACGTGGAATGATTAATATAGCCCAGTCCCTGACCCGTGCTCCAGTCACCTGCCGCAGGATTGTAGCGCATGTTGATCTCAAAGATCTTCTCCGGCGCACCGTCGCCCTCGACATGGAAGAGATTGGCAAACTGACTGCCGGGCACCAACGCATATTTGCCGGAGTCGATGACTTTTTTGAACTCAGCCTTAGCCTGGTCGTACTTCTTGGCAAACAACAGAGCTTTGCCGGCCAATGCTTGGGCGAAGCCCTTGGTGACGCGATAAGCACCAAACTTGTCCGCCGTGCTCTTGCGCTCTGTCAGGTCGGGCTCTGCTTCCTGGCACTCTTTGGCGACCCACTCGAAATACTGTTGCTGGGTCATCTCGCTGTTGGAAGGCAAGTCGTTGGCTCCGAGCAAGTGGTCGACAAGAGGCGGCTGGCCCCAGTAACACGACAACAGGAAGAAGTTGTAAGCCCTGAGCACGCGTGCCTCTGCAATGGCCTGTTTCTGATAGGCAGTCGGCGATTCCTTGAACTTCTCGATGACGAGGTTGTCGCTGTGCACCGAGAGATAGAGACCCTTGTAGTGAAAGTTAATGGCTTCGGGATTGCTCAAGTAGCGGAACTGGTTGACGGCACCGCCAAACTCATGGTCGCCATAGTTGCCACCACCGTAGAGCACGTCGTCGCCCGGGTCGTTGGCCAGCACTCGCGCCGGCGTGTAGATGCCCGGACCGCCGCTTACCGTGGTACGTCCCAGAGTGTTGACCATAAAGCCCTCGTAAGCTGATGCCAGCGCCTTAGCGCAATCGGCGTCAGTCTTATAGAATTCACTCTCACTCGTCACACCCTTCTGAGGGATATCCAGCTGATCTTCGCAGGAGGAGAATGCTGCCACGCCGACAAGCAGCGCGAACAATGGAATTATATGTTTGTTCATTGTTGTTTCGTTTTAAATCATTAGAATGTAACGTTTACACCGAAGACCACCTTCTTGGACATAGGATAGTTGCCGTTGTCGAAGCCACGCGACACACCGCTGTTGAGTGATGAGGTCTCGGGATCGGCGCCAGGATAGCTGGTGATGGTGAAGAAGTCGTCAAGAGAGACAGAGAAGCGGAGCGCGTTGACCATGAACTTTTTGGTGATGCGCTGTGGCAGGGTATAGCCGAGCTGTATCTGCTTGAACTTGAAGTAAGCACCGCTGAAGATGGCAGCGTCGGAGCTGAAGAATGTCCAGTCGGTAGCCACCTGCTTCATGTCGGGATACTTGCTGTGGTCGCCCTTCTGCTTCCAGGAGTCTTTCCAATAGGTGTCGATGCCATTGATCAGCGGACGGTCGGCAGAGACCATGAGGTTGTAGATCTTGTTGCCAGCGGCACCGGTACCGAAGACTGTGAAGTCAAAGCCCTTGTATTCCAGGTTGAGGGTGATGCCATAGGTGACCTTAGGCAGTGCGCAACCGAGATCCTGCTTGTCGTTGTCGGTCGGCGCGTTGGTGATCTGTCCGTCCTTGTCGTAATAGAGGGCACCGCCGGTCTCGGGATCTACGCCGGCATACTTGAAACCGCGGAAATACCACATGGGATGTCCGGTCTCCAAAGAGGGGTTCAGCTTGTTGTTGAATCCGTTGATACCCACCTCGTCGTAGCGTGGCAAAATCGGACTCATCTTCTTCACCTCGTTCTTCAAGGTCGACACGTTGGCGCTGACACTGTATTTCAGGTCGCCGATATGGTCTTTCCATCCCAGATCCAAGTCGATACCGGTGTTGAGAATCTCACCAGAGTTGACGTAGGCATCAGCGAAGCCAAGCTCCGGACTGAGGTGTACCTTGATGAGCTGATCCTTCGTGGTCTTACGATACCAGTCGAAGCCCAGCGTCAGCCGGTCGTTGAGGAAGCGGGCATCGAGGCCCAAGTCATACTGCTCGGCGGTCTCCCAAGTCAGCTTAGGATTGGGGAAGTTGGAAAGCGTTGCCGCTGTGGTGGCATCGTCGGTGAAATTGTAGTAACCGCCAACGCTGATGGTGGAAGCCCACTGATAGTTGTTGAGCACACTCACGTTACCGTTACGTCCCCATGATCCACGGATCTTGAGGAAGGAGACAGCGTCTGTGCTCACAGCGTCGCGGAAGAATTTCTCGTTGCTGATCGCCCAACCCAGCGACAGAGAAGGGAAGGTACCCCAGCGGTTCTCCTTTGAGAGCTTGGAACTGTCAAAGGCATCGCGACGGATATTGAACTGGAAGAAGTAGCGCTGGTCGTAGTTGTAGCTCAGACGACCGAAGTAAGACAAGTGGGTGTTGATCGTCGGAAGGTTAGAGCCTTTCAGCTTCGCCTTACCGTTGGAGTTCAGGAAGTTGATGTACTGGAAAAGCGGAGCTGCATCGCCTTCAAGAATCTGCTTGGTATCTGCCGATGAGAGACTGGAGTTGTCGGTACGGTTTTTCGTAAACGACATACCGATCATCGCATTGACATTGTGCTTGCCGAAGCTCTTTGTGAAGTTGGCAAAGTTCTCCCACTGATAGTACAGTCCGGTGTTGGTACCGGCAGATATGGTGTACTGGTCGCTCTGTGACAGCGTATTGAGCCAGAAAGGTCCGTTATAGCTGTGGCTGTTGCTCTGTGTGATCTGATAACCGAGACGTGAGGTGATGGTAAGGCACTTCACCGGGATAAGGTTGGCAGTGAAAGTACCGCGTACGTTGATGCCTTTGTTGCTGGCATTCTGGCGGTCGCGCATAGCCAACGGGTTGGCTGTGGCTTCCTCGATATACTTCGATGTACCGTACCAAACAGGATGGGCCTCATCAAAACCGGGAGGCGTGGTCACGCCGCCGTGGTCGGGCGATTCCCACTTGGTGCGCATCGTGGTGGGCATGTCGTCAAGACTGGTGATATAGGCAGGAGTCAGCGGGTCGATGGAGACAACAGAGTTGAGGAACGACTGATAGCCGTTGGTCAGCGACTTGGTGCTCCACTTCTCCACAGAGGTGTTGCTGGTGATGTTGAACCAGTCGAAGAACTTGTAATCGGCATTGAGCTGTGCGGTGAAGCGCTTGTAGACATCCTTCTTGCCCTTGACGATACCGTCGTCGTTGAGGATGCCCAGTGCTGCGAGGATGTGTCCCTTGTTGTTGCCGCCCTCTACGGTGACGTTGTGCTCTACACTCCAACTGTTGTTGAACACCTCTTTATACCAGTTGGTGTTTTGTCCATTGTAGTTGTTCGACTCCAAGAGTGCGTCGGTGATGTCGCCCAAATACTTGTGATAGGCAATATACTCCGGTGCGTCGAAGAGGTCGGCTTTCTTGCCAAGACTCTGGTTGACAGCCTTCAGCGAGTAGCTGATATGGGCCGTGCCACCGCTGTTGGAACCATTGCGCGTGGTGATCAGCACCACACCATTACCAGCCTCTGCACCGTAGATAGCAGCAGAAGCGGCATCCTTCAGCACTTCCACAGACTGGATGAGCGAGGGATCGAGATACTGGATGTTGTCGACCTTCAAACCATCAACGATGAGCAAAGGAGCGTTGTTACCGTTGGAGCCGTAGCCACGCACACGGATCTCGGCACCGGCACCCGGTGCGCCACTGTTGATGATCTGCACACCTGTGACCTTGCCTTGCAGGGCAGCACCGGCATCGGTCGTGGAGAGGTTCTTGATGGCGTCGCCGCTCACCGAAGCCACGGCACCGGTCAGGTCGCTCTTCTTCTGCACACCATAACCGATGACCACCACATCATTGAGCGTCCGGTCGTCTTCCTTTAATACGATAGGTACAAGGTTGGTGCCTTTAACGGTCACTGTCTGGGTCTCAAAGCCCACATAAGAAATGGTAATCGTAGAGCCGGGCTTGGCATTCACCATGAAGTTACCGTCCAAGTCCGTGACTGTGGCTACCTTTGAGCCATTGACCTTGACTGTAGCGCCAAGGATCGGCTCACCGTTCGAGTCTTTCACATTACCCCTGATCTGGGATTGTGCGAAACCAGCCACTGAACTCAAGCTGAGCAAGAACAGGGCAAGCCCTTTCTTCTCCATCATTCTAATACTTTGCATTAGCGGTAGTTTTAAGTTTATGATAATTATTAGGTTGAAATTTTGGGCAAAGTTAGTGTTTATTCGTTCACGCATGTTTCTGCTATGTTACAAAAACTTTATGAAACATTGTGGAAGCCATCTTTTTTGCTTTTTGTCTCCTTTTGAGGCTATCACCACACCTTATAATATATATAGCACTCAGGAAACGATAATTCCACGGAAATGATTATCTTTGCATTGAGAAAAACAAAGACCATGTTGAAGATCACAGTAAAAGGAAAGAGCCCTGTGTGGGGCGAGCGTTGTATGATTGCCGACAACGCTACATTGGCAGGCGACATCACCATGGGCAACGACTGTAGCATTTGGTTTGGTGCCGTGCTTCGCGCCGATGTCGACAAGATCGTGATGGGTGACCGCTGCAATGTGCAGGACTTGGCATGTATCCATCAGACGGCCGGCGGTGCCGCAGTTCTGGGCAACGACGTCAGCCTGGGACACGGAGCAGTCGTCCATGCTGCCACAATCCACGACGGCGCGCTCATCGGCATGAACGCTGTAGTGCTTGACCATGCGGAGGTTGGAAGGGGGAGCATTGTGGCAGCTGGCGCAGTTGTCGTCGGTGGTACAAAGATTCCTGACGGAGAGATATGGGGTGGCATTCCTGCGCGATTCATCAAGAAGACTGCCCTCGGACAAGCAGAGGAATATGCTAAGAACTATCTCACCATCAAAGAATGGTATTGAGAATGATGAATGTTGAGTGTTGAATGATGAATGAAATCAATATTCACTATTGAATGTTGAATGATGTATGTTGTATGATGAATGAAATCAAGGTCCACTGTTGAGTATTGAATGATGAACGGCGACGATGAAGAGATCTGTATTGCTGATTAAGCCGGAAAGGAAACAGAGAATTCCCCTACCCCATTATTTGCTGATCAATGGACAAATGCTGGGACTGATGCGGGGTAACGACAATGTGCGCGTGGCATTGCCGCAGGGCGACTATGCCGTCACCGTCCGCTCGGCCTATAAGTTCATCGAGAGCACCGCGCAGGTGCACATTGCGGAAGGCGAGACGCTCACGCTAACCTTCGGCGACCGCGAGCGCTGGTGGAACTGGCTGTTCAACCTCGATCTGATGCTATGGGTTCTCAAGTGGTTCTTCGACTTTGGCAACTATTGGGACATCGTCTATGAGATTGCGAGCAACGGCTTTTTCTTCCTTTGGCTCCTGCGTATCTGGATCATCCGCAAGCACTTTTTCCGGATGACCTGCTCACCGGCGGAAAACCAATAATCTCCAAAACGGCTATAGGAATACTTCTGACTCTCATAGCCGTAAACGAGAAAGAGATTGCTAAGTTTATACAGACCTTTTGGAATTAACGACAATTACGTAAACCGTGTTACGAACTTTCTCTCTTTTTTGTCACAAATCCGTAGGGTTTGCGTATCTTTGTTGAAAAGGAAAAGAAAAGATGACCATCGAGGAATATCAACAGGAAGTAAAGCGTATCCGCCCGGGACTGTGCCGGACGGCCATACGCTACTTAGGCGAAGCCGACGGCGAGGACGCTGTGGAGGTGACGCTCGTGAGGCTGTGGCAGATGGCCGACGACCTGCGGACACCCTTCAACGCGCTGGCGCAAACGCTGCTGCGCAACCACTGCATCGACGTGCTGCGTCGCCGCCACATCACCGTAGCCCTTGACGGTCACGACATAGCGGTCGATGAAGAGCAGGACCAACGGGTGGAGACGATGATGAAACTCATCAAACTCTTGCCACCCATGCAGCAGACGGTGTTACAGCTCAGACATATCAACGGCATGGAGATGGCACAGGTGGCTCAGCTCATGGGTATGAAAGAGCCTGCCGTACGAAAGTGCCTGAGCCGAGCACGACAAGCTTTGCGCACAATGATGCTCAAGATGATGAAAGAAGCATGAGATGCGCTATATATAATAAGGTGTAGAGAGACAAAACAACAATATATCAGGTATGACAATGAAAACATCAGATAGAGACATCCACCGCATGGTGGAGAAATTCATGGATGGCGACACCACACTCGCCGAAGAGCATGAGCTCTACGCTTACTTCCGGGGCAACACTGTTGCCAGAGACCTGGGACCCATGCGGGAGCTGTTTCTGGGACTGGAGAGCCTCGACGGACTCGGCAAACAGCAAAAGTCAGAAAAGCAATACAAGCCCGCGCCACGCCACATACGTTTCCGCCCATGGCTGACCGCTGTGGCTGCCACGCTGCTGACCCTCTTCGTCGTCTCAGCCGCACTCTATGTCAACCACCAGCAAAACTATTGCGTGGCTATCGTCTATGGACAGAAGATCACTGACAAGGCAGCCATCCACGCCGAGATGACCCAGACGATGAAAGCCGTGGGCATTGAGGGCGACAACGGCATCGACGACCAACTGCACGATGTGCTGATGACTGATAACAATAAATAAACACTCAACGATATGAAAAGGAGAATCATCTTTGCGCTGCTTGCCCTTTTGCTACCACTTTTCGCGCTGGCACAAAAGGGGCTGCACACCAATGCGGCCTTCACAGGGCAGATCGTACCGCAGGATCAGACCGTGGAGGTGAAGGTACGGGGAAAAGCCCTAAGCACCTATCGGCTGACCTTCTACCACAGCGTACGCTTCAAGGCGAATGCTCAACAGAAGACTACAATGGATCATCTTGTGACACAAGACAAAGCACAAGCCACCGGCACGGAACTACGTCGAAAGGGGCATACATCGTCACTTATCCTCTGTCTGCCTCCGCAAGGGCGTACCCACCGCTATCTGTGCTACCTTACCAACAGGAGCAAAGGCCATTGGTCCATCACGCTCGTGTATATGGAAGGCTCGGTGAGCAGCATCGACGAACTGAGGAAACTCATCAAATGATCAATAAGTCAAACCCTATCAAGAACATCTAAAAACAGAAGAAATATGAAAATCGCAATGCTTTTCTTAGCGGCCTCGCTTCCTTTCATGGCACAAGCCCGCAACAACACACCGCAGGACACACTCGTGGTGAACAAGCCGACAAAGGTCACCGTCATCACCAGTGACTCGCTGCAGACCATCTATATCCAAGGCAAAGAGGGCAATCCAAAGTATGCTTACTGCAACTCGATCCAGCTTGTCGACAGCAACTACGTCAGCACGAGCACCATCGACAACGATTTCAACTTCAGCATTGGGCCTTTCGGACGAAAACAAACAAAGAGCCAGAAGTATCCAACCACTGAGACGACGATGAACTTCTTCGCTGGCTTCAACGCCGCACCGGGAATGCCACAGGCAGCCGACCTCCATCCGTTCAGCTCGTGGGAACTTTGGTGGCTCATTGCTGACTGTGGCATCTATCCATGGAACAGTCATCACAAGTTCTCTATCGGCTTTGGTTTGGACTGGCGCAACTATCGCATCAAGGGCGACACACGCTTCATAAAGTCCGACAACGGCACAATCGGGCTGGGAACCTACCCCGAAGGTGCCTCACCACAGTTCTCACGCATCAAGGTATTCAGCCTCACTGTGCCCGTGCGCTACCACTTCTTCAGCAAGTATCTCGCCTTCTCCCTCGGACCAGTCGTGAACTTCAACACCCACAGCAGCCTGAAAACACGATGGAAAGCTGACGGACAGAAAATCAAAGACACCAGTAGCAATGCTCATGTGAAGCCGGTCACCATTGACTTTATGGCCACCATCGATCTACCCTCCTTCGTTAACTTCTACTTCAAATACAGTCCCTGCGATCTCATCAAGAACGGCTATGGTTTGCACTTCAAGACACTATCATTTGGTGTGTATCTGTAAATCTGCCTACCTTTCAAATGAATGTCTATGAATATAATATAGGTTAGAAACCGAAGACAGCTGCGCGATCGGGAGTAACTTTTTAAATCTTATGATGAATCCTAACCTTGAAAGCTAAAGACTAAGTAGCGGAGCCATACACATAGGCACAGGCAGTGCTTGTTAGCCCAAGATAGTAAAAACTTTCTCTTATTCCCCAAATGTTTCGGCTATAACAAAACATCCACGCCCCGACAACTGCGGAGCGTGGATGTTTGCCATATGAGTTGATGCGATTGTGGTTATCCTACCTGCGAGCCCGGCTTGACCTCGCTGAGTGTCGTGGTGACGCTGAGCGAGCCGTCGAAGTTGAGGGCAGAGAGGATCATACCCTGGCTCTCGATGCCCATCATCTTGCGAGGCGCAAGGTTGGCGATGAAGAGCACATCCTTGCCGATAAGATCCTCGGGCTTGTAGAACTTGGCAATGCCGGAGAGGATTGTACGGTCCGTGCCACTGCCGTCGTCGAGGGTGAACTGCAGGAGTTTGTTGGACTTCTTCACCTTTTGGCAGTCTTTGATGTGTCCCACACGAATGTCAAGTTTCTCCCACTCGTCAAAGGGGATGTTGGCTTTGATAGGCTCAGCTTTGTAGTCCTTGGCGGCCTCGGCAGCCTCGTTGGCTTTCTTCGTGGCGGCGAGCTTGTCGAGCTGATACTGGATAGCCTCGTCCTCGATCTTCTCGAAGAGCAGCTGTGGCTCAGCGAGCTGGTGACCGGCCTCGAGCAATGTCGTGCTGCCCAACTCGGCCCAGTCGAAGTTCTTGAGGTTGATCATCTCGCGCAGCTTCTTCGAGCTGAACGGCAAGAACGGCTCAAAGGCAATGGCGAGGTTGGCAACGAGCTGAAGCGAGATGTTGAGAATGGTCTCCACGCGCTTCGGGTCAGTCTTCCACACCTTCCACGGCTCGCACTCGGTGATGTATTTGTTGCCGATGCGTGCTAAGTTCATGGCCTCTTTCTGTGCCTCGCGGAACTTGAAGTTGTCGAGATACTGCTCCACCTTCTCTTTTACGTCCTTGAATTCCTGGATAGCCTGCTTGTCCACGTCGAGCAGTTCGCCGCATGCCGGCACCACACCGTTCCAGTATTTCTTGGTAAGCTGCAGGGCACGGTTGACGAAGTTGCCGTAGATGGCGACGAGCTCCGAGTTGTTGCGCTCCTGGAAGTCTTTCCATGTGAAGTTATTGTCCTTGGTCTCCGGTGCGTTGGCGGTGAGCACATAGCGCAGCACGTCCTGCTTGCCGGGGAAGTCCTTCAGATATTCGTCGAGCCACACGGCCCAGTTGCGTGAGGTACTGATCTTGTCGTTCTCAAGGTTGAGGAACTCGTTGGCCGGCACGTTGTCGGGAAGGATATAGCCGCCGTGAGCCTTGAGCATGACGGGGAAGATAAGGCAGTGGAACACGATGTTGTCCTTACCGATGAAATGGATAAGGCGAGTCTCAGGGTCTTTCCACCACTTCTCCCACGAGCCCCAGCGCTCAGGTTCAGCGTCGCATAGCTCCTTGGTGTTGGAGATGTAGCCGATAGGCGCGTCAAACCAGACGTAGAGCACCTTGCCATCGGCACCCTCTACGGGTACGGGGATACCCCAGTCGAGGTCACGGGTCATAGCGCGCGGCTGCAAATCCATGTCGAGCCATGACTTGCACTGTCCGTAGACATTCGGTCGCCACTCTTTGTGGCCCTCAAGAATCCACTGCTTCAACCAGTCCTGATATTGGTTCAGCGGCAGATACCAGTTCTTGGTCTTGCGCAGCTCAGGCTTGGCACCGCTGATGGTAGAGTGTGGATTGATGAGCTCCATAGGGCTGAGGTCGCTGCCGCATTTCTCGCATTGGTCGCCGTAGGCGTTGGGATTGCCACAGTGAGGACAAGTGCCCATGACGTAGCGGTCGGCGAGGAACTGCTTAGCCTCGGGGTCGTAGAGCTGCTCGCTCTCTTTCTCGATGAGCTTGCCGTCGTCGTAGAGTTTGCGGAAGAAGTCAGAGGCGAGCTTGCTGTGCACCTTTGATGTGGTGCGACTGTAGATGTCGAACGAGATACCGAACTCCTTAAACGAGTCCTTAATGATCTTGTGGTAGCGGTCGCAGACATCCTGCGGCGTGATACCTTCTTTCTTGGCGCGAATGGTGATGGGCACTCCGTGCTCGTCGCTACCGCCGATGAAGACCACATCCTGCTTCTTCAGGCGAAGATAGCGCACATAGATGTCAGCCGGAACATATACACCGGCCAGGTGACCGATGTGCACACCGCCGTTGGCATAGGGCAGCGCAGCGGTGACAGTAGTACGTTTGAATTTCTTTTCTTCCATCTTGATTGCTTATACTTATTTTTATATAGGTGCAAAATTACAAAAAGGTTTTGAGAAATCGGCAGTTACGACCATGAATCATAAGATCGTATGGAGGAAAAATCGCAATTTCCTTTGCTATTCCGCTCGTTTGCACTACCTTTGCACTATGTTACAACGAGACTATTTCATCCGCATCCTTCAAGAGTTTATGGCTGCCGTGCAGCGTTTTCTTGAAAAGAAAGAGGAGGAGGGCAAGCGCGACGTGGCGCTGCGCGACCTCTACCGACAGTATATCGGCAGCTACGACGACCTGCGCAACCTCACCGTGGAGGAGGCTATCGCCTACGCTCACGACGTGTGGGAGGCTGACCGCAGGATGGGTAAGCTGGAGATGCTGGCCGGACTGTGGCATGCCGAGGGCGTGTACAAGGCTGATCCGTTGCGCACGATGCTGTTGGAGAAAGCTTTCCAACTCTATGACTATGTCGACACCCACAGCGGAGAGTACTCGCTGACACGAAAGGAGCGAATGAGACAAATCAAAGAAATGACGCAAGCAAAATAGTGTCTTCGTCACATCGTCTTCGTCACATAACAAACGCAGGATACCGGGGAGCGCTCTTCTCCGGTACACCTTATTATATATACAGGATAACAGATGAACACAAATGTCAATGACATGACCGTGGGCTCACCGGCTCGCGGCATTCTCCGTTTTGCCCTGCCTCTGGTGCTGGGCTATATACTCCAGCAGATGTATCAGGTCATTGACGCGGCCATCGTAGGGCGGTGGATCGGTGTGAACGCTTTGGCTGCCGTGGGCGCGTCGTCGTCGATCAACTTTCTGGTCATGGGCTTCTGCAACGGGTCGTGCGCCGGCTTTGCCATCCCTGTGGCGCAGGCTTTCGGTGCTAAGGACTATCACAAGATGCGAAGCTATGTAGCCAATGCCGTGCGCATTGCCGTGGCCTTTGCCGTAGTCATCACGCTGCTCACCTGCATGTTCTGTACGAAGATTCTCGGATTGGTCAACACACCGGCCGACATCTTCCACGAAGCCTGGACGTTTCTCTTCCTGCAGTTTCTCGCCATTCCCTTCACCATGGGCTATAACCTGCTGTCGGGGTTCATCCGTGCCCTGGGCAACTCCAAGCAGCCTTTCTATTTCCTGATCATCGCTTCTTTGGTCAACATAGCCCTCGACGTGCTGCTCATCCTTGTCATGGGCATGGGCGTGGCCGGTGCGGGAGTAGCCACTCTTTTGTCGCAGGCTTTTGCCACGCTGCTTTGCTGGCTCTACATCCGCGGCAAGATGCGCCTGCTCATCCCCACGGGCGAGGAACGGCGCTACGACAACAAGCGTGTGTCGATACTCCTTAACAACGGAGTGCCCATGGGCTTGCAGTTCAGCATCACGGGCATTGGCATCATCATGTTGCAGAGTGCCAACAATGCGTTGGGAACGGTTTGTGTGGCTTCGTTCACTGCCGCCATGCGCATCAAATATCTCTTCACCTGCGTCTTCGAGAACATCGGCGTGGCTATGGCGACCTATTGCGGACAAAACATCGGAGCGCGCAAACTCGACCGCATACGCCGTGGCGTGAAGGATGCCATCGCCATCATGCTCGTTTATTTCGTGCTTACCGTGATCATCATCTATCCTTTTGCCGACGAGATGATGATGCTCTTTGTCAAGAGCGGCGAGCAGGAAGTAATTGACAACGCCGCCATGTTCATGCGCATTGCCAACTATTTCTATCCTGCCCTTGGCCTGCTCACCATCTTCCGCTACAGCATCCAGGGCTTGGGCTATTCCAATCTCTCGATGATGTCGGGCGTGATGGAGATGATCGCACGCTGCGGCGTGAGCCTTTGGCTCGTGCCGGCCTTAGCCTTCAAGGGCGTGTGCCTGGGCGATCCGGTGGCCTGGGTCTTTGCCGACCTCTTTCTCCTCCCCGCCTTCCTCTGGCTCTACCACCACATAAAAAAGACGAAAGCGACAGACTGAGAGGAGGTGCTTACCACTTCAGCGCTCCGTATTTCTCCTTTGCCCAGAGTTGTACGGCATTGATAAGGTTTTGCCACACCACATAGGCGCAGGGCGCGATGGCAGCGTAAGGGTTGAGAAAGGTCAGCGTGAGCCAGATGCCTACCACTGTATTCTTCTGTCCTAAGGCTTGTCCGGCGCTGATGCTGTCGCCGTAGTGCGCACCGACGAGCTTGCCTAAACCAAACTGGAAGACAGAGATGAGCAACGGGATGACGCACAGAGCTACCAGCGTGATGCCCGACACGGGGGCGTGGAGAATGCTCTGCATGGCCAGTCCCATGATGATGGAGAGGTTGAAACTCCACAGATAGAAGCCGAGATTGCGACGGTCGCGAATCCACTGGGCCACGTGCGGCAAGTAGCGTCGCGTGAGCAGGGCCAGGCACAGCGGTACGATGAGCACGATGAACACCCGCTTGAGTACCATCAGAAAGGCAAAGAGGAAACTGATGTCAGCGCTCTTCTCCACCATTGGGAAGAAGAGCGGGATGATGACTGAGGTGACGCAGTTGGCGATAAGAATGTACACGGTCATCGACTCTATGCTTCCACCAAGCTTCTCGGTGATCACCGGTGCGGCAGCGGCAGTGGGACAGATGAAGCAGATGAACATGCCCTCGAATATGAGCTTCCAGCCTGCCGATGGCGCAATGGCTACCAGAGCGACGCAGATGGCGGACAGCGCGACACGGATGCCCTGCAAGATGAAGTGCCATGTGCGGGGTCGCAACTCCTTTACTTGTATCTTGCAGAAGGTGACGTAGAGAATGAGGAAGATGACGTAGGGCAACAGCGCCACTAACTTGGGTCCCATGAAGTCGCCTATAGGTTCCAACACGGGTATCTCGGAGAAGAGCAGATAGACCAAGGAGCCCACGCACAGCGCGACTACCAGCGTCCACTGCTTCAAGAATGTCAAGAGTTTGTTCATACTAACAATTCCTTTCTTTCCTTATTTATAGTTGATGCAAATCCATGTTGTTGATTTCATCCAAACTATGTCTTACTATATGATTTATTCTTCTTTCAGCCCTTGCACATAATCGAAGAGCTTCTTATAGAACGGGTGTTTCGTCATCGTGGCAGCATTGCCGAGGATGATGAGCTTCATGCGGGCACGGGTGATGGCTACGTTCATGCGGCGCAGGTCGCGAAGGAATCCGATCTGCCCGTCGTCGTTGGCACGCACCATGGAGATGAGGATGATGTCGCGCTCCTGGCCTTGGAAGCCGTCGACGGTGTTGACGGTGACGAGATGGCGGAAAGGTTTGAAGAAAGCGTCGCGCTTGATGAGTCCGCGCAGATACTGCACTTGTGCACGGTAGGGCGAGATGACACCCACGTCGATCTGCTCGTCGAGGACACGCTGCTTGCCGATCTTGGTATAGTAGTCGCGCAGCGTGTTGAGCGTGAGCAACGCCTCGCCTTTGTTGACGCGGCCAAAGCTCTCACCGACAAACTGCTCACGGAAGTTGGGCTCATCGGGACCTACTTCCATGTCCGACGTGTCGATCCACTCCATCGGTATGTCGTAGTCGAGGATGCCACGGTGTGCGGTCTGCGGCGCGCTCTCCACTTTACCGCCATAGAACCAGTCGGAGCTGAAGCGCATGATGGCGTCGTTCATGCGGTACTGCACTTGTAGGAGCGAGACACACTCAGGCTTGTTCTCCACGATACGCTCCATGAGTGTCTTGCCAAGGCCGGCTTTCATGGCTGCAATGCTTTTCACCGTAGGCGGCAGCTGGCAGTGGTCACCAGCAAGAATCACGCGTCCGGCACGCCGCATAGGTATCCAGCAGGCAGCCTCCAAAGCCTGTGCTGCCTCGTCGATGAACAGCGTGGAGAACTTCATGCCCTCAAGCAGACGGCTGGCTGAGCCGACGAGTGTGGACGCAATGACGCGCGCCTCACCGAAGAGCTCAGCGTTGATGCGGATCTCCAGTTCGGTAGCACGACTCTTCAGCCGTTCCAGCTTTTGATGATATTTCTCGTCGCGGCCATGCCTGCTCTTGCGCAGTTCACGCATGGCTTTGCGGATAGCCCACAGCTGCGGATAGTCGGGATGGTCGGCAAAGCGCCGTTCGTAGGTAAAGCCGAGCATTTTGTCGTTGACACGTGACGGGTTGCCGATGCGCAGCACGTTGATGCCGCGGTCGACGAGTTTCTCGCAGATCCAGTCCACAGCCATGTTGCTCTGTGCGCAGACGAGTACCTGACTCTCTCGCATGAGCGTCTCGTTGATGGCTTCGACGAGCGTTGTGGTCTTACCGGTACCAGGAGGTCCGTGCACCACCATGACATCCTTAGCGCAGAGCACTTCATTGACAGCATGCTCCTGTGTGGCATTGAGCCATGGAAAGCGCATGGGACCGAAGTGGAAGCGCTGGGCCGGCACATGACTGTAGAAGAGATCGCGCAGATAGGCGAGGCGTCCGCTCTTGGCGCGCATCACACGGTCGAGGGCGTCGAACATTGTGCGGTAGCTGGTCTCATCGAACGAGAGCTGTACGCCCACGGGTGCCTCACAACTCTGCACGTCGAGCGCATGACCTTCCGGGATGGTCACCACCATGCGGTCTCCATCGACATACGACACTGTGCCCGTGAAACCGAAGAGCTTGGTCTTCATCTTGGCGGTAGCCCCGGTCTTGTCGTTGCCCCGGCTTTCCTCCATGCGGAAGAAGACCACGGGCTTGCCGTATTCGAAGTTGTGCTCTATGCCCTCGTCGGCAGTGCGGTAGACCTCCAACGCGAATTGGTTGAGCGAGTTGTAATAGCTCTTACCTACGCGTATGGGATACCAGGCATCGCCACGCTTGACGCGGCGTGCCATGCCCATGGTGTCGGCTTGCTTGCGGAAAGCCTCACGCTCGGTCTGGTACTCCAACTGCAACAGCAGCCGTTGCTGTTGCAGGGCTTGTATGGATGATGGTTGTGACATTGTTGTTGCAAAGATAGCGCAAACAAGTGGAATGGCAAAGAAATCGACTATAAAAAAGTGGTGAGACGCGGTGAACAGCTCTCGCCTCACCATCAAGGCCAATACAGGACAAAGCGGGATCTACTTACCCACAAAGCGTCATCAGCAGGACGTAAAGCTGTTGAATAAACTGACATTTCACGGCCCTTATTTTGCCATTCTTTGCCAGCGAAGTGATCCTCTCCCCGATTTTTCGCGTTTTTCGAGCTTTTTCCAAGTCACTGATTAACAACAAGATAAGAAAAGCAGCGCTATTTTATGTTTATCAAACAACCGAGATGGCCGACACAAACCACTGAAATGACCGACACAAACAACCGAGATGACCGAAAGAAACCACTGAAATGACCGAAAGAAACAACCGAGATGATAACAACACCTCCCCGTTTTCGTGTTTTCATCTCGATTTTCTTGTCCTCAAGTGTTTGCGATCTCTCTGGATTGAAACTGCGGGCAGACGTGTTTTTGTCAGCTCTTTTACTCTATTCCGCAGACCGCGTAGAAGTATAAAAACAAAAAAAAAGCCTCCCGCAATAGCGCAGGAGACTTTATCGAATAAATGTTTGTTTTTAAAAGAAAGGCTGTGATCATCACTTCACCTCCCAGATGTCGTTGGTCTCGAGCAGTTCGGTGAAGTTGTGATAAGGCTTTTGCTTTTTCACGTCCTCGATCTGCTGGTTGACGGCATCGTCGTAGGTGGGAGCCTCTACGTCGCGGATGACGCCGAGGGCCACGGGGAAGCCGTGCTCATTGTCCATCATGGCAAGCTTGAGCTGCAGCGTGTTGTCGGGATTGTGGCTGTCGTGGACGAGCACATCGTCGATGGTGTAGCCGTCCTTGCCAAGTTCCACGACTTTCAGCCCGAAGTTCTCCTGCACGAGTCCGTACTCGTTGTTGGGTCCGAAGACAAGGGGCTTGCCGTCCTCGACATAGATGGCGTTTTTGGAGCGCCCCTCACGGGTGTAGATGGGATCGTAGGCCCCGTTGTTGAATATCATGCAGTTTTGCAGAATCTCGCAGACGGCAGCTCCCTTATGGTGATAGGCTGCCTTGAGGATCTCCACGGTGTGGGCTGCATCAGAGGCCACGGCACGGGCGAAGAAGCGGCCGCGGGCGCCGAAACAGAGCTCAGCAGGGCGGAAAGGATCCTCCACAGTGCCGTAGGGACTCGACTTCGAGACGAAGCCACGGGGCGACGTCGGTGAGTACTGACCCTTGGTCAAGCCGTAGATACGGTTGTTGAGCAAGATCATGTTCAGGTCGATATTGCGGCGCATGGCGTGGATGAAGTGGTTGCCGCCGATGGCCAGTCCGTCGCCGTCGCCACTGATCTGCCAGATGGTGAGCTTGGGGTTGACCACCTTGGCACCGGTAGCCACGGCGGCGGCACGTCCGTGGATGGTCTGCATGGCGTAGGTGTTGACGTAGTAAGGCAGGCGGCTTGAGCAGCCGATGCCAGAGATGACGGCCGTCTCATAGGGCGGCACGCCGATTTCGGCCATTGCCTTTTGCAGGCTGGCCAGGAACGAATGATCGCCGCACCCCGGGCACCAGCGTGGCTGGCCCTTCTTGTAGTCGGCGGCGGTATAGGGTGATGTGCTTTGTTTTGCTTCCATAATACTTGATTTTAGACTAAGTCCGGCAGACTCTGTCGCGTCTTGCCGGGCCGTTAGGCGATTACTGCAGCACGCGTGTCTCGAAGGTAGGACCGCTCATCTGCTCTTCCGGCGTGACGATGATCTTCTCAAAGCCCTTGACGAGCTCGCTGACCACGAAGGGCTGACCCTTGACCTGATTGTACTGGAAGGGCACGAAATCGTTGATGCGGATGCGGAGCAGGGCAGCCAGCTGACCAAGGTTTTGCTCGGCGACGACGACCTTGCGGTATTTGAGCAGCACCTCTGCCGTGTTCTTCGGCAAGGGGTTGACATATTTAAACTGTGCCAAGGCCACCTTATAGCCTTTCTTGCGCAGTTCGGTCATGGCTGAGTAGAGATGGCCGTAGGTAGAGCCGAAGCCCACGATGAGCAGGTCGGCATCGTCCTTGTCGCCCTCAACCTCCACGTCCGGCACCTCGATGTCAGCGACTTTCTCGAAGCGCAGATGGTCCATCTTGTTGTGGTTCTCGGGTTCTGTGGAGATGGCACCGGTCTCGCCGTCCTTTTCCAGTCCGCCGAGGATATGTGTGTAGCCCTCTTGTCCGGGGATAGCCCAGTAGCGCACTTGGCTTTTCGGGTCGCGCTGATAGGGCGTGTATTTGTATTTCTGTTCCGGTGTGGCGTAGTGGGGATGTATCGGCGGCATCTTCTTGATGTCGGGCAGACGCCATGCCGACGAGCCGTTGGCGATGAAGGCATCGGTGAGGAGCACCACCGGTGTGAGATGCTCCAGCGCGATCTTCGCGGCCATATAGGCAGCGTCGAAACAGTCGGTGGGGCTGGTGGCGGCGATGACAGGCATCGGGCTCTCGCCGTTGCGGCCGTAGAGCACCTGCAGCAAGTCGGTCTGCTCGCTCTTTGTCGGCAGTCCGGTCGACGGTCCGCCACGCTGCACGTCGATGATGACGAGCGGCAACTCGTCGATGACGGCGAGGTTGATGGCCTCGCTCTTCAGGCAGATGCCCGGTCCGGACGTGGAGGTTGCAGCCAGAGCACCGGCAAAGGCAGCGCCGACAGCACTTGAGCAGGCGCTGATCTCATCCTCGCACTGCACGGTGATGACGCCGAGGCTCTTGTGCTTGGCCAGTTCGTGGAGGATGTCGGTGGCGGGAGTGATGGGGTAGGAGCCGAGATAGAGTTTCAGTCCGGCCCGCTCAGCGGCGGCAATGAGGCCGTAGGCCGTGGCTTTGTTGCCCGTGATGTCCATATAGCGTCCGGGCAGTTTGTGCTTGGTCTCGATGCGATAGGTTGAAGGCACTGAGGCGTGGGTGTTGGCACCGTAGTGGTATCCGGCGTTGACGACCTTGATGTTGGCCTCTGCCACACCGGGTTTCTTGGCGAATTTCTCCTTGAGGAAGTTGGCCACGAGGGAGAGGTCGCGGTTGAAGAGCCAGCAGACGAGTCCGAGTGCAAACATATTGCGGCATTTCAGCACGGCTTTTGGCGGCATGCCGTCGTCGGCCAGGCACTCCTTGACCATGCGTGTGATAGGGCATGCCACGACGCGATCGGGGTCTATGCCCATCTCGCCGAGATAGTCATCGCTGTGGAAGTCGGCCTTCTTCAAGTCGACGGGACCGAAGGAGTCGGTGTCGATGATGATGCAAGCCTGGGGCTTGGCATACTGATATTGTGTCTTGAGCGCGGCGGCATTCATGGCCACGAGCACATCGCATTTGTCACCTGGGGTATAGACCTTGCCCTCGCCAATGTGGACCTGATAGCCCGACACACCGGTGAGCGAGCCTTGCGGGGCGCGGATGTCAGCGGGATAGTCCGGGAATGTGGAGATGCCGTTGCCCACAGTAGCGGACACGGTGGAGAAGATGTTGCCGGCCAGTTGCATGCCGTCGCCGGAGTCGCCCGAGAAGCGGACCACTACGTCTTCCAACTCTTTTACTTCTACTTTTTCTGCCATACGATTGTAACTTACATTTAAGGTGTGTGTTTTCCGATGGCAAAGTTATGATTTGTGACTGACATAGCCAAATGTTTATACCACTTTTTTGCAAAGCTGATTCGAAATCACACAAACTTTCCGAATCTAACTCCATAAGGAGCACTACATCTACATCACCTACATACCCTCCATATCCCGCGTTTGTCTGAACGAAATTATTATTAGACGTAGCCAGTAGATCTCCTTCCGTTTCTATATATTTGATTTTAATGGCAGGTTTCATATAAGTTGTCTTCATAGTACGCCATATTAAGATGTTTACTTGCTGATGGCTTTGCGGCCGTTTACGATGACCAGTCCTCTATAATTGGTATTGACACGCTGTCCGAAAAGATTATAGCGCGCATCTTCCATTTTTTTAGGTTTATAAACAGGATTTGCAATGCTCGTTGTTGTAGTGTCTATGGCATAATAAGGTTTGGCCCTATATTTGGAAGAATGGCCGATCGCAAGATAACCTTTGAATGGAGCTATAGTGGTGTTGGCCTTCACGGGATAGAAGCCACAACCGTTGTTTTGTTTTGCAAGTACATAGATATTGAAGGCCTTGTCTACATTTTTACTCGTATCACTGAATGCCAGGTCATTGACCCCTACTGTAGTGTTTTCATTACCATATTGCAGCGTATATGTTCCAGCCTCAGCCTTGACAACTACCGCAATGTTGCCGGGAATGGCCGTGACCGGCGAGAGCGTCACATTATTATCATCGGCACTGTAATTGACAATATAAGCGCTGATGGCTGGAGTATAGGAGAAGTCCACAGGTCGCCGACTGACAAAGGTTGCCCACCCGGCTGTGCTCACCTGAGCCTGATCCTTACACTTGGCGATGCTCATCAGTTGCGGGGCTTTCAGCACCTTGACTCCTTCACTGTCTCCTACCTTAGCGGCCACACACACCTCATCACCGCGGACAATTTGAAACGCGCTGACGATATCAGTGTTTTGAAGATACTTTCCATTATCAACCTTTATGCCATTACTGACATCTTCTGTATCATTGATATAGTAATTAAGAGAACTCTCGCCACTATATTTCTCTGTCCTCGCTACAGTTCCCCTGACGTATACCCTCGCGCCGTCTGCTGCTTTTAGCGCATCCGCGACAGTGACCAACTCGCTTTTCCCCACTTTCTTAAACTCCTGTGATACCACTATACTCTTTTCACCATTGAAATAGGAAACAGCCTTTACAGTGGCAGAAGCACCCAATAAAAATGGAGCCGCGTATTCTGCGCTGAGCTCTGTCGGCTCTGATCCGTCTGTGGTATAATAGATTTTCGCCTTTGCCTCGTCAGCGCTGAGCGTCACCAACGAACTGTCAAGGAATGCCGTACAACCTGAGATTATGGGAGAGTTAACAGCGTCTTTAGAAATCTTAGTAACATATCCCCCACGTATCTGAGGGGTAGTACCAATGACTCTATTTCTCCCTTTTATTGTTACAAACCAACCAACGGCAAGATCATTTATGCTTTTGAATTTCGTTTTATTGAAATTACAATTATCATAAACCAAAAGTTGTTGTTGCGCGGAGATGTCGTCAGATATATAATAGGTGATCATTCCGCCTGCGATACTCTTTATCTTTGTGATAAATCCGCTTACATATATGGAATCTCCTTCCTGAATATACCTTTTGGCATCCCGAAGAGCATAGATCTCCGCAACGGAATAAGGACTTTCTGCCGTCCCTTCATGATAAGGATTAACAATGATCTTATAACTGTCAGAGGAAGGGTTTAAGGAATCATTACCGGCGAAAGAAGATTTGATGGTGGCGGTGCCCAAATTGTTTTTTAGCCTTACTGCCCCCGTCATCGTGTCCACCATTGCCACGCTCTCATTGTCAGAAGAGTAAATCAACGGCAACCCGTCAGGGGCTGTTTTTGCCTTTTGACCATTAAAGGTTGCATAGTTGTCTCTACCTATACGGAGGGTAAATTCCTTTGTGACAAATGATGTGTAAGTATCTTGCTTGCCATTACGATAATCAAAAGTGATTATCACCCGAGAAAACTCTATATTTCCTTTAGTTCCATCAGAAAGAAGTATAATAGGCTGTGTTGTACTTCCTGTCCATGAACCTCCGAAAGAAGTACTTTGAAAAGAGCCATCAGTTGACGTTAGGGTTGGAACTGGCGAACTACCATTAGATTTATTTATCTTGTAATAATAATCGATCTTTGTGAGCTCGAAATCATCATTGGGAGTAATGATTAGGGTACCTTTACCATATAGCCTTATACTATTATTTGATGTCTTTTGAGGTTTACTCGTACCATTATTCTTTTGAAAGGTAACAACCGCTGATGTACCTTTTAAAGGTATTGTCTTTGATGTAAATATCGTTTCGTTGTAAACCGCAAACGACTTCTCCGAAGCGATCAAAAGAAGAAGACAAGTAAATAATAGTCTTGCTATTTTCATCATATTCGTCACTTTGGTATTTATTACTTGCAAAAATAAGCATAATATTGATAAAAAGCAAGAAAAGTGTTTGTAAAATACGCAAAAAATAGTTTTGCACCATGTATGGCACAACTTTCCCCCTCCTCCTATTTACTGACTCTGCTAAGCCCAATCTTTTCTCTGTATCAGCAGTTTATTAGAAACAAGAGTGCTCTCACTGGGAATCGAACCCAGATCAAAGGTTTAGGAAACCTACGTTCTATCCATTGAACTATGAGAGCGACACGGTCCTATACACCTTATTATATATAGGGCTCTACCCTATTATATATATAGCCACACCTTATATATATTAGTGCTCAGTATTCGCACTGCCGTCCCGCTGATAGGGTGGCCGGCATATAAGACGTTTGCAAAGATACGGGATTTCTTTCAGACCACCAAACGTTCGGGACATCTTGTCGGTGTTTGGTGGTCTAAAAGCAGTATCTTATTTCGCACTGTTGAATTTCTCCTGCTGCTGACGGATCAGTTCAGCGTCCTCGAAATAGTCGATGCGCATGGCGCGGCGTACCTCGTCCATCGTCTTGGCAGCCACCTCACGGGCATCGTCAGATCCCTTCTTCAGGATGTCGAAGATAGCAGGGATGTCCTTCTCCAACTCCTCGCGGCGCTCACGGATCGGGTCGAGAATGCGGTTAAGCACATTGTTGAGCAGTTTCTTGCACTTCATGTCGCCGATGCCACCTGCTGTATAGGCAGCCTTCAGCTCATCAAGGTTCTTGAACTCAGGCCAGAAGTCGGCGAAGTCCTGATCCGTAGAGAAGGCATCGAGATAAGTGAACACGGCATTGCCCTCCACATGACCGGGATCAGAGACATTGAGGTGGGTAGGATCGGTGTACATGCCCTTGACTTTCTTCCACACTGTGTCGGCGTCGTCGGAGAGATAGATGCAGTTGCCGAGGCTCTTGCTCATCTTTTCCTTACCGTCGGTACCGGGCAGACGGCGTGCGGTAGCGTTCTCAGGCAGCATGATCTGCGGCTCTACGAGCACGGGCGCATAGATCTGGTTGAAGCGGTTGACCAGTTCACGGGTGAGCTCCAACATTGGTTCCTGATCTTCGCCGGCCGGTACGGTGGTAGCCTTAAAGGCGGCGATGTCGGCAGCCTGTGAGACAGGATAGCAGAAGAAGCCAAGCGGGATGTTGGTATCGAAGTTGCGCATCTTGATCTCTGTCTTCACCGTTGGGTTACGCTGCACGCGGCTCACGGTGACAATGTTCATCAGATACGTGGTGAGCTCGGCGAGTTCAGGGATGCGGCTCTGGATATAGAGCGTACACTTCTTCGGATCGAGTCCCACAGAGAGATAGTCGAGAGCCACCTCTACGATGTTTTGCCGGATCTTCTCCGGGTTGTCGGCATTGTCGGTGAGCGCCTGCACGTCAGCCATAAAGACAAACATGCGGTCGTAATCTCCTTCGTTTTGCAGCTGCACGCGACGGCGCAGGCTGCCCACATAGTGTCCCAGGTGGAGTTTGCCCGTTGGGCGGTCACCTGTCAGAATAATTTTTCCCATGTATGTAGTATTGTATGCTTACGTTATTGTTGTTGATTATTGATGCAAAGATAACAAAAAAGCTTCAGAAAGGTGCAGGGCTTTCACGTTTTTCACTTCCCCAAGCCCTTGAAAGTAGCATAGGGATGTTCAAAGTCGAGGTAATAGAACAGATGCTGTCTTTGCTGCTCTTTAGGCGGTATGGTCATGTAGTCGCCATATTTGTTGCTCAGATAGTGGTCGTAGTCCTCTACCCCTTTGACAGTAGCATCCTCAAAAGCATAGTCCGTGGGCTTGCCGAGGACTTCCTTTCTCATGGTGCCTTTAGAGCCATCGTCGTAGTCAGCCACGAGGTTGCAGGAGGCGAAAGGATATTGCCTCAGCAGCTGTCTTATCTTGGCTTGGACGCCACCGAGCGTATAGAGCTTTCGGCAGAGCAACGGCACCCACGAGTTGGGACCATGTCCATGCTTATAAGGATCGCGGAAGAGAAGATACAGCACCCGCTTGTAGTATTCATAGCGTGCGAAGTGCAGCATGCGCCGGCACCATCCATTGGGCACGCCGTCGATGGGGAACACATCGATATAGATGCCACCCACGTAATCCATGTGCTTACGCTCGATGAGCGTTGTGGAGGCATCCTGAATCTTGGCGAAGGGCAGCGGATAGGTGCTGTCGTCTTCAGCGCAAATCATCTCCAGCGGTTCAGGGAGCCATTCCCGGCAATGTGCAATCAGCCGGTCGTAGTCCTCGCGTGGCATGGCTATGTCGATGTCATCATCCCAAGGGATGAAGCCGTGGTGTCTCACGGCTCCAATCATCGTTCCCGCCCAAATATAATAGGTCAGTCCATGGGTCTGGCAGGTCTTGTCTACCAGTTCCAGCACCTTCAGGATACGCTTGTGCAATACCTTTATGTCATAGTTTGCCATTGTCTTCCTTAGCCTTGTCAAAGTCTTCTATGGTGTCGAGCTCTGTGGAATAGATGTCTGTGGTGTCGACCATGCGGAAAGCGTGTCCCTGCGGTATGAGCCGTTCAAAGGCTTTTTCATAGAACACATTGCTGAGCCCTTCATCGACAATCATCTTGCGGAGTTCCCGAAACAGTGCTGTCGAGTACTCAACCGAGAACTTCTCCACGCCCACCGACTCACCGTAGGCCTCAGCGGGGTTGCAGGTCTTGTTGATGGCCACGATGGTATGGTCGTTGTCCACAACCACCTTCATCTCCTCCTCGCCCAATGGATGCCGGTTGACGGAGAGCGCGGCGCCAGGCTGCGAGAGCATCACTGTGATGAGCTTGCTGTCGTAGAGCAGGTCGCTGTCGAGAAGCAGAAACTCACGCCCGTCGACCTCCGGCCGTGCGAGCCAAAGCGAATAGATATTGTTCGTGGTGGCGTAGTCCTTATTGTCGATGAATCTGAAAGCAGCGTCACCGCGTGCTATCTGTTCCTGATAATGGTCACGGATAAACCCTTCAATCATCTCACCTTTATAGCCCGTAACGACCACAAACATCCTGATGCCGTTTTCCATCAAGGCATCGAGCGACCTTTGTAGCAGGCTTTTCCCGCCCACTTCCAGCAGGCACTTCGGGCATCTGTCGGTGAGCGGTCTGAGGCGTGTGGCCATGCCGGCGGCTAAAATGACGGCAATCATAGCTGTTTGGCGATTTTAAGGATGGTGTCGCATACGGTGCGGTTCTGCTCTTTTCTTCCGAGCGTGATGCGCATGTGCTCGTTGATGTCGGGCTCGTTCATAAACTTCACCTTATAGCTTTCCTGGGCGAAAGCCTCCTGCAGACGTTCCTTGAGCACGATAGGATACTTGATAAGCACAAAGTTGGCTCCACTCTTGTAGACCTTGAAACCAGGCAGCGCGCCGAGCTCGGTTTCGTACATCGTGCGGGCTTCCTGCATCACCTGTGCTATTTGGCGGTAGTGCGCATCGCTCTTCAGTGCGGCAATGGCGAGTTCTTCTGACAGTCGGTCGTATCCCAGATACATATTGGCATATTTGCAGAAGCGCTCCATCTCCTTGCCCTTGCCCACAAAACCGAAGCCCATGCGCAGTCCGGGCAGGCCGTAGAACTTGGAGAGTGTGCGGCAGATGACAATATTATCGTGCTTTTCTGTCAGCGATTTGATATAGGACGAGTCAGTAGAGACAAAGGCTGCGTAAGCCTCATCGACCAGAATGACCGTATCCTCGGGCACCATCTCCACGAGGCGCTCCATCTCTTCGGCGGTCAGCGTGTTGCCCGTAGGATTGTTGGGCGATGCCACCAGGAGGATCTTAGGCTGATAACACTCTACCATTTCCTTGAGTCCGTCGAAGTCATACTTGAAGGTGTTGCCCTCCTCATAGACCGGATACTGGATTGTAGTGCCACAGACCTCAGATGCGATATTCTTGTAGTACCACCACGAGAACTTAGGAATGAGCATCGTCTTTGAGCCTCCTTCAGTAAGGAAAAAGTGCACAGCCTTCTTCAGCAGGTCTTCAGCGCCATATCCCAGTACGATTTGCTTCTCATCTATGTCATAAAGATGAGATAGAAATTCCGAGAAGATACTTTTCTTACCTTCGTCATAGATACGTGTGTAGAAGCAGAACTTCTTCAAATCAAAGTTCTTAAAGGTTTCCTTTACTGCGTCAGAAGGTTCAAAGTTAAACTCGTTTCTATCGAGATAATTCATATTATTGTTCATCTCTGCTTGATTATATGATTTCTACAAATGATAATTATGCAAAATTACAAAATCTTTTTGACTTGCATTGTGGGTTGTGTGACTTTCTTTTAAAAAAGGTACGATGCTATGGCACAAGCAACAAAGGCGATTCCGCACATTTGTCGGGTAAACTGACAAAAAACGGGCGCTGAGAATCGATCCTTTGCGAACAACATGCCTCTTGCTCCGATTTTCGCGAAAATAGCGCGGTTTTGTAATCACCTGATTAACAAAGACTTCCGAAAAACGAACATTTTCCGAGATTGTCAGAAAGGCTTTTTGATGAAAAATTCTCTAGAGAATTTTTGCTCAGAGTGCCTTTCTGACCTTGTCAAATCACCGTTTTCATCGCATGAAAGTACCGTTTTCTACCTTACATCTCACTGAAATGACGTTTTCACGACGGTTTTTTATGACTTTGAACGCTGTTTTCAGTGATCATCAGTCTTCTTCGCTCTCTGGAATGCAACAGAAAGTTGAAGGTATTTTGTCACGAAATCTACATCATACGACCATCATCCGACATCGTCGATTTAGGTGTTCCGCATCCTGACAGACACACTTGCTGCCAACATAAACAAGAAAGGCATGAAAGGAGCCTTGAAGCGGGTCTCACCATGAGAAACCAGTACCAAGGCTAAAGAACCGGCGACAATGATGAACAAAGGCAGGAAAGTGCTGCGATATTCTCTCTTCAGTAGCAACTGCGCCGTCGCCGTTACAGCCATCAAAACGATGATGAGATAAAAGATTTCATTGACAAGCGCAAAATACTGAATCGACGAGAGACTGTTGATCTGATGCGCTATGGAGGTGACAGGCAGCGTGACATAGTTGTTTTCGGCGCGCTGCTTATCCTTCAAAAACGCCGCTATGTTATCAATGTCTTCGTAATACATCCAGAAGAGGCGCCCGGGCACTTTCTTCAGATAAGCAATTTTGTGGTTGCCGAGCCATTGCAGAGAGCGCTGCCTCCAGATGTTGCGACATTGCAGAGCCGTAAGTTTCTCACGGTTAGCGATGTAGCGTGCTGTGCCTTTAGGGTAAGCGGACCGACTGTAGTCCACCTTTGTGCTCTTCTCATAGGTGTTTTCCACAAAGTTAAACCACACTGTGGTGGGCTGCGTAAGGAAATAGCCTGTACGTAGATAACAAGAAGAGCCAAAGGCAAAGAGCAAGGCTGCATAGCCTCCCACGACACAAGCATAGCGTTTAAGAATCTGTTTGCGATAGAAGAAAAGATGATAAAGAAGCGCGGAACCGATGTAAATAGGAGAGATGGGGCGGATCCACGTGGCGATGGCAAACAAGAGGCCTGCCGCTATCCACGCCTTTGCGCGGTTGTATTTCAAAGTGAGAAACAAAGCCGTAAGGGCAAACGCAACAGAGGGAATTTCGGATAGCAGCATGGTACTCTGCCCCCAGTTGTTGGGATAAGCAATATACAGCAGGATGGCAATGAGTCCTGTGCGGTGGTTGAAAAGCAATTCTGCAATCCGCGCAATGACGTAAGCTGTCGCTGCCTTCAGGGCACACATCAGCACCAGCACGGGCACGATGCTACGTGTCAGCCATAGCGAGAGGGCGATCAGATTGATTTGTCCAATGTTCCAAATAAAAGACTGCCCCATAATCGTGGAGTGCGATGGATAAGGCTGCCCGTCTTTTAGCGACATCAGCGCATACTCTATGTATCCGTCACCGTCGTTTGTAGGCGTATAGCCGACAAAGAGCAATATCGCTAAAAGGAAGAAGAAGAATGCAATACTTATCTTACAATAGCTATTTTGCATACCACTCCTTTCTCACCTTCGCTGGTTGCCACTTCCACCATATAGACGCCGCTGGCTACCCGCTTGCCGTCTCTGTTGATGCCATACCATTTATATTCACCATTGCTGGCAGTGCCTTCGTTGACCAGCACGCCGTTGCTCGTGACAATCTTCACGCTGGCTCCATTCTCCAATCCGGTGATGGTGATGGCACCAGAATAGTCGGGCTTCACAGGATTAGGGTAAGCCCACACGTTGTCCTTAGTCATGCCATTGCTGGAATCACTGATGTTTCCGCTATAAGAGCACAATCCCTGGTCCGTGCCGATGAAGAGTTCTCCCGTAGCGTCGTTAAGCGCTAAAGAAAGAATATTGTCAGACAGCAGCTTGCTGTTGGCTTTGGTGAAGTGAGCCAACGTCGTGATGTTGTCAGCAGCGATGAGGTAGAGACCATTCCCGTTGGTGCCAAACCACTTGCGGTTGTCCTTGTCCACGACTATGCTCTTGATGTTTACTCCAGAGAGTAAATAGTCGGCATAGTTAGTTCCATCGTTGCGCGGCACCTTCACCTGAGTGAGAATAGGATTAGCTTCTCCCAATTGATTGCTTTCAATCATAAATGGTCCTGCAGGAGTTCCAATCCACATGTTGTTGTCTTTATCCTCTGTAATACATTGACAAGAGGTGAAATTCAGTGAAGTACCATCCTCGTTGACAAAAGGCCCTTGATAGCTGTTGAGCGTATTGGTCCCAGTCTGATAGGCATAGAATGAGGGCACGGTCCAGTGATCATTGACAAACCATACCAGACCGCGACTGTCGGTCATCAGTCCTTTCAGCATGCCGAGACTCTGGGGTTGGGCAAACAGATATTTAAGTTTCATCAGTTCCTCATGAGGAAAAGACTTCCACTCGCCGTCTTTTGTGTATTCCAGAATCGACTGTGTGGGAGCCTGACTGTTCAGTGCCCAAAGATTGCCTTCCTTGTCATACATCACTCCATAAACCAACTCATAGTCCTTGCTTTTCTTATTGAAACTCTCGATGGGAGAATTCTGGTCGTTCCACAGCTTCACAAACTGTCCGTCACGAAACTCATAGAGTCCTTCACGCGATCCGGCCATCACATGAGTATTGTCCCGTGGATCAATATCCAGGCAGTAGACATCTTGATATTTGATCCCAGTCTTCGTCGCCATGTCGTCCTGAAAGAAAGACCACTCGTTGTTGCTCAGCACTTGTACGCATCCCGGATTGATTTCCACCGTACCATTGCAGCTGTAGAGTTTTCCATCGTGCATTTTTAGGAATCCAAAGTAATTGTATCTTGGTCCACCGGGTTGCAGTGTCTTGACGAGAGCCTTGAGATCTTCCGATACCGTGCCGGGCTTAGCCGTGTATTCCCCCACGCGCGTCCAGTTGGCTTTGTCGAGGAGATTGTCGGTCAGCCTGCCGCGGTAGAGTCCACGGGCAGCACTGGCGGCATAGAGATACCCGTCCTTGACATAGGCGTAGTTGACCGAGAAGCCCAGTCTGTAGGTGTTGGTGACCTCAGCATCGGCCACGTTGAGTGCCACGATGCCGAAGGCTGTAGAGAGATACGCCATGCTGCCATTGACATCCACACCGTTGACCGTCTTGGTGTCTGTGGTGGAATAGTTCTGATAGTCGGCTATGTTCACCACCTCACCGTTGGGCGCAAGCAAGTCGATGTTATAGTCGTCGTAGACGATAACCAGCCTTTTGGCTTTCTGCGACCAGCCAATGTGTGTGATACCGCAGTCGCTGAGTCCCGTAGTTTTGTCGTATGTTGTCAGGCTCTGGTCGCTTCGGTCGTAGCGATAAAGGCCGCCAGAGGCCAGCACATAGATGTTTTTTCCCTCGCCCTCCACGATTTCGGTAGGGTCGTAGTAGCTCAGATAGGCTTTCCACTGAGCATGGAGCAGGAGTGGAAAGAACAGGATGAAAAGAAGCAGGCGATACTTGCTCATGGTGGAATCGATTGAAGGGCGTTAAAGACAGACTCTATAGAAGCTATAGAAACTATAGAAACTATAGAAGCTATAGAAACTATAGCCTCTATCTCTTCTATAAAAAACTATTATAGCATCTCGCTTTTCAAGTGCACGGCGAGCTGCTCGACGGCTTTAGCGCGATGCGAGATGGTGTTTTTGATCTCCTCGCCCAGCTCGGCGAAGCTCTTGTCATAGCCGTCGGGGATGAAGAGCGGGTCATAGCCAAAGCCCTCGGTGCCGTGTTTCTCGGTAGCGATGCGTCCGCGCACCTCACCCTCGAACTGATATTCGCGGCTGCACACCGGGTTGTCGCCCTCCATGGTGATCAGCGAGATGACCGTGCGGAAGCGCGCTTGGCGGTTGTCCTTACCGTCGAGCTCTCGCAAGAGTTTCGCCATATTCGCCTCACTGTCGTGGTCTGTGCCTTCGGCATAGCGGGCGGAGTGCACGCCCGGCGCACCGCCGAGAGCCTCCACTTCCAGTCCTGTATCGTCGGCGAAGCAGTTGAGATGATAGTGGTCAAAGATATATTCTGCCTTTTGGTGTGCATTCTCCTCAAGCGTGTTGCCAGTCTCGGGAATGTCCTCATGGCATCCAATGTCACTGAGAGAGACGATCTCAAAGTCAGGACCAAGGATTTCACGTATCTCGCGCAGCTTATGCTGGTTGTTGGTAGCAAAAACGATTTTCATGCTTTATCTGTTTGGTTGTTATCCGTCTGGCCATTTTCGGCAGGCGGAATGTCGAAAAGATTCTGTTTATTCTTGAGTTTCTTAGGCACATTGACCTTAATGCGGTCGAAGCCCTCACCATACACACCGATGACCGAGCTCTGGCTGACGAAAGCCTGCGGGTCGATCATCTTAATGAGACGGAAGATAGCTACGCTCTCGTTTTTCTTGGCAAGGATACAGAGCACCTTCATGTCCTGTCCCGTGTACCATCCGTGTCCGTCGAGGATCGTCACGCCGTGCTCCATCTGCGTGCCGATGGCGTTGGCGATCTCCTGATATTTCTTTGAGAAGATCATGAACTGTACACTCTGCCGCTGGATGTTCATCACATGATCGAGCATGAAGTTCTCCACCACCATGGTACAGAAACCAAACACCACCTTGTGGGCGCGGTCGAGAAAGTCGCCGAATTGAGGGAAGAAGAAGCAGGAGCCGATGATACAGAAGTCCACAGCCATGAGCACCTGGCCCAGCGACACGTCGCGATATTTATTGACGCAGGCGGCAATGATGTCTGTTCCACCCGTCGACCCGTTGTTGAGGAATACGATTGCCAAGGCCGATCCTGTGAAACAACAGCCGATGAGCAGCGACATGAAATCCTGTCCCGGTCCGAGAATCTTGACATAGTGCCCCGCAGCATCCATCGGCATGAGCACCTGTGCGAACTTCAAGAGGAAGTACAGCGTGAAGATAGCATAGATCGTCTTCATTAAAAACTTCCATCCAAGAATCTTCAGCGCCACGACAAGCAGGGCGAGGTTGATGATCATGTAGGTGTTCTCAATCTTAAACCCCGTAGCGTAGTAGATGATAGCCGACATACCAGTCACGCCGCCCGTGACGATCTCGTAGGGCAGGAGAAAGATGGTGAAGGCGGCAGCATACAAGACGAGGCCAAGGGTTATGCCTACATAATCCTTAGCCTCGTTGTATATGATACGATGATCAATGGTCATAGACTATTTGATAACGATATTGATAATCTTCTTGGGCACGACGATGACCTTGACGATCTGCTTGCCATCGAGATACTTCTTACTGCGCTCGTCGTCGAGGGTAGCCTGCTGGATATCGTCTTTAGAGGCATCGGCGGGGAACATCTTCTGATAGCGTGCCTTGCCGTTGAAGCTGACCGTCATCTGCAACTCATTGTCCTGCAGGTAAGCCTCGTTCCATTTGGGCCACTGTGCGTCGCATACCGAACCCTTCTCGCCCAGCTGATGCCACAGTTCCTCAGCGATATGGGGAGCGAAGGGCGCGATGAGGATGACCACGTCGCGAAGCATTTCACGGTTGTGACACTTCTGCTGACCGAGCTCGCTGACACAGATCATGAAGGCAGAGATGCTCGTGTTGTAGGAGAAAGCCTCGATGTCGCCGGTCACCTTCTTGATGAGCTTGTGCACACTCTTCAAGCTGTCCTTCGAAGGCTCGGCGTCGTCGACGAGCCATTTGTCGGTGCGGTTCTCCCAGAACAGGCTCCAGAGCTTCTTCAGGAAACGGAAGCAGCCGTCGATGCCATTGGTGTCCCAAGGCTTGCTGGCCTCAACCGGACCGAGGAACATCTCGTAGAGACGGAGCGTATCGGCACCATAGTCACGCACAATGTCGTCGGGGTTGACCACATTATACATTGACTTGGACATCTTCTCAATGGCCCAGCCGCAGACATATTTGCCGTCTTCAAGGATGAACTCGGCATTTTTGTACTCAGGGCTCCACTGCTTAAAGGCCTCTATGTCGAGGATATCGTTCTTTACGAGGTTGACCCATACGTGGATCGGGGTG
This sequence comes from Hallella absiana, assembly GCF_025457485.1. NCBI lineage: Bacteria > Pseudomonadati > Bacteroidota > Bacteroidia > Bacteroidales > Prevotellaceae > Hallella > Hallella absiana. Next base: position 60,744 of record NZ_JAMXSP010000008.1, read on the forward strand.
ACTTCCTTGTAGTTCTTGCGCAGGTTGTAGCTGACGAACACCGGTTTGTCGGCAGTGCTGAGCTCACCCACACGATAGACAAAGTTGCTTCGTCCCTGAATCATGCCTTGGTTGATGAGCTTCTGGAACGGCTCTTCCTCACAGCTCACGCCGTAGTCATGGAGGAACTTATTCCAGAAACGGCTGTAGATCAGGTGGCCGGTGGCGTGCTCCGTGCCGCCCACATAGAGGTCGACATGGCGCCAGTATTCGTCAGCCTTCTTCGAGACAAGCTCCTCATCGTTGTGGGGATCCATGTAGCGGAGGTAGTAAGCGCTGCTGCCCGCAAAGCCCGGCATGGTGTAGAGATCGAGCGGGAAGACTGTCTTCTGGTCGATCTTGGCGTTCTCCACCACCTGTTTGTTTACGGTATCCCATGCCCATTTCTTAGCACGGCCCAAAGGTGGCTCACCGCTCTCGGTAGGTTTATACTCTGAGATCTCGGGCAACTCGATAGGCAGACACTCTTCGGGCACCATGCGAGGGATGCCATTGTCGTAATAGACAGGGAAAGGCTCACCCCAATAGCGCTGGCGAGAGAAGATGGCGTCACGCAGACGGTAGTTGACCTTCACGCGTCCGATACCCTTCTCGGTGACGAATTTCTTCGTAGCGGCAATGGCTTCCTTCACGGTCAGACCGTTGAGCGAGAAGCCGTCGAGGCCTTGTTTGCCCTGTTGCGGCGAGTTGGTGACGATGCCCTCCTTGGCGTCGAAGCTCTCCTCCGACACGTCGGCACCCTCGATGAGCGGGATGATAGGCAAATTGAAGTGCTTGGCGAAGGCATAGTCGCGGCTGTCGTGAGCCGGCACGGCCATGATGGCACCCGTACCGTATCCGGCAAGCACATACTCCGAAACCCAGATAGGAATGGCATCGCCCGTAAGCGGGTTGATGGCGTAAGAGCCTGTGAACACACCCGTGACCTTGCGGTCGGACATACGCTCCAGCTCGGTGCGCTTCTTGACATAGTCGATATATTTGTCCACCTCGGCTTTCTGCGCCTCAGTAGTCACCTGGCTGACATAGTCAGACTCTGGGGCGAGTACCATAAACGTCACGCCGAACATGGTGTCGGCACGGGTGGTGAAGATCGTGAACTTCACGTCGGAGTCCTTCACCCGGAACTCTACCTCGGTACCTTCCGAGCGTCCGATCCAGTTTTTCTGCGTTTCCTTGATGGAGTCGCTCCACTGGATGGTGTCAAGACCGTCGAGCAAACGCTGAGCGTAAGCGGAGACACGCAGGCACCACTGGCTCATCTTCTTCTGTACCACGGGGAAGCCGCCGCGCACGCTGACGCCCTCTACTACCTCGTCGTTGGCCAGTACGGTGCCCAGTCCGGCGCACCAGTTGACCATGGTCTCACCCTTGTAGGCGATGCGGTAGTTCATCAGCGCGTCGCTCTTCTGCTTGTCGTCCATGGCATTCCACTCTTCAGCGGTGAAGCTGACGGTGTCGTCGCCCTGCGCCACGTTGAGTCCTTCCGTACCCTGCTTCTCGAGATGCGCGATAAGCTTGTCGATGGGCTGTGCCTTTTTCAGGTCGTTGTCGTAGTAAGAGTTGAACATCTTCTCGAAAGCCCACTGTGTCCAGTGATAGTAATGCGGATCGCAGGTGCGCACCTCACGGTCCCAGTCAAAGCAGAAGCCGATCTTGTCGAGCTGCTCGCGGTAGCGGTTGATGTTCTGCTCGGTGGTGATGGCTGGGTGCTGACCGGTCTTGATGGCATACTGCTCAGCGGGCAGTCCGTAAGCGTCATATCCCATAGGATTGAGAACATTGAAGCCGTTGAGCCGCTTATAGCGGGCGTAGATGTCGCTGGCAATGTATCCCAACGGATGACCTACATGCAGTCCCGCGCCGGAAGGGTAAGGGAACATGTTGAGCACGTAGTATTTCGGACGGTTAGGGTCCTCTGTGACTTTGTAGGTCTGATGGTCGACCCACTCTTTCTGCCACTTTTTCTCAATCTCTCTGAAATTGTAGTCCATGTGTATATTATATCTTGTTTATTGTTTCTTTGGCTTACACCTTATTATAAATAGGGCATACTACATGCAAAGTTACACAAATCAATCCACAAAACAAAATCAAAGGTGCAAAATGTGAGGCAGGAGCAAGAAATGAGAAAAGCCGCAGGTTGTCTATGACAAAATAGGATACTGATAAACAATCACTTATCCTTTGGTATAGATTTTATCTATGATGCGATAGACACTGTCTGTTGCCATCATCAAGGAATATCCATAACTTTGCATCAGAAAACAAGAAAACACTTCACAACATCACAAACAAAAGAGTTTTTCCTCACAACAACACAACACAAAATAAATAAAAAACAAGAGATTATGGAAACGATCATCAATCAGCACGCACCCGAGTTCACCGTTCAGGCCTTCCAAAACGGCAGTTTCAAAACCGTCAGCAGCAAGGACATCGAAGGCAAGTGGGCTCTGTTCTTCTTCTATCCTGCCGACTTCACCTTTGTATGCCCTACCGAGCTGGAGGACCTTCAGAGCAAATACGATGAGCTCAAGACCATGGGCGTAGAGGTCTTCTCAGTGAGCACCGACAGCCATTTCGTCCACAAGGCATGGCACGACACCTCTGACCGCATTGCCAAATTGCAGTATGCTATGCTCGCTGACCCGCTCGCTGTGCTCTCCCGTGGCTTCGGCGTATACAAGGAGGATGAGGGCGTGGCTTACCGTGGCACCTTCCTCGTCAACCCAGAAGGACTGATCAAACTGGCTGAGATTCAGGACAACAGCATCGGCCGCAACGCCGACGAACTCGTCCGCAAGGTGAAGGCCGCACAGTATGTAGCTTCGCACAACGGTGAGGTTTGCCCCGCCAAATGGCACGAGGGTGCTGAGACGCTCAAGCCCAGCATCGACCTCGTAGGCAAGCTCTAAGGAGCACCACTGCTTTTTAGCAAAACATTACGACTGCACGAAGTGCACAACTCTCTAATTCCTACAATTTCAACTTATGCTCGATCTTAATGTTATCACTCAAGTGAAAAGCGTACTGGCCCATCTCAGTGCTCATTTCACATTTGTCGTAGAGCGCGACGACAGCGATGCCGACGCCACTCATTTCAGTCAATTTGTAGAGGATGTGGCTTCGTGCAGTTCACATATCACTGTAGAATACCGCAGCGGCAAGGCGTTTCGCTTCTACATTCTTCGCGATGGTCAGCACACGGGCATCGCGTTCCGGGGCATCCCCAACGGACATGAGTTCACCTCGCTGTTACTGGCACTGCTCAACGCTGATGGACAGGGGCGCAATCTGCCCGACGACCGTCTGCGCCAACGCATCGCGTCGCTGCAAGGCAACATCAGACTGACAACCTACGTGTCGCTGACGTGTACCAACTGTCCCGACGTGGTGCAAGCTCTCAACGTCATGGCACTGCTCAATCCGAATGTCTCTCACGAGATGGTCGACGGGGCACTTGCGCAGCAGGAAGTCAACGAGCTCAACATCCAGGCGGTGCCCGCAGTGTATGTCAACGGTGAGTTGCTGCATGTGGGTCGCGGTGAGCTCGGCACACTGCTCGACGAACTGGAGGATCATCTCGGCACCGACAGCAGCGCAGCACACGAGGCTGTGGAGCGTCGCTACGATATTGTGGTACTCGGCGGTGGTCCGGCAGGAGCAGCCGCAGCCATCTACGCTGCCCGAAAAGGGCAGAGAGTCGCCGTCGTGGCCCAGCGCATTGGCGGTCAGGTCAACGACACGACGGCCATCGAGAACATCATCTCTGTGCCAAAGACCACCGGCGCGCAGTTGGCCGCCGACCTCTCCAAACACTTGGAGGCTTATCCCATAGACACATACACCAACCGCAGGATCACACGTGTGGACTTTTCAGAAAAGGACAAACGGGTAGAGGTGAGAGGAGGAGAATCATTCATCGCCCCGCGTGTGATCATTGCCACGGGTGCCGGATGGCGCCGTTTGGGACTGACAGGTGAGGACAAGCTCATTGGTCACGGCATTCATTTCTGCCCTCACTGCGACGGGCCTTTCTACAAAGGCAAGCACGTGGCAGTCATCGGCGGCGGAAACAGTGGCGTGGAAGCGGCCATCGACCTGGCCGGAATCTGCGATCATGTCACTGTGCTGGAGTTTGGCTCTCAGATGCGCGCCGACAAGGTGTTGCAGCAAAAGCTGCGCGCACTGCACAATGTCGACATCCATTTCCGCAGTCAGACCGTCGGTCTCTCGGAGCAGAACGGACGCCTCAACGGCATCGACGTGCGTGATCTCGACAAGGACGAGATGCGGCACATCAGTCTCGACGGTGTGTTTGTGCAGATAGGCCTACAGCCCAACAGCGACATCTTTAAAGGTCATGTCGATCTCACCCCGCGCGGTGAGATCATCATCGACGACCGCAACCGCACGTCGGCGGCAGGCGTATATGCGGCAGGCGACGTGTCGACCGTGCCATTCAAGCAGATTATGATTGCCATGGGCGAAGGAGCCAAGGCTGCCCTTGCCGCCTTTGAGGATAGCCTCTATCAAAATTAATGGACCCCCCCCTACAATGAGGACTGCCTCTATCAGAAAGTGTAGTTTTTAGTTCGGTTTTATAACGCAGAAGGACGGAGCCGCCTGACGGTGATTCCGTCCTTTTTTCCTGCCACATAGACAAAAGGACCATTGCCGTCGTGCATGAGTTTGTCGACAAAGAGCGGCTCGTGGCTCAGAAACAAAGAGCAAAAGAAGGTGTCACCCACGCTGAGCTTGGTGTTCTGAGCCTCCACGACGCGGAAGCGTCCGTCGCCAAGATACTCCACCCGACAAAGGCGGTTGGGCAGCCAGCTGAGCTCCAACAGGTCGCCGACAGCGAGATCCTCACACGAGACTTTGTCGCAGAGGGTGATGTCGCTCTGCACATCGGCATGCTCATTATCGACTTTGAAGGCCTCGTAGTCGCGGTAGCCCAGAAAGCGGGCAAGTACGTCAAGAGTGTAGGAGCGTGGCGAGGAAGCACTGTCGATATAACCCCACAAGCGCTTCAAGGTAGAAGGGCTGACCATTTCCTCGGTTTTGAAAAAGATCTGCTGGCTGAGCTTGTCGAAATCCTTGGGCGAGTCATAGTGCTGGCCCGTGACTTCTTCGATGCGTTGGATGAGTATTTTCTCTTTCATATTAAGGCTGTGTTGTTGTTTCGTAAGCTTGTTTTCTATTCCGCCCCATGGTCCTTCATGCGCAGACTTGCTATTCCACAGACCGATGGAGCCATACAAAAATACAAATATTGCCCGAAATAAGCCCTATATTTCCTGTTTTTTTTTATTTCTGATAATGCATTATCAGACAGCCATCGACTTTTATTAACATCAAAGCTTATTACAAAACTTATTCATCGCGGACTTGCAATCTGGAGAAGCCATCAAGAGAGGATGAAGAAAAAAACGGGGAAAAACACTCAGATTTGAAGCCTCTCACTGTCATCTCACTGATTTCACCTTGTCATCTCACTGATTTTACCTTGTCATCTCACTGATTTTACCATGAGAAATCAGTGAGATGACAGCATGAAAAAGGTACTTTGACAGAGATTTCCATCATTTTTTCAATGCCAAAATTGCACTAAGAATTCATCAAAAACAGTCTACAAGTGTAGTTCGTTAATTATCAAACAGTTACAAAAACATTCCAAAATTCGCGTTTTTCTGGGCAAAGTATGGTTTGCTTCAGAAAATCGCCTGTATGAGGGCGGAAAATTGTCAGTTTATCCAACAAAACATGTGTCTACACTTCGACAGACTTTCTTGGTCGTGTAGTGCGCAAGGCATCGAACATAGCTGGCTTCAAATCACTCTACCTTTTCGAGAAGTTGGTATCTCTCGTATTTCTTATCGAGTACCACCAGCTTCATGGGCTGCATGGAATAAGCCAGTGAAGTGTCATTAACAGCAATATGCCATACCAAAATAAGGCACTTATCGCCGCTGCGCTTGATACGTCGGAGCGAGATATTGGTAAGATGGTTGGTGACGGGCAGTACTTTCGCTACGACAAAATGCTTGCTGAAGTCTATCTTTGTCGACTCACCACCCTTACCCATAAAGGCGGCCTCACCAAAATATTGCTCCAACTCTGCCTGGCTGCGGATGATCAGCAGGTCAGCGGGTTGCTTGGCATCGTTGCGAAAGAAATAGTTGCGGGCTTCACTATAGTTGACGGCACGGTTGCCGGTAGCGCAGGACGCCGTGAGCATACCTGCCGCGAGGAGAAGCATCAATGGACAGTGTCTCATGTCATTTCTGCTGCAAGAGTAGGTGTTTGGCAAATTCCCACACTACGATGCCCGCCGTGACGCTGACATTCAGACTGTGCTTGGTGCCGAACTGAGGTATTTCCAGACAGCCGTCGCTCATGTCCACCACACTTTGCAACACGCCTTTGACTTCATTGCCAAAGACGACAGCATAGCGCTGAGCTACGCCTTTCTCACGCTGTGTGGCCAGGGATTCTCTGAGGTGCTGTAGCTTGGTACTGCCCTCCACCTGCTCGATGCTGTAGACAAAATAGCCCTCACGCTGGAGTTCGGCCACGGCATCCTCAGTGTTTTTGAAGTATTTCCAGTCGACACTGTCCTCTCCGCCGAGTGCCGTCTTATGGATCTCGGCATTAGGCGGACAAGCGGTGATGCCGCAAAGATAGACGGCTTCCACACGAAATGCGTCGCACGAGCGAAACACCGAGCCGACGTTGTAGAGCGACCTCACGTTGTCGAGCACAACCACCAGCGGCAGCTTCTTGGCTTCCTTAAACTCTTCCACCGTGAGGCGGTGCATCTCTATGGTTCTGAGCTTATGCATTTTCCTTCATGTTATACGCCAGCGCATACGCCTTGATCTGCTTCACCATAGCCAACAGACCGTTGGAGCGGGTGGGAGAAAGGTGATCGCGCAGCCCGATCTTGTCGATGAAATAAAGGTCGGCGTCGAGAATCTCTTTCGGCGTGTGGCCGCTGATCACCTGAATGAGCAGGGCGATGATGCCCTTGACGATGAGCGCATCGCTGTCAGCGGTGAACACCAGCTTGCCGTCGACAAAGTCGCATTGCAGCCACACACGACTCTGACAACCGTCGATGAGGTTTTGCTCGGTCTTGTATTTCTCATCGAGCGGCTTGAGCTCATTGCCCAGGTCGATGAGCATCTGATATTTATCCATCCAGTCGTCGAAGTCGCTGAACTCCTCCACGACTTCGTCCTGCAGTTCATTAATCGTCTTCATATTCTACTTTCTCCAACTTAAAGAATTTATCGTTTGGTCTGACTTTTCCCGTCACGGGGATGGAAACCAGCCATCCCTGCTCGGCCCGCCTGACAGGCTTGAGGTCGTAGCGGATCTCGGTACAGTCGAGATACATCGCGCCGGTGGTGTTGCCGGTGATGAGCAACTTGTCGCCCACTTCAAAGGGAGCAGCCTCAACGGCAATCTCCGCCACGTTGAGTTTCGAGAAATACTTCGTCACCTTGCCCACGAGACGCTTGCGCTCCGTGGCGAGCGAGCCGTAGTGCTTGTTCCACTCGCCCATTGTCTGCCCCTGATAATAGCCGTCCCAGAATCCGCGGTTAAAGACAGTGGCGAGCCGCTCGTCCCATGCGTCCTTCTTCTCTTCGGTAAACGTGCCGTCGAGTACCGCTTTCAGTGCCTCTTTATAGCAGGTCACCACGGTATAGACATATTCTGGTCCACGCGCACGTCCCTCGATTTTGAAGACGCGCACACCGGCCTTCATCATCTTGTCGAGGAAGCGGATGGTCTTCAGATCCTTGGGACTCATCACGTATTTGTTGTCGATCTCAAGCTGATTGCCCGTCTCGGCATCGGTGACGATATAAGAGCGACGGCAGATCTGCACACACTGGCCACGGTTGGCGGAGCGGTCGGCAGCGGCCAGACTCATGTAGCACTTGCCCGAGACCGCCATGCACAAGGCTCCATGGCAGAACATCTCTATGCGCACCGGCTTGCCGGCAGGGCCGCAGATCTGTTGCCGCTCTATCTCATCGTGGATGTGGCTCACCTGCTTCATGTTCAGCTCTCGGGCGAGCACGCTGACGTCGGCAAACTGAGCATAGAACTTCAGTGCCTCCACATTGCTGATGTTGAGCTGAGTGGAGAGGTGCACCTCCATGCCTACCTGGCGGCAATAGACCATCACGGCGACATCGGAGGCGATGACAGCCGAAATGCCGGCCTCACGGGCTGCGTCGATGATGGTGTGCATCGTGGCCATGTCCTCGTCATAGATGATGGTGTTGACGGTGAGATAGGTCTTCACGCCATGCTCGTTGCAGATGCGCGCGATGTCGTGAAGATCGCTGATGTCGAAATGATTGGCACTGTGCGACCGCATGTTCAGCTGTCCGATACCAAAGTATACGGAGTCGGCGCCGGCCTGCAAAGCTGCAGCGAGCGACTCACGTGAGCCCACGGGGGCCATGATCTCAAAATCCTCTATTTTAGCATTCATAGTGCAAAGGTAATCAAATAATTGCTTATCTTTGCACTTGAAATGAAGAAAATAGTCTTTGGCCTGCTTGGCCTCGTGATGATCATCAGCTGCGGACGACCTCTAAAACGTCAGCCGGTGAAGAGTGAGTTCAGAAATGATGTGGTCATCAAGACCACACCGGTTCTCGACCAGGGGCGCAGCCCGCTCTGCTGGGTCTATGCCATGCTGGCTACCATCGAGTCGGAGCATCTCATGCAAGGTGACTCGGTGCACCTCTCGGTGGACTATATGGCCAGAATGCTACTCAAAAACGAGGCCACCAACTACTATTTCAACCGCAACGACGGCAAGGTGACGATGCGAGGCATGGCGTCGATGGTCTTTGATCTCATGGCAATGTATGGTATGTTGCCCTACGACAGCTATTATAATAATGTGTCGGTCGACTATCCCGTCGTTGCCCGCACAGTGCAGCAGATTGCCCGTGCAAGCACTTCTCTTGGCATGCTCAACGGTCGCGTCGACAAGGCACTCGACGAGCACATCGGCTATCTGCCTGGCACCATCATGATGTTGGGAGCCCGCTACACGCCCCTGGAGTTTGCCCATAGCGTATGCCGTCCCGAGGAATATCTCTCGCTGACGAGCTTCTCCCATCATCCTTTCGGCAAGCCGTTCATCTTGGAAGTCCCCGACAATCAGATGCGTGACTATTTCCTCAACGTGCCTATCGACTCGCTCATGCATACCATCGTCCATGCTCTCAAGCACGGCCATCCCGTCTGTTGGGAAGGCGACATCAGCGAGCCGGGCTTTGACTTTCAGCGCGGCGTCGCCGTACTGCAAAACGGCAAGGCCGACTATGACCAGTTCGACCGGCAGCGCGCCTTCGAGACCTTCCGCACCACCGACGACCATTGCATGGAGCTCTGCGGACTGGCCCATGACCGGCAAGGCCACCGCTTCTTCATCGCAAAAAACTCATGGGGCAACGGAAACCGATTCGACGGGTTCATGTATCTCAGCTATCAGTACGTCAAACTCAAAACTATTGCTATATATCTCAGCAAGGAGGCAATGGGGAAAATGGCTTGTCAGCATGATGGAGAGAAGTCGCTTTAAGCCTATTGTTATCATTCTGTGTAGCTCCGTATTGTTTTTCTGTGCCCATCTTGGAGACCCCTTCTTAAGAGTAGACAAGTTTATCTTTGCAATACCTCTATGTTATCTGTTCATCAGATACCATGATGTGAGATATTGCTTCATCGCCCATGCCGTCTGCAATTTGACAGGAATAGCTTTCCCAGTCCTCGTCCAATGGTAATCATTAAGATCGAAATTTAATATCTGTATATGAACAACAAAAGAAACAAGATGGACTTCTATGAATGGATATGTTTTTTCTTCATAGGTATCGTCTGCTTTCTGTTCATCATGGGCTTCTTCGAAGCCATCTTGATGATGGATTACACCATCTATGCAAAGATTCCAATTGCGTTGGTTGCTTGCTGGGTGCTGCTGCTTTCGTTCAGGAAGTTTCTCGTGCTGTATACCAGAGTCAAAGCCAAGATATTTGCCACACCGCAACATGATGTCAAGATACTGTTGACAGGATGGGGAGTGTCTGTTCTGTTCTTTGGAACCATCATGGCGAGCTTATACTACCTGAACGTCTATCAGCCGCAGAAGATCAACTGCGACATACAGAACCAACTTTACGGCTGGCTGTTGTTTGCCGTCGTCGGCATTGGTGAGGAGATCATCTGCCGAGGAATCGCCTTCAGACTGCTTTGTGACAGAATAGGCATGACTTGGGCCTTGATCCTTTCTGCCGTGATCTTTGGCTTTGCCCATATCTTCAATGACGGGGCAACCGTCTGGTCGGCCTTAGCCATAGCTGTCACGTCGGGATGGCTGTTGGGAGTAGCTTATGTCTATCATCAATCGCTATGGGCACCGATAGGGATGCACTGGGCCTGGAACTATCTTGAAGGATACGTTTTCGGCTGTCCGGTTTCCGGGGCGTTTATCCAGCATCCCATTATCATGTCACGTCTCGTCGGTCCGACATGGCTGACAGGCGGTTCCTTTGGCCCCGAAGCTTCCGTCATCGCTATATTAATAGGTGTGGCCATCTCCCTATACTATACGCTAAAGCTAAAGCAAAAACGCCACAATCAAACCACAGCATAAAATAATAAGTTCTATCGCAACGGAGTTCGCTACATTTGCTTGCATAAAGAGGAAAGATTACAGAACGTGAAGATCTCCCTAAATATAATGGTAGAATTAATAAAAAAGAAATGAGAACCACTTTTGGCTGTGACTTCATTAACGTGATTACCATGAAAGGCATCAAAGAGAAATTGCTCAAAATGACATCAGTCAGTCGCTAAGGGGGGATTTGTTACATATTCTGAGTTGATGCTTTGTTAAACATAAATTATGAATCCTCTTACATAAAAAACGGGAGATCCGACTTGCGGGTCTCCTTTTTTTTATGTAAGTTTGCAAATAGAATAAAAAACGAATCAACGATGGTAAAGTATCCAGTAGGCATACAGAGTTTTGAGAAGCTGCGCACCAGCGGGTTTCTCTATGTCGACAAGACGCGGCTGATGTACGATGCCGCGCAGAACAACTTTGTGTTTCTCTCGCGTCCCCGCCGCTTTGGCAAGTCACTTCTCACCAGTACCTTCAAGGCTTATTTCAGTGGACAGAAAGAACTCTTCAAGGGATTGGAGGTGGAGCAACTGGAGACAGAATGGAAACAATATCCCGTGCTCCACTTCAGCCTGGCCTCGGCAAAGAAAGGAACTATAGAAGACTTGGACAACAATATCAACTTTCAACTGGAATGGGCTGAAAAGGAAAATGGAATTTCCGTAGGAGGCGATGATATCCCAACGAGGCTGACCTCCTTGGTGAAAAACATCTATGCCAAGACGGGCAACAAGGTTGTCATCCTCATTGACGAGTATGATGCGCCCCTGCTCACGGTGCTCCACGACAAAGAGCGGCTCGAAATCATGCGCACCGAACTGCAGTCGTTCTATTCGCCACTGAAGGATCTCGACCCTTATCTGCGCTTTGTCTTCATCACGGGCATCAGCAAGTTCTCGCAACTGAGTATCTTCTCTCAACTCAACAATCTGGTGAATATCTCCATGGTTCCCCACTATGCCACCATCTGCGGCATCACCGAACAGGAGCTCAGAGACAATTTCGCGGAAGGCATCCATCAGCTCAGTCTTACCTACAAGACAACGGACGAGAAGATCTTTGCCGAGATGAAACGACGCTACGACGGTTACCACTTCACAGAAAACAGTGAAGGTGTCTACAATCCTTTCAGTTTACTATATGCCATCACGATGGACAAAATCGACAACTACTGGTTTGGCACCGGCACACCGACCTTCCTGATCAACATGCTGAAGAAGTTCCACACCGACATCACGCAGTTGGAGGGCAGCGAGGCTATAGCGGAAGAGTTTGACGCTCCCACGGAGGACATGCACTCCGTGCTGCCGCTGTTCTATCAGAGCGGCTATCTCACCATCAAGGCCTATGACCCGATCCTCAACCTCTACACGCTCGGCTACCCCAACGAAGAGGTGAAGGTGGGCATGATGCGCACGCTCGTACCTTATTATCTATGCCGCGACACCAACCTCACGACGATCACCGTGGGTAAGATGTACCTGGCATTGCGCAAGGACAACATCGACGAGGCCCTGCGCATCGCACGCTCGTTCCTTGCCGGCATCCCTTACGAGGAGGGCACGCTCAAGGACGCACCCGCACGGGAAGGACATTTCACCGCCATGCTCTACGTGATGTTCTCGTTCCTCAACCTCTATGTCTATGCTCAAGTGCGCACCGCAAAAGGCCGTATGGACATTCTGCTTAAGACCGACAGTCACATCTATGTCATGGAACTGAAGATGGACGGCAACGTCGACGACGCATTGAAGCAGATCGACGACCGCGGATATGCTATCCCTTACGAGGCCGACGGCCGCAAAATCGTGAAGGTGGGCATTAACTTCTCATCGGAGGAGCGAACCATCAACGACTGGAAGATTGTAGAACTATGAAGAAACTCTTGACCATCCTCGGCCCCACAGCAACGGGCAAAACCGACCTCGCCGCACACGTGGCACACGTGCTCGGAGGCGAGATACTTTCCGGCGACTCTCGTCAGGTCTATCGTGGCATGGACATCGGCACGGGCAAGGACCTCGAAGACTATGTCGTCGACGGTCAGCCGGTGCCCTATCATCTCATCGACATCGCGGAACCGGGAACGAAATACAATCTGTTTCAGTATCAGCAGGACTTCCACCGCGCCTACGACGACATCCAGCGGCGGGGTGCGCTGCCTATCCTCTGCGGTGGCACCGGCCTGTATATCGAGGCGGTGCTCAAGGGCTATGCGCTATCACCCGTACCGCAGAACCCGAAGCTGCGGCAGAGTTTAGAGAATAAGACGCTCGACGAACTGACCGACATGCTCGTGAAACTGAAACTGCAGACGGGCTCCACGATGCACAACAAAACCGACGTGGACTCTTGCCAGCGGGCCATCCGCGCCATAGAGATCGAGAACTACAACCTCGAGCACCCCACCGAGCTGCGGCAGATGCCGCCCATCGACAGCGTTGTCATCGGCGTGGCCATTGACCGCGACGAGCGCCGCCGCCGCATCACCGCCCGTCTGCATCAGCGCCTCGACCACGGCATGGTGGAGGAGATGCGCCGTCTGCTCGACAGCGGCATCAAGGTCGAAGACCTCACTTACTACGGACTGGAATATAAATACGTCACTGAGTACGTCATCGGACAGCTCAGCTACGACGAGATGGTGCGCCAGCTGGAGATTGCCATCCACCAGTTTGCCAAGCGCCAGATGACGTGGTTCCGCGGCATGGAGCGCCGCGGCACGGTCATCCACTGGGTCGATGCCATGCTGCCAATGGAGGAAAAAGTGAAAAGGGTCGTCGAAATCTATCAGTCCGCCCTCCATTCCCTGCAAAAGAAAGCGTAATCTTTCTTGATAATACGCGCTTAAGATCTATAAAAAAATGAGCGATCCCGAAGAGGACCGCTCCCTATGTCAAGGCATGTTTCTTTGCTACTATGCCTTGACTATTTTTTATTTGTTGCTGATCGCTATCAACATAGCGAATCCTATGATCCCTTAAGCGATCATAAAATACCAATAGGGTATCATAAGACTCCATGATGGGCTCAAACGTAAATAATAAGCAGAATAACATCACAACAATGTTGATCCGTTCAAGATGACAGCAATCAGCCTTGAGCAAGAGAAATACCGTGCAGAAACTTACACCTAAATCATCAACGGTTTACTAAATTACATTTTTTCGTCATCTTACCAAAATAATGATTACATTATTTGCTTTATTCCCAATAATTTACTAACTTTGGGGTCAACGTAGAGCCTACGCACTGCGCCTAACAATAAGAACAATCATCAATAATAATATAATAACCTTAATTGCGAACTATGAGCTATCTAAAATTTGAAAAAGCCCTGATGACCAATTTACAGGAGAGCCTGCCCAAGGAAATCCTGCGAACCAACCGCTCGGGAGCTTACTCATGCTCGACGATAGTAGACTGCAACACTCGCAAATATCATGGTCTGCTCGTGGTCCCCGTACCGGAACTTGACGATGAAAACCATGTGTTGCTCTCTTCACTCGACTGCAGTGTCATCCAGCATGGGGCAGCTTTCAACCTCGGTCTGCATAAATATCAGGGCAACAACTACAGCCCGATGGGGCACAAGTATATCCAATCATTTGATTGCGACAAAGTGCCCACCACCACCTACCGTGTTGGTGGCGTGATCCTCAGGAAAGAAGTCGTCTTTCAACACCATGAAAACCGACTGCTCATCCGCTATACCCTCGACGACGCACACTCGGCCACTACACTACAATTCCGTCCCTTCCTCGCCTTCCGAAGCGTCAGACAATTTACACATGAGAACAGTGTGGCCAACAAAGACTATACAGAGGTGGAAAACGGCATCAGAACCTGCATGTATCCGGGCTATCCCGACCTCTACATGCAGTTCTCGCGTAAGGTGAAATTCGTCTTCCAGCCCGACTGGTACCGCGGCATCGAGTACCCCAAAGAGCAGGAGCGCGGATACGCCAGCAACGAGGATCTCTATGTGCCCGGCTATTTCGAGATGCCTATCCGCAAGGGCGAAAGCATCGTCTTTGCCGCCTCCACCACAGAGAACAAAGTGCGCACACTCAAACCGCTCTTTCAGGAAGAGGCCGACAAGCGCGCGCCACGCGACAATTTCTTCCACTGCCTGATCAACGCAGCCCATCAGTTCCACGTCGAAGACAAGAACGGAGAGAAATATATCCTCGCCGGATACCCATGGTTCAAGGCACGCGCACGCGACACCTTCATCGCTTTGCCCGGACTGACACTGAGCATCGAGGAGACAGAATTCTTCGAGGCTGTGATGAAGACAGCAGAGAAAGGACTCCGCGAATTCATGGAGGAGAAACCGCTCACCGTCAACCTATATGAGCTCAACCAGCCCGACGCGCCCCTGTGGGCTATCTGGTGCATACAGCAATACGCCAAGGAGGAAGGCGATGAGCGTTGCGCTAAGAAATACGGACAGCTCGTTTGGGACATCATCTCCTATATTTCCGACAGCAAACATCCCAACCTGATCGTCGACGACAACGGACTCGTGAAAACCGACGGCTCGGAGCGTGCCGTCACCTGGATGAACTCTACCGCCAACGGACGCCCCGTGGTGCCGCGAACAGGATATATCGTGGAGTTCAACGCACTGTGGTACAACGCACTCTGCTTCGGTGCCAAACTCGCACAAGAAGCTCACCACGACGACCTTGCCACCAGCCTGAACCAGCAAGCCGACAAGACTAAAGACGCTTTCCTCACTACCTTCGTCAACAAGTTCGGCTATCTCTTCGATTATGTCGACGGCGACAAACAAGACTGGAGCGTCAGACCCAACATGATCTTCCCCGCTGCCTTTGACTATTCTCCACTCTCGCAGGAACAGAAAAAAAATATCATCGACATCTGCACCAAGGAACTGCTCACCCCAAAAGGACTCCGCTCGCTATCGCCAAAAAGTGGCGGATACAACCCCATGTATGTAGGACCACAGGCACAGCGTGACTACGCCTATCATCAGGGTACGGCATGGCCGTGGCTCTTCGGCTTCTATGTCGAAGCATGCCTGAAACTATACAAACGCACACGCCTGAGCTTCATCGAACGACAGATGGTCGGATACGAGGACGAGATGTTCTGTCACTGCGTCGGTACGCTTCCCGAGCTCTTCGACGGCAACCCGCCCTTCCACGGCAGGGGCGCCATCTCCTTCGCCGCCAACGTGGCCGAGATACTCAGAGCACTGGAACAACTGGAAAAATATAAATATCAATAATAGGAGGAACCAATATGAAAGTCTTAATGTTTGGATGGGAGTATCCTCCTCATGTCTATGGCGGTCTGGCAACTGCCAACTTCGGTATCTCGGAAGGACTGCACGCTCAGGGCGATGTCGACATCACGCTCTGCCTGCCTAAGCCCTGGGGAGACGAGGATCACACCTTCGCGCATATCGTAGCCATGAACTGCGTGCCTATCGCCTGGCGAGATGTCAACTACGACTACGTCAAGCAGCGCATCGGCAACCTGATGAGCCCCGAAGAATACTACCACTTCCGTGATCATATCTACGCTGACTTCAACTATATGAACGTCAACGACTTGGGATGCATGGACTTTGCCGGTGGATATCCCGCCAATCTCCACGACGAGATCAACAACTACTCGATCATCGCCGGCGTGGTGGCGCGATCAGAAGAGTTCGACATCATCCACGCCCACGACTGGCTGACCTATCCTGCCGGCATCTTTGCCAAGCAGGTCAGTGGCAAGCCCCTGTGCATCCATGTCCACGCTACTGACTATGACCGCTCACGCGGACATGTCAACCCCACTGTCTACGGTATAGAGAAAGACGGTATGGATCATGCCGACTGCATCATGTGCGTCAGCGACCTGACACGCAACACGGTCATCAACCAATACCATCAGGATCCACGCAAAGTATTCACCGTGCACAATGCCGTCTATCCTTTGTCACCCGAGAACAAGATGATCCCGCGTCCCGACCACACCGACCGCGACAAGATCGTCACCTTCCTCGGACGTATCACCATGCAGAAAGGACCGGAGTATTTCGTCGAGGCTGCCAACATGGTGCTCCACCGCACACGCCACGTCCGCTTCTGTATGGCAGGCTCAGGCGACATGATGGACCAGATGATCTACCTGGCCGCTGAGCGGGGCATCGCCGACCGCTTCCACTTCCCGGGCTTCATGCGCGGCAAGCAGGTCTATGAATGCCTGAAAGACTCTGATGTCTATGTCATGCCGTCGGTCAGCGAGCCCTTCGGCATCTCGCCACTCGAAGCCATGCAGTGCGGCACGCCGACGATCATCTCCAAGCAGAGTGGATGCGCCGAAATCCTGCACAACTGCATCAAGGTCGACTACTGGGACATCCACGCGCTGGCTGACTCCATCTACAGCATCTGCCACAACCCAAGCCTCTTCCACTATCTGCAAGAAGAAGGAAAACGAGAGGTGGACCAGATCACTTGGGAGAAAGTGGGACGATGGATCAGAGAACTATATATAAAGACGCTGGGGTGGTAATAATAAACAGCCTCACCCCCCAGCCCCTCTCCAAAGGGGGAGGGGAGTGAAATGCTTCAAGAGTAAGAACAAGGGAGGGCTACAACACAAAGGTAGGCTACTTTAGAGGTAGGCTGCTTTAGCGGTAGGCTACTTTAAAGGTAGGCTGCTTTAGCGGTGGGCTTGGTTCTGTAAGACGGTGCTGCGCACCGTCCACCTTGCAATTCATTATTCAACACTGAGTAAATTCATCATTCAACACTCAACATTCAACATTATGAAAACCATTTGTTTATATTTCGAAATACATCAGATCGTACATCTGAAGCGCTATCGCTTCTTCGACATCGGTACCGATCATTACTATTACGACGACTACGAGAACGAGCGTTCCATCAACCACATCGCTGAATGCTCCTACATGCCGGCCCTCAACACGCTGCAAAAGATGATCGAGGACAGCAACGGTTACTTCAAATGCGCGTTCTCTATCTCCGGTGTCGGAATGGAGCAACTCGAGATACACGCTCCGCAAGTGCTCGACAAACTACAGGAGCTCAACAAGACGGGATGCGTGGAGTTTCTCGCAGAACCTTATTCCCACGGTCTGTCATCGCTCAAAGACAGTGAGTGCTTCGCTGCCGACGTGCGCAAACAGTGCCAGAAGATGGTCGACTACTTTGGTCGCAAGCCTACCGTGCTCCGCAACTCTTCACTCATCTACAGCGACGACATCGGACTGCAAGCTGCCCAACTCGGATTTAAAGGCATGCTTACCGAAGGCGCCAAACACGTGCTCGGATGGAAATCACCCCATTATGTCTATAACTGCTCGATGGCTCCTGAGTTGAAACTTCTGTTGCGCGACGTCAACATGAGCGACGACATCAGCCTCAGATTCAACAACAGCGACTGGGAAGGCTACCCGCTCTTCGCCGACCAGTATATCGACCGCATCGCCAAAGCACCGCAGGAAGAGCAGGTTTTCAACATCTTCATGGAACTCTCTGCCCTCGGCATCGCACAGCCGCTGTCGTCAAACATCCTTGACTTCATGGCCGCACTGCCGAAATTCGCCAAAGGTGCCGGCATCTCCTTCTCTACGCCTACCGAGATCTGCAACACTCACGACAGCGTAGGAAACCTCGATGTCCCCGACACACTGTCTTGGGTCGACGAGGAGCGCGACGTCAGCTCATGGCTCGGCAACCCCATGCAGCGTGAGGCTTTCGACAAGCTCTATAGCGTCGCTGAGCGTGTGCGCATCGCCAACGACCCGCGTATCAACCAGGACTGGGACTATCTGCAGGCCAGCAACAACTTCCGCTTCATGACCACAAAGCCCAGCAGCGTGGGACTCGACCGAGGCATCTACTCCAGTCCCTTCGATGCCTTCACCAACTACATGAACATCCTCGGCGACTTCATCAACCGCGTCAACAGCCTCTATCCGCCTGAGATCGACAACGATCAGCTCAACTCGCTGCTCACAACGATCAAGAACGAGGGCGACGAGATAGAGATGAAAGACAAGGAGATCGCAAGACTCCAGGCTAAACTCGAGAAACTTGAGGCTGCCAACGAGAAACTGCGTGAGAAAGAGGAAAAGCCCAAAGCTAAACCGGCACGCGCTCCCCGCAAAACCGCAAGCAAGAAGGAGAAGGATAAAAAGGAAAAGAAAACCATAGCAGAAGCCAAAGCTCCTGCTACGGAAGCCAAAGCTCCTGCTACGGAAACCAAAGCTCCTGCTACGGAAGAAAAGAAGTAGCATCTGCTCTATCATAAGATCTCAATCCATCCCCCAATGTTTGGAAACGACATGATTGCGTTATCAAACACCGGTTCCGGCACAAGGGGATGAACGCAAAAGAGGCGACGTATTGCAAAGATACGTCGCCTCTTTTTGCGTTACGCATATATTTCTTATAATATTTCTGTGTGTGCGCACACAAATGTTTGACATAGGTCAAGAAAAGAACACTTTACCCATAAAATCATCATAAAGTGTTGTTCGTACATAAAAAACTTTCTACCTTTGCAGTGTCAAAAGGAAACAAGTTCGTGAGAACGATAATCTGAGTAGACTGAACACTTTTTGTTCAATAGGTTTAAGGTTAGTAGATTGTTTCATATAGGTTTTTAGTTTTTAGGTTTAAGATTATTTTTTTTAGGTTTTCATTAGGTTATTAAGTCACTTAAGGGTAAAATTAAGATTGTTATTTAGGTTAGCACAAATCCTCACCTCCCAATGGGAGAGGTGAGGATTTGCTTTTTTATGCCCCTCAAAACATCTTGCACTCCCATAGCCGACAGTGTCTCCTGCTCTATACCACATAGATAGCTAATATTTTGTTTTCTCGAAATATATTGGTATCTTTGCACTATAGATAGAATCACGACGATGGATGCACTCACCTACCTTGAAAGTCAATGCCGGCTCAGACGCAATGTGCTGACCGGAGAAACGCTCTATGCCCCTACCGACATGGCCGAATACAAGCCGCTGTCTGTGGAAGCACAGAACACACTGCTGTTGATGGCCAACAGCCAGGGTGTTGATCTCACTGAAGAGCAACTGCAACAATACATCCACTCGACCATCATCGAGCAGTGGAATCCCGCCAAGAGCTGGATGGAAAGCCTTGAACCGTGGGACGGAAACGACTATGTAGGTGAACTGGCACAGCGCATCATCACCTCAAATCCCGACTGGCCGCACCGCTTCCATAAGTGGATGCTGCAGATGGTGGCACGCTGGATGGGGCTGACCGTGGCGCAAAACGATGTCATCGTACCCGTCATCGTGGGACAATTCGGCTATGGCAAGACGACTTTCTGCAATCTCATCCTACCGCCAAGCCTCAGACGCTACTACACCGATCAGGTGCGTGTGCGGCAGATGGCCGACGTGCATGAGCTCGTCACCACCCATCTGCTCGTGGCGCTCGATGAGTTTTATCAGGAGAATACCGATCAGCTGCCCGCCGTGCGCTATCTCTTCTCGCGCAGCACGCCCGTACAGCGGTGGCCTTACGGCACCACACGGGAACCACGGAAAAAATATGCGGCCTTCATCGCCACGACTGGCAATCTCCATCCAATGACTGATGCTGTCGGTGCCGCGCATCTCTTCTGTGTGGAGATCACCCACGCCATCGACACCAAAACGCCTATCGACTATGACCAGCTCTATGCGCAGCTTGCAGAAGAACTGGAGAATGGCGAGGACTATACGCTGACCGACGAGGAGCGTGAGGCTATGGCAGTGCAGAACTCTCCCTTCCAGGAAGCCGACAACCTCGTGAAGATGGTGTCCATGCTCTACGCTGCGCCTCCCAAGGGCAAGAAGGTGAAAGCCACATATATCGACGCGATCATCGACAGGCTGATGAAGGAATATCCCTACTGGACACCGGGTGAGCACGTCAATCAGGACGTAGGCTTCGCCTTGCAGGACGCCGGCTTCACACGCACACGCATTCACGGACGCTCAGCTTATAAGGTTGTGGAGAAAGACCCAAGGAAGATCGACGATAGTTTCGACAGCGAGCCTGAGGAAAAAGAAGAGGAGAACTTCGACAACAACCCGCTCGCCCGTGCACTGCTCGCCGGACTTGGCGGACTGAAAAAGCCATGACGGCAGACAGAAAAAAAATGAGTGAGGACTGAAAAAGCTATGACGGCAAGCTGAAAAGCCGCTTTTCACGACGTTTCTCCCCCCATGCTCATGCCGTGCGTCTTTCTAAGGCTAAGTTAAGTGCGCCTTATTATAATAAGGCGTCCACCGCTTTTCATAAGGCGTCCACCGCTACATTTGCCCGCACACCTTATTATATATATAGACACATCAACAATAAAATCATATCAACAACCCATACAGATGAAAAAAGCATTTCTCTTTCTGCTGCTCAGCCTGCTGACAGTAGCCACACATGCACAAGGATATTACACAAAATACTATGCCGACAAAGCCTTCGTCAAAGAGGCGCAGAACTGGATGAACAGCGGTGCCTGGCGTGAGGGATTCACAGCCGCAAGTCCTCACTCCACCGTCAACGCCGCTGAGTTCTATACACAATATCAGAAAAATCCGGAGCAGTGGAAGGCACTCTTCAGCTGGTTGGCAAAGACAGACTTACTCGCACTGCCCAAGGGACGCACGCCGATTCCCGGCTCTACGCTTGTCGCCAGTGTGGAAGACGACGTCAACCGGGAGCTCAGCCAGCAGCGGTCTGAGAGTCATCACCATCATATCGACTTCCAATATGTCGTGAAAGGCACGGAGCGCTTCGTGCTCATCGACCACTACACCAGCAAGATCAACGTGCCCTACCGCCCCGATGTCGTGCACTATGCCTATGACGTGCAGCGTACCCGCTTCTACGACAGCGACCCGCAGCACTTCTTCCTCTTCTTCCCCGGCGACTGGCACATTGCTAAAGTGAAGACCGACAGCGGTGACCAGCACATCCGTGTCGTCGTCGTAAAGGTTGACTATCTCTAATTCTACAATAAAGGGTAATTGATCATGAGTTTGATACTATCTTCAAAACTCATTAAGTCTATACTAAATATATGTCTACAAAAGATACGGCGCTCACGCCGATGATGAAGCAGTTCTTCTCACTCAAGGCCAAACATCCCGATGCCTTGCTGCTCTTCCGCTGTGGTGACTTCTACGAGACCTATGGCGACGATGCCATCGTGGCCTCTCAGATCCTTGGCATCACGCTCACCAAGCGCAACAATGGCGGCAACACCGGCGACACGCCGATGGCCGGATTCCCGCACCATGCCCTCGACACCTATCTGCCGAAGCTCATCCGTGCCGGAAAACGCGTGGCTATCTGCGACCAACTCGAAGACCCGAAGAAAAAACGCGCCGCCATCAAAGGCAAGAAGGGGCTCTCCGAGATGGACAAAATGGTGAAGCGTGGCATCACCGAACTGGTTACGCCGGGTATTGCCATGAGCGATAACGTACTCAACTACAAGGAAAACAACTTCCTCGCTGCCGTACACTTCGGTAAAACAGCCTGCGGACTGAGCCTGCTCGACATCTCCACAGGTGAGTTTCTCACCGGTGAAGGCACATACGACTACGTCGAGAAGCTCTTGGGAAACTTCTCGCCAAAGGAGGTACTCTATGACCGCACACGCAAGAAAGACTTTGAGCAGTTCTTCGGTACGAAATACTGTGTCTTTGAGATGGACGACTGGGTGTTTACAGAACAGAATGCCCGGCAAAAGCTATTGAAGCATTTCGGCACCAAATCGCTGAAAGGCTTCGGTGTGGAGCATCTCAAGGCTGGCATCGTAGCCTCTGGTGCGATCATGCAGTACCTGGAACTCACCCAGCATACCAGCATCAACCACATCACATCCTTGAAGCGGCTGGAAGAGGAGAAATATGTGCGCCTCGACAAGTTCACCATCCGGTCACTGGAACTCTTGCAGCCCATGCAGGAAGACGGCCTTTCGCTGCTCGACGTCATCGACCGTACCACTACGCCAATGGGTGGACGTATGTTGCGCCGGTGGATGGTATTTCCATTGAAAGAGGTGTCGCGTATCAACGAGCGACTCGACATCGTGGAGTATTTCTTCAAGCATCCCGACTTCCGGCAGCTCATCGACGAGCAGCTCCACCGTGTCGGCGACTTGGAACGCATCATCTCCAAGGTGGCCGTGGGACGTGTATCACCGCGTGAAGTCGTACAGCTGAAAAATGCGCTGATGGCTGTGCAGCCCATCAAAGGGGCTTGTCAGACGGCCGACAACGACTGTCTCAGACGACTCGGTGAGCAGCTCAACCTTTGTGAAAGCCTGCGTGACCGCATCGAAAAGGAGATCACACCCGATCCGCCACAGCTCGTCAGCAAAGGAGGAGTCATCGCTGACGGATACAGCCCTGAGCTTGATGAGCTGAGAAATATCTCACGCGGCGGCAAAGACTACCTGCTGGAGATACAGCAGCGCGAGACGGAGAAGACTGGCATTTCCTCGCTGAAGGTAGGATTCAACAATGTTTTCGGCTACTATCTTGAAGTGCGCAACACCTTTAAGGACAAGGTACCCGAAGGATGGATACGCAAGCAGACACTTGCGCAGGCTGAGCGCTATATCACGCCTGAGCTGAAAGAATACGAGGAAAAGATATTGGGTGCCGATGAGAAAATACTGGAGTTGGAAGCCCGTTTCTTCTCTGAACTCATCGTGGCCATGCAGGAGTTCATCCCGCAGATACAGATCAATGCCAACATCCTGGCGCATATCGACTGCCTGCTCTCCTTTGCCAAGGTATCGGAAGACAACTGCTATGTGCGTCCCGTCGTTGACGACAGTGATGTGCTCGACATTCATCAGGGCCGCCATCCCGTCATCGAGACGCAGATGCCATTGGGCGAGCGCTATGTGCCCAACGATGTCTATCTCGACACCGAGAAGCAGCAGATCATGATGATTACGGGTCCCAACATGGCGGGTAAGTCTGCTTTGCTGCGCCAAACGGCACTGATTGTACTCATGGGACAGATAGGATGCTTTGTTCCGGCAGAGAGTGCAAGAATAGGTGTCGTGGATAAGATCTTCACACGTGTGGGTGCCAGCGACAATCTCTCGTTGGGCGAGTCTACATTCATGGTGGAGATGACCGAGGCAGCTGATATTCTGAACAATGTGTCGCCTCATTCTCTCGTGCTCTTCGATGAACTCGGACGCGGCACTTCCACCTACGACGGCATCTCCATCGCCTGGGCTATCGTGGAGTATCTTCATGAAAATGAGCATGCCCACGCCCGTACGCTCTTCGCCACGCACTATCATGAGCTCAACGAGATGGAGAAGCACTTCCCAAGAATCAAGAACTACAACGTCTCTGTCAAGGAGGTTGACGGTAAGGTGATCTTCCTGCGTAAGCTCGTTCCGGGCGGTTCAGAGCATTCCTTCGGTATTCATGTGGCTGAGATTGCCGGTATGCCGCGCTCTATCGTCAAGCGTGCCAACACCGTCTTGAAGCAGCTTGAGGAGGAAGGATCGGAAGTGGGAGCGGCAGGAAAGCCCAAGATGGAAAACATCGCGGACAAGAAAGACGGTGTGCAACTCAATATCTTCCAACTCGACGACCCTGTTCTCTCTCAAGTGCGTGACGAGATTCTCGGTCTCGACATCAATAATCTCACACCCGTGGAAGCTCTCAACAAGCTCAATGAAATCAAGAAGATAGTGACGGGGAAAAGCAAGTAAGGGGAAGCCTCACCCCCTTACCCCTCTCCCAAGGAGAGGGGAGTGAAATGCCAGATAAACAATTCACCTACCACACTTGGCGGTAAATGCGTAGGGGCAGTCACAAAGTGGCCGCCCCTACTATTGGTTATTATTGTGTAATCACTTGAGTATTCTGTCTACTTTCTCAACGATGTCAAGGGGCTGAATACCCGTCAGACAAGCGTAGTCTCCGCGGCGGCACACCTTATTGCCATAGATGGAGCAAGGACGGCACGGCAGATCTGCCTGCACGGCATTGTCCTCACTCTGTCCCCATCCCATAAATCCGGCATAAGGATGCGTGGCTCCCCATACGCTCACCACAGGCGTAGCGACGAGAGAAGCCAAGTGCATGTTGGCGCTGTCCATGCTGATCATCACGTCAAGATGACTCATCAACACCAGTTCCTTCATCATACCACCCAGCGCGGCAGAGGCATTCACACAGTTGCTGTGACGGCTCACAAGGTCGTCGAGCTGCTGTTTCTCATTGTTGCCACCGCCAAAGAGGAAGATGCGGCAGGAAGGATGACGGCGCGTCAGCTCAGCCACCACCTTCTCCATCTGTGCCAATGAATAGGCTTTTCCACGGTGTGCGGCAAAAGGAGCGATGCCGATCCACTGCTGAAACGGCTTCTTGATGTTATAGCCCTCCGGCAGTTGTGACAGTCCGGCCTGCTCAGGAGTAAGCAGTGAAGTAAATTCCAGATGTACGGGATAGCCCAACTGCTCAAATACCTTGGCGTAATTGTCAAAAGCGGAAGGTATGGGCTCCAACACCTTATTATTATAGGATACCAGCTGACGGCGCTGCAAGCGGTGCTTGTCGAGATGCGCCACACGATAGCGGTCGAAGTTAAATCGCATACGCAGGTAATCCGACCGTATGACATTGTGCAGATCAGCGATCGCCGTGAAGTTCTTGGCAGTCAGACGGCGGTAGAGCGCATTGAGACCCTTCAGTCCATGATATTCATTAGCCAGGTCCGCCTCCATAAATCCCACGTTTGGCGCCAAGTTCTCAAACAGCGGGCGGGCAAACGGCTTGGACAGCATGGTGATGCGCACGTTGGGATACTGCTTTGCCAACGAATAGACCACAGGCACCGTCATGGCGACATCACCTAAGGCAGAAAAGCGGATAATCAGTATATGTTCGGTTTTCATGTTATTTTTAGGGCTAAGGTATCCTCACTTCTCGTCAGCTGTTCTCACTTCTTGCCGTAAAGCACAGGATTGGTACTCGGATCGTTGTACATCTTCATCTGTCGGTAAACCTTCATGTATTTTCGTCCTTCCTGTATGTCCTCCAGCAATTGATCGATGGCCAGCGAGAGATCCTTCTGCTGCTCCAGGAGCACGTTGAGCTTCGCCTGGCAGCGTGCCTTGTGCTCTTCGGTAGCGTCGTCGCGCTGCGTCTGCTCCTTCATGTGGTAGATCTTCAGTGCGAGGATACTCAGCCGGTCCACAGCCCAGGCGGGACTCTCAGTGTTGAGTCGTGCATCGGGCAGGGGAGTGACATCGGAATACTTCTGCCGGAAATAGGAGTCGATCTGCTCCACCAAGTCCGTGCGGTCCTGGTTGGATCGGTCAATGCGCCGTTTGATGCTCAACGCCTCTATAGGATCGATATGCGGGTCACGGATGATATCTTCCAAATGCCACTGGACAGTATCTATCCAGCACTTCAGATAAAGCCGGTTGTCGATGGATTCGCGCTCATAAGGATTGTTGATCGGCGTATCCACATTGTCCATGACATGATAATCATCAATGGCTTTGTTGAAAATCTCGTTGCACTGTTGAGTAAAAGACATATATTGTTCAGAATTGATTGATGCGTTCATGCAAAGTTACCAACTAATTTTGAGATATACAACGAAAAGGAGGAAAAAGAAGAAGAAAAAAACTATATTTTATGCACAAACAATAGGTTAATGTGCACGAAAATAGCATTTTATCGATAAAATATTTGTGTAATCGGTAAAAAATTTGTTCCTTTGCACCCAGTTTAATAGTGAAAATACAAAATTAATCATTTAAAACGTTACAATTATGTCAGAAATTGAATCAAAGGTTAAGGCTATCATCGTAGACAAACTGGGTGTTGACGAGGCTGAAGTAAAGCCAGAAGCAAGCTTCACCAACGATCTGGGCGCTGATTCTCTCGATACCGTAGAGCTCATCATGGAGTTCGAGAAGGAGTTCGGCATTTCTATTCCCGACGACAAGGCTGAGACCATTCAGACTGTAGGCGACGCCATCAAGTACATTGAGGACAACGCTAAGTAATCTACGTCTGAAGCGTTTCTCCGTTTAGCGTTTAATGTAGTTCACCATTTACATTTCTTTCAGACTGCCAGTTGGCAACTGACTCAGACACATTAAACGCTAAACTCTTTTAATCAAAAACATAATCCAATGGAATTGAAAAGAGTAGTTGTAACAGGTCTGGGTGCCGTCACGCCCGTAGGTAACTCCGTCGAAGAGATGTGGAGCAACCTGCTTGCAGGCAAGAGCGGCGCAGCACCTATTACATCATTTGACACAACCAATTTCAAGACGAAGTTCGCTTGTGAAGTCAAGGACCTCAATGTCAATGACTACATCGACCGCAAGGAGGCCCGCAAGATGGACCGCTGCACGCAGCTGGCCATGATCAGTGCCATTCAGGCTGTCAAGGACTCGGGCATGGATTTGGAGACTGTCGACAAAAACCGCGTGGGCGTGGTCTACGGTATCGGCATTGGAGGCATCAAGACATTCCAGGACGAGGTAGTGTACTACGGCCAGCACATGGATCGCGGACCGATGTTCAACCCGTTCTTCATCCCCAAGATGATTTCAGATATTGCAGCTGGACAGATCAGCATTCACTTTGGCTTCCATGGTCCCAACTATGTGACCACCAGTGCGTGCGCCTCGTCATGCCATGCTTTGGCTGACGCTTTCAACCTGCTGCGCCTGGGCAAGGCTGATGTCATCCTGGCCGGAGGTGCCGAGGCTGCCATTTGCGACTGCGGTGTCGGTGGTTTCAACGCCATGAAGGCTCTTTCCACCCGCAACGACGATCCTCAGGGCGCAAGCCGCCCCTTCAGCGCCAGCCGCGACGGATTCGTCATGGGTGAGGGATCAGGATGCCTGATTCTTGAGACTCTTGAGCACGCCAAGGCACGTGGTGCCAAGATCTATGCCGAAATTGCCGGTGAGGGCATGAGCGCTGACGCTTATCACATCACAGCCTCGCATCCTGAAGGTCTCGGTGCCAAGCTCGTCATGAAGGCTGCCCTTGAGGACGCTGGCATGAGCGTCGAGGACATCGACTACATCAATGTTCACGGTACGTCCACTCACGTAGGCGACATCTCTGAGGCCAAGGCTATCAAGGATCTCTTCGGCGAGCAGGCTTACAAGGTCAACATCAGCTCTACCAAGAGCATGACCGGCCACCTCCTCGGTGCCGCAGGTGCCGTAGAGGGCATGATCTGCGTGCTGAGTGTAAAGAACGACATCGTGCCGCCGACCATCAACCACGCCGAGGGCGATGATGATCCGGAGCTGGACTACAACATGAACTTCACTTTCAACAAAGCTCAAAAACGTACCATTCGCGCTGCCCTGTCCAATACCTTCGGCTTTGGCGGACACAACGCTTGCGTCATCGTCAAGAAGTACGCTGAGTAATAGATTGCTGAACAAAGAAAGTATATGTTTAATCATATCTTAGACAGAATAAGGCTCCCCTTCCGAAAGGATAAGGAGCTTTATTCTTCTTTATACCATATCATCGGTGTGTATCCACACAACATCAGCTATTACAAAATGGCGCTGATGCACAAAAGTGTCATGCACCGCAACAAAAAAGGCAAACCCGTCAACAACGAGCGACTCGAATTCCTGGGCGACGCCATCCTCGACGCTGCTGTAGGCGACATCGTCTATCGACACTTCCCCGGAAAGCGTGAGGGCTTCCTCACCAACACTCGCTCGAAACTCGTACAGCGCGACACACTCAACAAACTGGCCATGGAGATGGGCATCAACAATCTCATTCTCTCCAGCGGCCGCTCCGCCACACACAACAGCTATCTCGGTGGCAACGCTTTCGAGGCACTCGTCGGCGCGCTCTATCTCGACCGTGGCTACGACGCCTGTATGACGTTCCTCAAGAAGCGCATCCTCTCGCAGATGATCAACATCGACAAGGTGGCTTACAAGGAGGTGAACTTCAAAAGCAAGCTCATCGAGTGGAGTCAGAAAAACAAGGTAAACCTCGACTTCAGCCAGACCACACAGAGCAAGGATGCCAACGGCAATCCTACCTTCTGCTGCGTCATCAAGCTCGAAGGCCTTGACGGATGCATGGGCAAGGGCTTCTCCAAAAAGGAGAGCCAGCAGAAAGCCGCCAAGGACACCCTCGATAAACTCAAGCGCGAACCGCAGTTCATCGACAGTGTCTTCGCCGCCAAGGCCAGCCGCACCAAGATGGAAGAGGAGCCGGTACAGGATGTGCCGAGCACCAGCGAGGCTGAAGCTTTCGTCAAGACGACAGACGCTTCCCGCAATATGGGACCGAAGCACGAGACATCGTTCCGCGAGCAGGTCTTCTCCGAAGAAGACAGTGCACTCGAGCAACCAGCCAACTCTGTAGAGGCAAAGGAAGAGGAATTCGACCTGAGCGATATCAGTGCCAGGGAGAAAAACCGGGAGGAGATCATCGCTGCCGCTGAAGAGGCTGCCTTCGTTGAAGACGGAGACAATCAGAAACAATAGCTTTTATTCTATCCATACGATGATGATGGGCCCAACCTCGCCGCAGGTTGAGCCCATCATTGTTTTTCTACGCCAACCTACGAACAATGACACCGTCAGGCTGACGCGCCCTTCTCATGATCTTTCATATACTTTATCCGATCATGTTTACATAGCACATGATACACGATACACGATCAGTGATCCATAAAATCTTATTCACTATACACAATACATTGTCATTTCTATGTGGATAACCCTGTGGAAAACTGTGGAAAAACCCCGGAATAACTTTATGCTTATCCACACGATCGTGTCGAAAAGCCACGGACTGGGGATATCCACAGTCTTTTGCGAACAATGCGACAAAGTTTTCCACGCTTTTGCACCGAAAAAAGATATAAACTTATTATCTTTGCACAATAGTTGATAATTGTGGATAAGTAGACAATGAACTGATAAACAAAGAGAAGATATTCAACCACGGTGTGCATCTCTCTGTATCCCGTGTTGATATCCTTATCTCCAAATTTTTCCGACTTCTCATATCAACTTTTCCACATTACATCATCATACTATTATTTCTTTTTTTATAGAAGAAAGACTAATAGAATAATAATGAATGGTGGATAACACCGAAAACGGAACGCATACGCATGGAGACAATCAAAGAGGAATGGAAGGAAAAAGGATTCGTCGATGAGCCGGTTCCCGAGGGACTGGACTTGAAGAAGGCTATCCGGCAACTGTGCAAGGAGAAGGATGCCATCATCCTGGCGCATTACTATACCGTGGGCGACATTCAGGACATCGCTGACTTTGTCGGTGACTCCCTGGCGTTGGCGCGCAAGGCTGCCGACACCGATGCGAAGATGATGGTGATGTGTGGCGTGCACTTCATGGCTGAGACGTGCAAGCTGCTCTCGCCCGACAAGACGGTGCTCTGTCCGGATCTCACCGCGGGCTGCTCGCTGGCTGACAGCTGTGACGCTGCAGACCTGAAGAAATACAAAGAGGAGCATCCGGGTTATCAGGTGGTGAGCTATGTCAACACCACGGCGGCCGTCAAGGCCCTCACCGATTGTGTGGTCACCTCGGGCAATGCCGAGAAGGTGATGGCGAGCTTTCCCAAGGAAGCGAAGATCATCTTTGGACCGGACTATAACCTGGGCAACTATATCAACAGCGTCACGGGGCGTCACATGCTCTTGTGGAATGGCGGCTGTCATGTCCATGAGAAGTTCTCCGTTGACGGCATCGTGAAGCTAAAGCAGGAGCATCCTCATGCTGTGGTGATGGCGCATTTGGAGTGCAAGGCTCCCGTGCTGGCGATCGCCGACGTGAAGGGTTCCACTGCCACGATGCTGAAATACGCGCAGGCGCATCCCGAGGTAAAGGAGTTCATCGTGGCCACGGAGGCGGGTATCTTGCACGAGATGCAGCGCACGTGTCCCGATCAGACTTTCATCCCCGTACCGCCGGAGGTCAGCGAGGGTGGCTTAGGCTGTTCATGCAACGAGTGCGAGTACATGAAGAAAAACACGTTGGCTAAGATCTACAACGCCTTGAAGTACGGTTGGCCCAGCGTAGAGATAGACCCCGCCATCGCCCGAGAGGCCGTAAAGCCCATCCAGCGCATGCTCTCGCTGTCGTAAGGAAAACAGCCTCACCCCCAACCCTTCTCCAAGGGGAGAGGGGTACAGGGGTGAGGCTGTGTTTGGGGGGGAGGCTGTTATTCTTCCTCCTCCCACTGGTTGCCGGGGAACGACCCTTGCTTTGAGAGAGCACTGGTACCACTTACCTGCGGCGTGTTTTCCGTGGTGCCTATTATACCAGTATAGATTTCACCTGTTGGAGCGAGGTTGTATTCTCCACTTCCGGCCAGCATACTTTCCTCCGCGTCTATTTTTATGGATTTCAAGGAGGGTTTCACATAAATTGCTTTCATTGTATTGACGTTTTAGGGTTTTACTTCAGGATGACTTTATGGCCGTTGACGATGACCAGGCCTTGATAGTTGTTGTTGACGCGCTGTCCCACGAGGTTATAGCGCACGCCGTCCGTGTTCTTAGCCTCTACTACGCCATTGCTGATGTCGGTGGTAGTGTTGCTGATGGCATAGTAGGGTTTAGCGGAAGAAGCGGCGGGGAGCGTGAGGTTGCCTTTGAAAGGTGCCAGCGTTTCACCTGCCTTCACGGGATAGAAACTGCAGCCGTCGCCATGCTGAGCCAGCACATAGATGGAGAAGACAGTTGGCACCTTTGTGTCTGTATCACCGAACTTCAGGTCGTTGTCAGTGATTGTTGTTCCCGGATCGTCTTGCTGCAAGTCATACGTTCCAGCGTTGCCCTTGACGACGACTGCCGTATTGCCGGGGATGGCTGTAACGGGAGATAGCGTCACCTGATTGGCGGTAGTATCGTACTTTACCGTGTAAGCGCTGAGATTACTGGTATTAGAGAAGTCCACAAAGGTGGCCCATCTGGCAGTGCTTATCTTTGCCTGATCTATACATTCACTGATGCTTAGCAACTGTACGTTCTTCAGTACTTTAGCATCATTATCTGTATCTACAGTAGCTGCAAGGACGACCTCGTCACCACGAACAATCTGAAAGGCATTCGATATTTTAGTATTTTGAAGATATCGTCCGTTTAATATTCTGAGAGTTTCAGCAGCGTTTTCGGCGTCAGCTATGTAGTAGTTGAGCGTGGGACAACTGCTGTTGTATGTATTGGTCTTGGCGATCTTTGCCTTGATATATACTTGAGTGCCGTTGTCAGTTTTAAGAGCTTGTGCAACAGAGATTAGTTCGTTCTCTTCTACCTTTTTAAAGTTTTGTGAGATCACCTTGCTTCTTTCACCATTTACGTAGGCTACGGCTTTCACGGTGGTGGAGCTTTTTAGTGAAAAAGGTGCCGTGTATGCTGTGCTCTGATCTGTAGGTTCTGTGCCGTCGGTAGTGTAGTAGATCTTGGCATCTTGATTTTCGCTACTGAGCGTCACAGAAGTACTGTCGAGAAATGAGGTGGAGCCGGAGATATGAGGAGTGCTGTCTGAAGTGTAATAGGCTATTTTAGAGATTTGAATAGACCCATGCCCTTTACAGCAATGGTCTTCTTCTGAAGGCTTTTGCCGTCAGAGAAGATCATTGCCTTTACAGTACTGTATGTATCCATTCTTTATTTTTGTAAGATCATTGGTTCCTGCATCAATAGCAGAACCGGACTGACGTTTATTTGCCGTTGCAGACAAGACGGAGAATCATCTTGTTGCGTTGCTCCCGCTTGGCATCTTGCTCTACGAAGCTGTTAACATCGAGTTGCAGGATGGGCTCCACCTCCTTGTCATAGGTCGCAGGCCAGCTGACGAGGCCCAGTCCGTTGGGATTACCCGTCTTGATGAAGTTGGCGTAGTAGTTGCTGAACTGATCCGATACCCAATAGTCTTCGGGTTGCCAGTCGTAGACGCGGTTGGTGGGCAATGTGCCCATGGCGTACTCAATATCGGCAGAGTGTACGGCACCCTTATCTCGCGGCATGGCCGGTTGGCCGCTTTTGGCATCCTGCACGCCGCCGGCGAGTCCAGGCACTTTACCTTTCAGGGCCATTGCCGGACGTGGATGGCAATAGCGATAGCGGTAGACAGGTTGTCCGCCTGTCTGTGCATGTACATAGCCCCACCGCCAAGTGGAGAAGTCGAGGAAGAGATCCGAGGCCAAGTCGATGCCGGGACGCCCCTTCAGATCGGCTTGTGTCTCTATGCCATAGAGTGGAAAGATAGAGTCGGTGGCGGTTCCAAAGACTTGCTGCGCCATTGCCTTAGCCTGATCTACGGTGGCAACGAAGAGCGTCATCTCCTGGTTGTTGCCGCCCAAAAGCAGAGGCACGTGAGCCTGACGACCCTCGCGGAATGTGATGGAAGGCTGCTCGGTGAAGAAGCGTCCGTCGATGCACGGCGTAGGCATACTGCGGTAGTGCACCTTCTTCATCAGTTCTTCAGCGGGCATGGCGCGCAGTGCCTTCAAGTTGCGGCATCCAGCTTTCTCCATCATCTTCTTTCCCTCAGCCTCCGCCTCTTTCAGTGTGGGCAGCGGACGGAAGCCTAAGATGGAACCACTGGAACCAATGGCTTGGGCAAAGAGGTCTTTGCTCATCGGCGAAGCCATCAGCGCGCTCACCGAGACAGAGCCTGCCGACTCGCCCGCAATGGTAATGCGCTGGGGATCACCGCCAAAGGCAGCGATATTGTTTTTCACCCATTGTATGGCAGCCGCCTGGTCCATGAGACCATAGTTGCCGCTGCCTTTTCCGCCGCTTTCCTTGGAGAGTTCGGGCAGACTCAAAAAGCCGAAGATGCCCTCGCGGTAGTTGGCGGTGACGGCGATGACGCCCTTGCGTGCCATCGTCTGCCCGGCATAGCGCGGCTCACTGCCACTTCCGGCCAGCAGTCCGCCGCCATTGAAGTAGATCAGCACGGGCAGTTTCTCCTTCATCGTCTTGGCCGGTGTCCAGATATTCAGATAGAGACAGTCCTCGCTCATCTCCTTCGTACCAAAGTTCATGTCACCGAAGAGCGCCTCCTGCATGGGATTGGGGCCAAACTGCGTAGCCTTTCTCACACCCTGCCAGGCTGCCACGGGTTGTGGTTCACGCCAGCGGAGGTTGCCGACAGGCGGTGCGGCGAAGGGCACGCCCTTGAAGATCTTCACGCCCGAGGAATCAGTGCCAGCTAAGATACCCTCGGCAACGCGTACATTGACCACATTTTGGCTGCTCAGACCTAAAGTCAGGAACAGCGAGGCAAGCGAAAGAAAGAATCTTTTGTTCATGATATATAACGACTTAGGATTGTTTCCACAAAATTACGAAATAGTTTTGGCTTCTCCAACAGATAGGAGAAAAATAGTGGTGAAGACTCTTTAAGCGATAAAAAGCAAGGAAAGATTACGAGTATTATTTCCCGTTTTCTTCAACGCGCCATCATTGAGGTCATAGCTACACCTATTTATTATAGCGGCGACGGAATAGAAACTGAAGCTTCCTTCCGTGCTACATAATATTGCTAAAAATATATGCAGCGTCCAAGTAATTGTCCACTGAATAACTACTCGCTATGGGCAATCTTATCGAGGCACCAAATAGAAAAGGTGAAAATAGCAAGACTAAGCACTATGGTAAGAGCCAGTGGAAAGTGTATCATTCTACATAATTCTGAAGTCGTAGCACTTCCATCCCCCCATCTGTCCAACATTGCACAATATATATTGTTTAACGCATGCAGGCAAAAGGTCGGCGTGACACTTCTGAACTTATAGTATAGCCACCCTAACAATAGGCCAAACGTAAATGCACTTGCGACCTGTGAGGGGTTGATGTGCATGAGGCCAAAAAATAAAGAGGAGACAATAATGGCAAACCATGGACTTCTTCTCAGTTTTAATAACATCTCTTCGATATACTCTCTGAAGACGAGTTCTTCGGCAAGTGGGGCGAGCAAGCATGTCGACAAGAGCCCAAGTTTACTATAATCCAATACATAAAATACGTCGCGGTTTAAATCCACAAGATTTAAGAGATCGTTGATATAACTGTCAATGAACGTATAAGCAAAAGAAAGGGCAAGCATAGGGAGAATCAGGTTGAGCCGAAGCCTACGTTCTGCGCATTTCGCGACAAGAGTGTGCTTACCATATTTGTGAAAGAATATAACCAACATAACTGTCTCCGTAAAAAAACACTGAAATGGGAGCATTTGACTTCTATAGTTATCCCATACATTTAAGTCTGTATCAGAAAAAAGAAGCGACACCGAACTGATGAGGACACAAAGTAGTGGCGAAAGAAATTGAACCCAGACTAAGAATCCTATAAATACAAGACTGACCTTCTTTATAATGCGTCCTTCGAATCGATTTAATATTGGTCTTGCCATATTGCCTGTTTCCTAAAAGCTCCTTCTATATTTCATGTAGGAAATGAAATATAGAAGGAGGCATTATCTATCCTTTTACCATTCTTAGTCCTTGGGCTGCATAATACAAAATGGTCAATGCAAGATAAGTGGCATCGTATGCAAAAGACGTTTTAGCATTCGGTCTACCACCTTCGCCTTCCTGCATTTCCTCATAAGAGAGGTCTTCTATGATTTTCATACATTCTCTTATTTAATGTTCTTTGACGAAGTCGCGAGCAGCGGTCTTAATATCTGACCAATTGTCAATGATGTAGCCCACCACGGCTGACCATCCAATTCTACGAAGCAGCCCACCTCCAGAATAGCTTTGCAGCTCTTTCTCAGTGAGTGGACAGAAAAATTCTCTGTTATTCATTTTACACTTAGATATGTTTATATGAAACAATGTTATACAAGTTGTCGACTTCTTGTGATGCAAAGGTAAGAAGACATAAAATAAGTAGAGAATAATAGCACTAAAAATGTATGCTGCGTTCAAGAAATTCGGACGGAAGCACACTACTTACTTCAAAATAGCAATAACAGCACCTATAGCTCCACTACAGACACCGGTCCAAAAAGCACACTTAAAAGCAATAGTAAATCGCTGCCAAAAGATATTGTTCCTATTCATCTGTTGTCTTGTTGTTTTTCTTTGCTTTCTTTATTCATTTATATTTGGTTTCGCTTCACGTTCCGCAATAGCAAGTAAGAGTGACGAACTCCGTTGCGATAGAACTTATTATTTTATGCCGTGGTTTGATTGCGGCGTTTTTGCTTTAGCTTTAGCGTATAAAATAGAGAGATGACCACTCCTATTAATATTGCGATGACGGAAGCTTCGGGGCCAAAGGAACCGCCTGTCAGCCATGTCGGACCGACGAGACGTGACATGATAATGGGATGCTGGATAAACGCCCCGGAAACCGGACAGCCGAAAACGTATCCTTCAAGATAGTTCCATGCCCAGTGCATCCCTATCGGTGCCCATAGCGATTGATGATAGACATAAGCTACTCCCAGCAGCCATCCCGACGTGACAGCTATGGCTAAGGCCGACCAGACGGTGGCTCCGTCATTGAAGATATGAGCAAAGCCAAAGATCACGGCAGAAAGGATCAAGGCCCAAGTCATGCCTATTCTGTCACAAAGCAGTCTGAAGGCGATTCCTCGGCAGATGATCTCCTCACCAATGCCGACGACGGCAAACAACAGCCAGCCGTAAAGTTGGTTCTGTATGTCGCAGTTGATCTTCTGCGGCTGA
This sequence comes from Hallella absiana, assembly GCF_025457485.1. Classification (NCBI taxonomy): domain Bacteria; kingdom Pseudomonadati; phylum Bacteroidota; class Bacteroidia; order Bacteroidales; family Prevotellaceae; genus Hallella; species Hallella absiana. The sequence goes on from NZ_JAMXSP010000008.1 coordinate 97,256, forward strand.
TAGACATGTAGGCAGTATAAGCTCGCCATGATGGTTCCAAAGAACAGAACAGACACTCCCCATCCTGTCAACAGTATCTTGACATCATGTTGCGGTGTGGCAGATATCTTGGCTTTGACTCTGGTATACAGCACGAGAAACTTCCTGAACGAAAGCAGCAGTACCCAGCAAGCACCCAGCGTAATTGGAATCTTTGCATAGATGGTGTAATCCATCATCAAGATGGCTTCGAAGAAGCCCATGATGAACAGAAAGCAGACGATACCTATGAAGAAAAAACATATCCATTCATAGAAGTCCATCTTGTTTCTTTTGTTGTTCATGTACAGATATTAAATCTCGATCTTAGTGATTACTATTGGACGAGGACTGGGAAAGCTATTCCTGTCAAATTGCAGACGGCATGGGCGATGAAGCAATATCTCACATCATGGTATCTGATGAATAAATAACATATAGGTATTGCAAAGATAAACGTGTCTACTCTTAAGAAGGTGTCTCCAAGATGGGCACAGAAAAACAAGACGGAGCTACACAGAATGATAACAATAGGCTTAAAGCGACTTCTCTCCATCATGCTGACAAGCCATTTTCGGAATAGCATCTCCTCAGTGAACGGGCCTAACAGACCTGTCGCAACAACAGAAATGAGCAGTGGGGATAGTTCCGTAGTGGTAGAATGTGGGTAATCGGCTTTGCTAAATTGGCAGATGAGATATATGGATAGTTGCCAAAGCAGGCCTAAAAGAACAGATATAAAGACAACTTTCATTTGTAGCCTCGACCGTTTAAACGTCCATAAGTCAAGTTTCTCAATTTTGTTTTCTACGGCTAACGCGACTAACAGAAAGGCTGAGCATGCCATAACCATCATGTCAGGTGCAGATTTGAAAGTAACAGCGTTGCTGCCCCTGTTTATGAAAAGCCCTATAAGGGGGGCGGAAACTAATATAGAACCCAACAAGCATATTATCAAGAAAGCGGTAATTCTACATAGACATTTTGTTTTGTTATAACCTATTATATTCATTATCTAATATTTTAAGCTGTCATAGTAAGTACACCATGGCATATTATTTTATTTAATATATTTACAACTCAATAGATTCTTAGCATTATATTATCATAAATACAATGGCTAAGAATCTACCAAATCATAAAATAAGATATAAATTCTCTTATTCTATTTTCTTATTCTGGACAGACTATCCAAAGATAGCAATACAAAGGTGACCAATCGACTGAAAGATTGAACCACCAAGATGGCACTGCATACAAGCTCTTGCCCATCTCTCGTGCTTCTGTGTCTTGGTTTCTCCGCCATTAACACAGACCAACTCAGACTCTGACAATTCTGTCAAGTAGGAATTTGTTAACTTTTTCATTTTTGTTCTTTTATTAATTTTACTTTGGCTGTGTAAGTTGTCGACTTCTTACTTATGCAAAGTTAAAGGGAAATTAGGACTCTTGCAAATATTATCTTGTAAATATTTGCTCTGTGCAAAATTGCTGCACGGAGTAACTAATTTAACAAATTCTTTTGAACATTGAGAACATCCTCCAATTATTTTTGTCTCTTCTTTGCCAAGAGCCTTTACATTTAACGATAGCATCATTTCGAACTTGTTAGTATAGCAAAATGTGTGCTTTGTCCTGCTGTAACTGATTTCAGCTCCCATATTTTTCAATTCTTGTAGCATGTAATACAGTTCTCTTCGCGAGACACAAAGAGTCGACGCAAATTCATCCGGGGAACCTGTTTGCTGACTGAATATCAACTTATGGATCTTGTGAATCCTTTTTAAATCTTCTATCACATACATGATTTCCTATCTTTTTAGTCGATTTCGTCGCTTTGGTTACTCCACAGGTTACGGTAGAGTTCCGAGGTCTCAATCAGTTCTTTATGAGAGCCCTCGGCGACCACCTTGCCTTTGGCCAACAAAATGATATGTTGTGCGTCCTTTATCGTGCTGAAACGGTGAGCGATGGAAATGATGGTCTTGCCCTGTAGTGACAGTTGGCGGATCATCTGTTTGACATATTTCTCAGATAGAGTGTCTAATGAAGATGTAGCTTCGTCAAAGACTATGATGTCCGGGTCTTTGTATAGTGCTCTTGCGATGGCTATACGCTGTCGCTCACCACCGGACAGCGATGCCCCGTGCTCTCCGATATAAGTATTGATGCCGTTGGGCAAGCCATTGATAAAGTCGGTAAGTCCAAGTTCTGCAATAAGGTCTGACACCTTGCGGACATCAGGGTTGAGGTCGCCGATTGCGATATTCTCAAGCACAGTGCCTTGAAAGAGTTCTATCTGCTGTGGCACGGAGCCGACATGCTTTCTCAGGCTCGTATTAGAGATTTGTGCCAAATCGTATCTGCCGATAAGAATGCGTCCTTCGTTAACAGGGTAGATGTGCTGGAGCAAAGATGCCAGCGTCGTCTTTCCGGAGCCACTCTCTCCAACGATGGCAGTAGTCTCTCCTCTATGAATGGTAAGATTCAGCTCATCGAACACGTCTTTGCGAGTACCATACCTAAACGCCACATGGTCAAAGACGATGTCGCCTATCATATCACTCTCTAGTTCTACCTTCCCGCTCTCGTCCTCTTCCTGCTCCAAATCCATAATCTGAAACAAACGGTCTGCGGCAATGTTGGCATCTTGCAGCTGTTGATTGGAAGATATAAGCGATTGCAGCGGACTTAGCACATACCCAATAATCGAATAGAACATCATCAACGTTCCGGGACTGATTTGCTTTTCGACGACAAAGCTGCTCCCCACCCACAATACGGCAATGGTGACAGCGGTAGACACGAAGTTCAGACCATTTGCTGTGGCTATGCCTCCATAAGCTGCAGAATATGTGTCATTGAGTAGTCGGACGAACCTATTCTCAGTTTTTAGATTCGCGAAATCTTCGAGACCAAAACGCTTGACTGTGACAATGGCGTTGAGTGACTCGACCAAATGTGATTCCAGATCAGCACTCTTCTCCATGATCTTCCGCATAAATCTTTTGTTCAGTCGGTTATATCCAACAAATATCAGTAAAAAGAACGGGGTCGCGCATAAAGTCACGAGTGCCAGCTTCCATGAGAATATCAGCATGACAGCAAGGGTGACGATGAGGATCATCACGTTGACGACCACATTTAGAAACACGTCATTGATAAAAGTCCGTATCTTCACAGCATCGTTTACGCGTGAGATGATTTCACCGACACGCATGGTGTCGAAGAACTGCTGGGGAAGTTTTAGGATATGCTTGTAATATCCGAGGATGAGTGAAGCGTCAATACACTGTCCCGTCTTCAAAGCTAATATGCTTTTTGTCGCCCCAATGAATGTTTGAAGAATGAGGATGACGATCATCGCCAGACTCATCATACGGAGCAAATTCATATTGCCGTCAACAAGGACATAGTCGGTAATCTTGCCCACATAAACAGATGTAGATAATCCGAGAATACTACAGGTAAGCGCTCCAAAGAAAGCCTCTGTCATTACCCTGCGGTGAGGGGTGAGCAGAGAGATGAATTTAGAAAAGTTGCTCGTTGCCTCCCTCCCCACATGAAAAGTATGATTGGGTTGCATGAGCACAAGTATGCCAGTCCACATCTCCTTGAAATCATCTATGCTTTTCTTATGCATCGCGCCATCTGCCGGATCCATGTAAACGACATGTTTGTCATTCACCTGATAGATGACAATAAAGTGAAGAAGCACTTTGTTAACCACAACATGTGCGATTGCGGGAAGAGGAATCATCTGCAGAGCCTCTAACTTTGCCTTTACACCTTTGGCACTAAGTCCCAATTTCTCAGCAGCTTTGATAAGTCCAAGAATATTCGTTCCTTTCTTGTCGGTATAAGCATACTGGCGTATTCTTGCAACAGAGTATAGGAGTCCATAATATGCACATATAGACGCAATGGATGCGGCACCGCAATCAGTAATATCCTGCTGCTTGATTTTTATATGTGAGTTCATAACGTGTCTTCTTACTTCGCGTTCTTACTTGGATATTGTGTTGGATTCACCCAACTGTCCATTGATTGGTATAGCAGGTCAAACAAAGATTTCTTTGTAACCATAAAGCGAACGACAGCTGTCATTCCTTTTTTGATGTACCCCCGTTGGTGAGTTCTATCATCTGTAAGATAATTCTTGTCTAATCTTACGCGGACTTTGAATAGATAATTATTACTTGAGTCAACAACATAATCAGACGAGACACTTTCCACCTTGCCTTCCAACATACCCCATTCATTATAGTTGAGCGCGTCGATTTGAATCTTTGCTGTCATATTCGGTCTGATGAATGCTATATCTTTCGGTTTCACAAAAGCCTCAACATAGAGAGGAGCCTTTGGACTGATGACAGCAAGGCTTGTACCTGCTTGGACAGGTATGCCCGGATAGATGCCACTAAAGTTTTCGACAGTTCCAGAAACCGGTGCCCTCAAAATGAGCATATGCTTATCACTGACGTCTCCTTCTATATTTGAATGCGCCTCGCGAATCTGCTGGTGTAGATTGTTCAAGTCTGTTTCCCACGTTGCATGTTTGTTTTCTACCAGTGTTTTCAGTTCATTCTGTTTATCAAGGTATTGGTAATAATATTTTTCGTACTCCTCTTCACTTATCAGTTTGTCGTCATACAGTGCTTTATTGCGTAACCACTCTGTTTTTAAGTGCCGTATATCAGTCTTCATCTGTGCACATTGAGCTACCATGCTGTAATATTCCTGTTCGCGATTAGAGGATTTAAATGTCTGCGGACAACTGCCTTTGACAAGAAACTCAAGATCATGGCATTGGCTCAGGAAATCATTCTGTTGTGATCTCTGATAGTTTATCTTCACATCAGTATTGTCAGTTCTGAATTTTAGGATCGGCTGCCCTTTAACGATAGCATCACCCTCTTTGACATAGACTTCATCCACAATTTCTGTAACAGGGGCAATGATGGTACTCCTTTCGGTTTTGGGTCTGACATTTCCTGTCCCTTCAACAGAAACATCGACATAAATAAACGGCAATAGCACTATACATGTCATTACGAAAACAATAGCGACGGCGTAAATGATATTAGATTTAGCTTTACGTCTTGAAAGATAGTTTTCAAGCGTGTCGTTAATCCATTCACTTGGAAGTATTTGAGCATTATCCACTGTATCGTTATTTATTTATGTTGACTTCTATATCTATGTCAAAGCTATTCCCATAATAGTAGCTGCCTCGATACTTGTCATATTTGATTTCTGCTCCGATCTCTCGTAGCATCTCAAGGTCATTGTATAGTTGCCGCCTACTGATATTTAAACGTTGGGAAAACTCATCGGGATTACCTGTCGCTTTCATGGTTATCAGGTCATTCATTCGATTGATACGTTCCAAATATTTAAAAAGCAATTGCATAATATGGATTATATTTCTCTTGGATTTTTGTATAACTTAAGCAAATAGCACTGGTAGTAGTAATCAAAAAGTGCTTGCAAGCGACTACTCTCCGCCTCCAGCAATTTTACTTTGCTGTCATCAAATTCAAACAATGTGGCCTTTCCGCATTCATACTTCTTCGTCGTAAGCTTGAATGATTCTTGGTTGCTATTTACTGCAGCAGTGTAACTTGTAATTTTTGCATAGGCATTCATTGCGTGAGCATGAATTTGCGTGATTTTATGATAAAGATCGTTTTTTGCTTTCTTGAGGAGAATTTCATTTTTGTCTTTTTCTATACGTGCTTGCCGTATGCTGTTACGAGTCTCGAAGCGATTGAACAGTGGAATGGTAAGTTGCAACTGTATTTCCTGACAAAAGTTGTTCCTTAGTTGGTTGCCAAAAGATCTGTTGTCTATGCCGTTGGTCTTATAGTAATTTGTCCCAATTCCCCCTACCAATGACAATTGAGGATAGAGTGCAGAGCGGCACATCTTTATTTTGTCTTCGGAACAGGATATGGAGGCTTTCTGCGACTGTATTGTTGGGTAATTGTTGATAGCCTCAGCTAAAATGGCATCTATATTGTCTGGCATCATTAGACATAGGTCATCCTCTTTCGGCTTAGCGATGGAAAAGTCCTTAGGTACCTCTAAATCCATTAACTGGCAGAGGCTAAGTTCGTCCGTAGAGAGTTGATTCTTTTTCTCGGAGACGTTCGCCATACTACTTTGCAGAGTAGCGTGTTGTTGGACAACATCCACATAACTGATTTTGCCATGCTTCAGAAGGCCTTGCAACCGTAAGGTCTGTAATGAATCTATTGAAACTTGACGCTCAGATATTTCTAAAAGCTGCATGTCCATAAGAACCTGCAAATATGCTTCGGCGACATTCATGATGAGTGTCATCTTGGCATCGGATAGGTTATGTTCTTCGACAAGGACTAGATCCCTAGTCATTCTCTTTTTGTATCGAGAACAGAATCCGTCAAATAGATTCATTTTGCCTGTAAGCGAAACGGATGTCTGCCCTGTACTAGTATTGGTATATGTGTTTTCGTACGTCAAGCTTCTGCCAAATGTATATTGTTGTGAAGCCGATGCTGATATTTGTGGAAGCCACGAATTACGTTCTGTGTTCAAATCAACATTCTTGCTTTTCACCGACAGCTCTAGCATACGCACTTCTGGGCTATGCTGCAGAGCATAGTCCACACATTCTTCTAATGTCCATTTGTGTGCAGGAGGCATGGCTGAACCAGAAAAACAGCAAAAGAACATTACCATAGAAATAATAAAGATTTTTAATCTTAATTTATTGAAGAACATGATTAATTATTACGTAGTGGAGACAGACTGTCGCATTAACAATCCTTATTTAGGATCGTCAATACAACAAGTCTAACTAAAGAGATAATGTACAAAGAATTATGAAAGATACAGAGATACTATCCGAATTCAAATCATTCTACGCATCAAACTGCCCGACATAGGTTGCATTACGCAAAACTACATCCAGTGTGTAGCCGCCTTCATCAAGGGTTCCTAAGTCCAAATAAACGGAACCGCCATTAACTACAGAGTTCATCGTGTATCCTACAACATTTCCCTGCGAATCGCTTACGTAAACTTGAACGTTACCTGTATAAGCAGAAACATTTAAAGTTAATTTACCATTTTCATAGTCAGCTGACAGTCGAGTTGCTGATGGCACACGCATTCTTCTGTGTTGGAAAGTTGATCTCGCTCTAATCATTATAGGTCTTGAAATAATAGGCGAAATTCCAGATGCTAACAGCAGAAGCAAAATAAGAATTTTCTTTTTCATCATGATATTTTGGGTTTACGGCTGCAAAGTTAGGCTGAAAAAGCGGAGTAGACAAAGGATATAGGTCTAAAAATGCTCTTTGAAACGATTTGATATAATCACTTGTATTTCAACATGTTTTGAGTTTTATACCATAAAATAACGGTCTAAAAAAGCAGAAGAAGGCCTGTTTTAATAATCTTCGATGAACCTCTTTGCGGACGTGGAGCTATCTTTTAAGCCCAATTTCTCCTTAATGAGAAATAGTTTTTGCTTGACAGATTTAGGTTCTATATTATAGATTTGAGCAATGGTAGAGTATGGCAATTTCAACCTTATCAGCATAAGGAACTTAACATCCTTCGGAGTTAAGTTTGGGAATTCATTTTTTAATCTTTCGACGAACACATTGTCAGAACTATTCAGAAAGACTTCAAGCTCTTCCCAATCAAAATCAGACAGCAAAACCTGCTTGACCTTGCCAGATTTCAACGATTCCAATTTGTGTAATATGCTAATCTTACGCATAAGGAAATTACGCATTGTGGATATTTGCGTGCCTTGATGCTCTATTATCAAGCGCTTGCGCTCTTGCTGTTCTTCATTAAGTCTTTGCATTTGCGCTCTTCTATATCTTGAAATATACAATATGAATGCAATAATAATTATCGAGACGATAATGATGCTAATAATGGCCCATGTCTTGAATTGACTTTCATTTTGTTCCCTTGCTCGTTGCCGCTCTTTCCTTATTACCTTATTATAATAGGCGTCTTTTGCTTTCGCATTAGCTGAATTCATGGATTCAAGGGCTGCCACAAGAGAATCTTTATATACATTTGCCTTCTGCAAATTGTTTTTCTTCAAGGCCATTGCGTAAAGTAAAGAATATATAGAACTTCCATATTGAAGATACTCCCGTCTTGAAATCGATTTTATCAGTCTTTCAGACGCTTGTAAAGAATCAACATCACAATACGCCCATGCCAGTGACAAGACCGATGACGTATCATGCTTTCGCTTGTACATAAACGACAGTTTTGAAGTGTACAAAACAGAATCCTTATTGTCTAAAAGACTCCAAAATGCCGACAGATCTTGGTAGGAGTCACTCAATGCCAGTGTATCCTTCTGTGCAATTGCCTGTTTTACGGCTTGCTTAGCGATAACGAAGCTTTGTTTAATTCCACCCTCTTTAAAGGAATAGCACTCGGCTAAATTCAACAAAGCATAGGCTTTGTTGTTGCTTGGGGCATTCTTCACCTTATTATATAGCCCAACAGCCTCATTGGAAAACTTTATAGCAAGATCAGGATCATATTCCCTAACAATAACCGATGATTGAACTAACGCCAGACTTTGTGTATAGTAATCATTTTGTCGTTTTGCAGCTTTGACAGAATTGGAAAAGCAGCGAAGCGCTTTTTCACTGCTGTCGTTCAAGGCATAATATTTTCCCATGTAGTACTCACATTTGGCATAGAGGCTATCAGCAGGCTTGCCATTGTACCAATTATACGCGTTGCGGAGCAGCGAGTCGTTGTCTACGTCTATTCCGGACTTGTCTTGCGCCATGGTATAAGCTATGGAATATAACGCAACAGCTTTCTCTGAAAGCTTAGTTTGGTCTACCTTTTTGAGCAAGGCGAGTGCACTGTCCGGCTTTTTCTCTGCCAATGGTATAATGGTAGAGATATATCGGCCTTGTTTGTCATTGCAGCCAACAAAGTTTATAGCTATTAGTAAAACAAGAATAAGGTCGAATATCTTTCTCATTGCGTAACTTGCATTTCGGTGCAAAGTTACTACTTTTATTCGACATAAACTTACATGGGCGGGCTATAAACAGGTTGAAAAGGGAGATTGTGAACATCTGTTCAGCGATTGTTGCTCACACAGAGTCACAGAGCGCACGGAGAAGTCATAGCCTTAAGGAGTACACAGAGAGTAATCTATAAATAAAAAATGGAAGAGTGTACAAAAATTGCATTTTTTTGCCGTAACTTTGCAAGTGCATATATAAGGGAACGACCTACATACATGTATTTATATATTATAACTTTTATAATGATGAAAGAAACAAGTAAGAAGTACATTGCGGAAATGTCTTGCAATGAGATGAAACGCACAGAAGGAGGCTATACTCTCCCTGAGGTAGTAGTTGTTGGAAGCAAAAAGAACTTTGAAAACAATGTAGGAGAAGTATATAGAGACTTCGGGTCAGATGCAGCAATAGCCTTAGTTATAAATTATTGGTATTACAAAATTTTTGGTTTTTGATAACTAATAGCCCCCTCCAAAATGGAGGAGGGGGTATTGAATCTATTTCATGACAGTCAGGATGATATGAAGAAGGCAATCAATTGGTTGACGGCAGTGCTCTTCTTGGCATTGCCTGCATTGGCGACGTTGGTAATCGTACACATTATCTATACCCTATTTGGTCACTTCTATAATGAAAAAGAGACGCTGCTGTATTTCATCGTCAGTCAGCTCTCAGTATTAGCGACAGTGTTCGCTTTTCGTAATATTCAGAGCATGGCATTTATGAATCTCCCCAAGCTACGTTTACGTCCGACCATGATAAGCATTGCACTTGGACTGGCTGTTTGGGCGATGGCTGCGATCTTGTATACCTTTGCTTATCCAGGAGCTCATCCGCGTATAAGGAACAACTATGCGCTTTGCTTAAGTGTCATGTTTTTTTTGGTGTCACCAATAGTCGAGGAGATGTTTTTCAGAGGATGGGTGCTCTGTTACATGGAGTCTAAGTCTTTCTCTAAGCCCACAATCATTCTGACCATCTCAACAATGTTTTACCTCTATCATTGGACTCCTGTCATACCCTTCTATTCATGTTTGGACACGTTTGCTCTAAGTGTTCTGACTTGTTGTATGTTCTTCAAAACACGGGATATACGTTATTGCATTCTCATGCATTTTGTCTTGAATTTCATGAATTCATTGATTGCTTTTATTCCATATCTGATAAGCTAAGGAGAAAGGATATGGGCAATATAACTATCTCCGTAAAGAAGCACTTAGATGGGAGCATTTGATTTTTATAGTTAAGTCTGTATTGCTTTACATAGGCTATTCAGCTCCCTAAAACGTTTTGTACATTCAATAGGTAACCGGTTACAGAGATAAAGTTAACGAGGATATGGAGCAGGTAGCCATAAAAGAAGCCAAGGCGTCGTCTGAAATAGGTGGCGGTGATGCCTAACAGAAGTTGAGGGGTGCACATGATGACGGCAAGAGGCAAGAGAGGCAAGGAAAGATCATAGTTGGTGACATGCAGGAGCATAAAGAGAAGCACAGAGACCGCTGCCGCTACGTCTTTGACCTTGGGAGTAATGCGAGACTGCAACTTCGTAAAGATAGCAACTGTCAGGCCGCTTGCCAAAAGTGACCATAAAATCTTGGAGCCAATAGCCGTCATGAACGCGGAATTGGTAAAACCATGCAAGCCATACGTTATCAGCTTTGGATAGACGAGCGTTCCTTGGAAGAAGGTCAATGTCAGATAGCACAGACAAAACGAACTGACAGCAATGTCTTTCTTGGAGAAGGACAGCCACAAACGAAAGACGATCTCCTCTAACAGAGGCGCAAACAAGGCGATGACAAGGATGGCATTCATTGGATGTCCCATGATTGCCTCACGGAATACGCCATTGACGATATGGTCGCTGATGTCCCATTTCAATAGATGAGCCAAAATGGCCAATGTGGCGAGGATAGGATAAGTGATGGCAAAGTATTTTACATAGAACACTATGCCCTTTACAGCAATGGTCTTCTTCTGAAGGCTTTTGCCGTCAGAGAAGATCATTGCCTTTACAGTACTGTATGTATCCATTCTTTATTTTTGTAAGTTTTACAGTATCTTGTAGATGCCGGTTGCAAGGAGAATGTCGTCAACGATAGTTCTAAGCTTCTGTCCCAATTTATGCCCCATATTGTAAGCTTTCTTGTAATATCCCTCCATCAATCATTTGTGACTCTTTTGTTGAAAGTGCCACAAGCAATAGATGTCCATATTCTTGTTCTTCCATGTTTGAATTCTTTTTATTAGTTTACATGCAATTAGAAAGAGGAAAAACATAGTCCTCATTTTCTACTGCAAAAATAATATGTATCAGTGAAAACAAATTGCACTATACATAATTTAACAAATGAAGATCTCTACAAATGTAAGGCAATACAGAAGCCTAAAAATTATTATGACTCATAGAATTGATTGCCCTTGGAAACAATAATCTAACAGCCAAGTGAACCAGAGAGAAACACAAAATTGAAATCAACGACCCTTTTGCCTATGAAGACAAAAGGGTCGTTGGATATAAGGGCTTGCAGTCCCAAACAGAGCGTGCACTGTTTAGGACCAATGCCCTTGTGAATATAAATACTTTTATTTCAGATGAGAAGGCAGCCTTATTTAGGCAAATGGAAGGCGCGGGTCATCTCCTTCATCTGTTCGTCGCTCATGCCCTCAGGCTCAAAGCCCATGGCACGGCAGTCGATGTAGATCTTTGCGCTCTTCGACAGCACGTCGACCTGATCAAAGGCGTCCATGATGTCTGTGCCTTTTGCAAAGACGCCATGCTTTTCCCACAACACGACATCGTAGTCGGCCAGGGCGTTGAGCGTGCCTTCAGCGAGTTTCACGCTACCGGGCAGTTCGTAGGGTACAATGCCCAGTCCTAACGGGCAGAACGCTTTGGTCTCAGGAATCATGCTCCACAGCAGGCGGGTAAGCACGTCTTTCTTTAAGAACGGACGGTGATGGCTCATAGCCACTAACTCTATCGGGTGGGTATGGAGCGTGGCCTTGTAGCCACTGCCCGTCTCCACCTGCTTGTCGTGGACAAGAAGGTGTGAGGGCAACTCGCTGGTAGGCATGACAGGGTTGTCGGCGATGATTTCGTAGTGCTCGCAATCGTCGAGGATGCGGATGATGCTGCCGTTGTCCATAGGACGGCGAGCAAGGTCGCGCATACGCTTGCCGGTGCCTTTGCAGAAGAAATAGCAGCCGCGCAGGTGAGGAAGCTTCTCGCCGATGACAATTGGCTCAGTGATAGCAGGCATCTGGCGTATGTCGTCGTCGACAAGATCCGTGATGTTCACCGTGATGTTACCGCCGTTGCGCTCAGCCCACCCGTTGGTCCACAGGTATCCGGCCACTTCGGCAATCTTCTCGACCTCCTCTTTCAAGGCCGGTCGGTTTTCCAATATACTCTTCATAAGTGATAGAATGATTTGATTCAGATGATTTGCGGAAGGAAACAGGAGATGAGCAGCACGACGATACCTGTGACGAGGATGGCTATCGTAGTGCGGTCGCAGCCTTTCCATTCCTTAAGGATGATGCCCCACACGTTGCTGAAGACCACGTTCAGTGCCATGAGGATGCAGAACGAGAGCGTGGTGAGTACGGGTGAGGAAGTGAGGAAGCCCTTGCCCAAAGAGAGTCCGAAGAACTGGCTGTACCACAGTGCGCCGGCAAGAAAGCAGAAGAAGAGGTTGTTGCCCCATACCTCCCCCTTGCCGTAGTCACCCCATGTGTGGTTGTGCTGGTTCTGCCACAGACAGTAGACAGCGTTGGTCACGAAGCCACCAAGCGTGACAAGCAATGTGGCGGGCAACGTTCGGTACATCGCTGGTGTCAGTTCACCGAAGTTGATGTCCTTGCCAAACTCCAGTCCAACGTTGAAGCATCCGCTCATGAACCCGGCGAGCAGCGCAATGGTGATGCCTTTTGGGAAGTTGAAGTCCTTGACAGCTTTGCGTTTCTCCTCCTCCGAGAGTGTTGCCGTCTTGCGTTTCCCGGCCCATCCAATGATGGCAATGCCGAGAAGGGTGACGGCGACACCGATGAGTACAGAGGCGGTCAGCTGGCTGAGAGCGTGCTCTTCGGGGAAGAACGCGTTGATGAGCACTGGTCCCATGATGGTTCCCAGTCCGGCACAGGTGCCCAAGGCGATAGACTGTCCGAGGGCTACGCCGAGGTAGCGCATCGACAGACCGAAGGTAAGTCCGCCTACGCCCCAAAGTACTCCGAAAAATACTGTCATGGCCACATGGAAACGGTTGGCACCGGCCAACAGCTCTATGAGACCATGACCAGCCGGCACGGCCAGCTCAGCGCCCAACAGCGGCAGGAGCAGCCAGGCAAAGACGCCCTGTATGAGCCAGTAGCTTTCCCAGCTCCATTCCCTGACTTTGTTGATGGGCACGTAGCAACTCGACTGGCAGAAGGCACCGGCAGCGATAATCAATAAACCTATCAGTATCTCCATAATCGGTAGACAGCGGATGGAGGACACTCCCCCACCCTGCTGTAGTTTATAGTTTCTGTTCCTATATATAAATAAGGTGTCAGCGCTTGCTGAGCACGTCTTTCTCGTATTGCTCCACGTCGGCGAGATAGTCCTCAGCCACGGGCACGTTGTTCTTCAAGTTGTAATAGTCATAGACAGCGCCGAGGGGCAGCGTCTTCTCCTCTTCCAGCAGGGCAAGGCGCTCGAAGAAGCGTCCTTCATCCTCGTATTGGCGGAGCTTGGGCAGCGGTTCGAGCAAGGCCTGCAGGAGGCTCTTCTGCGCGGCCCGCACGCCGATGATGTAAGCACCGATTCGGTTGATGCTCGCATCGAAATAGTCGAGACCAATATGTGCACGATCGAGGGCGTTGGCACGCACCAGTTCGGTGAAGAGGTTACGTGTGTTGTCGTCGAAGAGCGTCACATGGTCGCTGTCCCAGTGCATGGGGCGGCTGACGTGGAGCATCAGTTCGGGCACGAAGAGCAACAGCGAGGAGACAGCGTCAGAGACATTCTCTGTGGGCTCATAGTGACCGGTGTCGAGGGTATAGATGACATTGTTCTTGGAGCAGTAGCCGGCATAGAAGTCATGCGAGCCGACGGTGTAAGCCTCCAGTCCGATACCAAAGAGCTTGGCTTCAAGGCAGTCCTTCATGTTGGGAAGCTTCTCAACGAGGATATCATCAAGGCTGTTCTTGAGAATCTCGCGGTAGCGGTATTTCTCCACGGTGAGGTCTTTGCTGCCGTCATGGATCCAGATGTTCATGATGCAAGGGTCACCCTGTGCCTTACCCATAGCGTCGGCGATGCGGCGACAGCGCTTGGTATGCTCAATCCAGAAGTCGCGGATCTCCTTGTCGGGATTGGCCAGTGTCAGTGAGCCGCTCTTGGGATGTGAGAACGATGTAGAGTTGAAGTCGAGGCTCATGTGACGCTCTTTCGCCCACTGCATCCAACCCTCGAAGTATTTGGGTTCCACCTGGTCACGGTCTACGAACTTTCCGCCAAACTCGCCGTAGGTCTCGTGGAGGTTGAAACGGAAGGTACCGCCGAGCAATGAGAGCACCTTGTCGACGTCCTGGCGCAGCTCGTCGATATTGCGGGCACGTCCGGGATAGTTGCCTGTAGCCTGAATGCCGCCTGAAGCAGCCTCACCGCGCTCAAAGCCGACGACATCGTCGGCCTGCCAGCAATGGAGGCTGATCGGTGTATGCTGGAGTGTTTCCAGTGCTTTGTCGGTGTCTACGCCAAGTGCGGCATAGCGTTCACGGGCGATCTCATAGTTCTGTTGGATTTGTTTCGTTGTCATATTGGTCTTTATTTATTTGGTTGATATTCTTTCAGTGTGATGCTTTGGGCAATAACGCGACGCATGTCCCAGATGTCCCCTACTCCACCGCCAGCCTTAGCCTGAAGCATGATGTTGCCGAGAGCCGTGCCTTCCTGTGGTCCGGCGAGGACGCGCACACCGAGCGCGTCAGCGGTCATCTGGTTGAGATAAGCATTGAGGCTGCCGCCGCCGATGATGTGCAGCGTGTCGATAGTGAACGGAGCGAAGTCCTGAAGCCAGCCAAAGACTGTCTTGTAACGGTTGACGAGAGAGTCGAAGAGACAACGGCAAACCTGCGCACGGGTCGCGGGAATGGGCTGATGATGAGTCTCACAGTAGTCGCGGATGGCCAGCAGCATGGAGTCCGGAGCGGCGAACATTGGGTCGTCGGGGTTGACGAGTGTGCGGTTGGGTGCCTCTTTCATGGCGTCGTCCTGCAAGCGTTTGTGGCTGAGCTCCTCTTTGATGCGCTGTATTGCTTTTGTCTCATCATGCTCTTCAGCGAGAATTTGTTTCTTCCATTCGCGACGGCAGCACTCATACATCCACATGCCGCAGATATTCTTCAGGAAGCGTGTGGTGCCGTCGATGCCGCCCTCGTTGGTGAAGTTGCGTTTTTGGCTATCCTCGTTGATGATAGCCTTAGGTGTCTCTATACCCATGAGGCTCCACGTGCCGCTGCTGAGATAGGCGAAGTGCTCGTCTTTGGCTGGCACGGCAGCCACGGCACTGGCTGTGTCGTGACCGGCAACAGTGATAACGGGCACGGCTCCGAGCCCTGTGAGTTTCTGTACTTCCGGTGTGAGCGTGCCGAGAACGGTACCCGGCATAGCCATTGGACCAAAGACATCACGGGCAATGCCGAGTGCCCGGAGCAGTTCCTCGTCGAGGTCGCCGGTAGCGGGATTGAGCAGCTGAGACGTAGATGCCACGGTGTACTCGCAGACAGCCTTACCGGTGAGCATGTATCCGAGAGCATCAGGAATGAAGAGAATCTTCCTGGCAGCCTTTAAGGCACTGTTGCCGTGCTGCTCCATGGCATAGAGCTGGAAGAGGCTGTTGAAGTTCATAAATTGTATGCCGGTGCGGCGATAAACCTCGTTCTTAGGCATGCGATCGTTGAAGAAGTGCTCCATCATGCCGTTGGTGTGCGGGTCGCGGTAGGCGATGGGATTGCCAAGCAGTGCGCCGTCGTCGCCAAAGAGCGCAAAGTCGCAGCCCCAGGTGTCGATGCCGATACTCTGAATGTCAATGCCACGTTGTGCAGTGAGCTGCAGTCCGCGTATGATTTCGTTGTAGAGAGCGTAGAGATCCCAATAGAGATGTCCGCCCAAAGCGATGAGCGGGTTGTCGAAGCGCGTGAGCTCCTCAAGGTCAATGCGGCCTTTGTCGAGCGTGCCGATGATGGTGCGTCCGGAGGTAGCTCCCAAGTCAATGGCTAAATAGTGTTTCATCTTTTCTTTCGGAAATTGGCTGGTGTAATATGATTTTTCTTTTTAAAGGCAGCAGAAAAATAGTCGGCATTGTCATAGCCAACGCGGTCTGCTATCTCGGTGAGGGTGAGATCAGTACCCACGAGCAGTTGTTTGCTGCGCTGAAGGCGGAGCTCCTGCAAATACTGCAAAGGTGCGTAACCGGTGTATTCTTTGAAGAGCCTGCGGAACTTGGAGTATCCCATGTTGATGGCGTCAGCGACATCAGTGGGGCCAATCTTCTGTCCGAACTTCTCCGTCATGATGATTTTAGCCTTATGGATGGCTTCGGCGGCCTGCTGATCTTCAAAGGTGTTGTGGCGGTTAAGGGCGAAGGCGTAGCCTTGCAACATGTTTGCCACACCACCGAGCATCTGTTGGAATCCGATGCTCTGCTCGCTTGCGATGGCGATGGCATTGCGGTAGAGCCGCACGATGTCCTCGCTGAGACCCACGTGGAAGATTGGTTCACGTGGCAGGAAGAAGCCATTGCTCACGCGGCTGTCGATGTTTAGTCCCTTGAAACCTATCCAGTATTCGTCCCATCCTGTGGTTTCGTCGGGCTGATAACTGTGCCATTCACCGGGAAAGAGCAGAAACATGTCACCCTCCCCGACCGTTGCCTGTCCGAAGCTCTTTGACTCGAAGACGCCGCGTCCGCGGGAGATGTATACAAACTGATACTCATCGAGCACACGTCCCCTACCCGCCTGGAACGAATAAGCCTGCGGATGTCCCTTAGGAGGATAGGCTTCTCCGGGCGCGATATGCTGATAACCGACAGTGCTGACGGTCAGTCCCCAGTTGATATCCTGGTCATTGCTGAGCAAGTAGATAGAAGTCAATTGCGTGGGCATGACGTTTTCAGTTATAGGAATCCTTGATTATTGATCATTGTTTGGTTGCAAAGATAGCGTGTTTTTCTTACTATTTACGGTCATAAATGATAAAAAACACGTGAATTTTGATATATAATAGTAATTATATCATCAAGAAGAGCCAATCCGCGCACATTGCTTGTACGGCGCAAAAAAAGGCCCGCAGCGAAATGCTGCGAGCCTTATTATTTCAGAGTTGTTACCTTTTCGGGTATTACTTCAGCTCAGCGAAGTACTTGATGGTGCGAACCATCTGAGAAGTGTAAGAGTTCTCGTTGTCGTACCAAGAAACAACCTGCACCTCATAAGTGTCGTCATCGAGCTTCACAACCATTGTCTGAGTAGCGTCGAAGAGAGAACCGTAGCGCATGCCGAGGATATCAGAAGAAACGATCTCCTCGTCGTTGTAACCGAAGCTCTCGTTGGACTCAGCCTTCATAGCAGCGTTGACGCTGTCAACAGTAACATCCTTGCCCTTGACAACAGCGTAGAGCAGAGTTGTAGAACCGTCTGGCACAGGTACACGCTGTGCAGCACCGATCAGCTTGCCGTTCAGCTCAGGCAGAACCAGGCCGATGGCCTTAGCAGCGCCAGAGGAAGCAGGAGTGATGTTGCAAGCACCGGCACGGCTACGACGCAGGTTGCCCTTGCGCTGAGGACCGTCGAGGATCATCTGGTCGCCAGTGTAGGCGTGGATGGTCTGCATGATACCAGCCTGGATAGGATACTTGTCGTTCAGAGCCTTTGCCATAGGAGCCAAGCAGTTGGTAGTGCAAGAAGCTGCGCTGATGATTTGGTCGTCCTTAGTCAGAGTCTCATTGTTCACGTTGAAGACGATAGTCTTCAGATCGTTGCCTGCAGGAGCAGAGATAACGACCTTCTTAGCACCAGCCTTTACGTGAGCCATGCTCTTGTCCTTAGATGTATAGAAGCCAGTGCACTCGAGGACAACGTCGATGTCCAGAGCGCCCCAAGGCAGGTTAGCTGCGTCCTTCTCCTTGTAGATAGTGATCTTCTTGCCATCTACCTCGATGTAACCAGCTGCTTCCTTGCCATTCTCTGTGAAAGGCTCGTCGCTGTAAGAAACGGTATGCTCGGGCTTCTCACCGATGATGCCCTGATAACCACCGTGTGTGGTATCATACTTCAGGAGCTGAGCCAGCATCTTCGGGCTGGTCAGGTCGTTGATAGCAACAACATCATAGCCAGGAGCTGCGAACATCTGGCGGAATGCGAGACGGCCGATACGACCGAAACCATTGATAGCTACTTTAACATTTGCCATTTTACTTTCTATTATTTATAAAGGGTTATAAAATGTGTTCTCTTTTTTTGTGTCTCGCAAGAGACTTTTCTTGCTTATCGATTGCAAAGATACAAATTATTTTCTAATTTTGCACAATCAATAAGTATTAAATAATATAAACGTTTATCAGAGTGTTAAGTCCACTTGGCAAAATGGACTCTTCGCTTTACACAGTTCAGTTATTATGGGTAAATTTATTCAAGAATTCAAAGATTTCGCTGTCAGAGGCAATGCTGTGGACATGGCTGTCGGTGTGATCATCGGCGGTGCGTTTGGTAAAATCGTAAGTAGTATTGTCGACGACATCATCATGCCGCCTATCGGATGGCTGATCGGTGGTGTGAACTTCTCTGATCTGAAGGTCACCCTGCCCAGGGTGGTCATCCCCGGTGTGGAGCAGATGAAGCCCGCCACCATCAACTATGGCAACTTCATCCAGACGTTCATCGACTTTATCATCATCGCTTTCTGTGTTTTTCTCCTGGTCAAGGCTATCAACGTGCTCACACGCAAGAAGAAAGAGGAGCCCGCTGCGCCACCTGCACCGAGCAACGAGGAGAAACTGCTCACCGAAATCCGCGACCTGCTCAAGGATAAGAAATAACGCTCAATGAGTCAGGATGATGCGACGGATTACGGAAGAAGACTCTCTCTACGATGATTTGGAGCACAAGCCGATAGCCGAACTGCTGCGCGACATCAACCGCGAGGATCATCGTGTGGCGGAAGCCGTGGAGCAGGCACTGCCTCAGATCACACGGCTCACAGAGGCTGTTGCCGCGCGCATGGAGCAAGGAGGGCGTTTGTTTTACATCGGGGCGGGCACCAGCGGCCGTCTCGGTGTGCTCGATGCCTCAGAGCTGCCACCTACCTACGGCACGGATCCTCGGTTGGTGGTAGGCTTGATTGCCGGTGGTGACACTGCCCTCCGGCACGCCGTGGAGCATGCCGAAGACAATGAGCAACAAGGTTGGAAAGACTTGGCAGGGCAGGGGATAGACTCTGCAGACACCGTCATCGGCATCGCCGCCTCGGGCACTACCCCCTACGTGGTGGGTGCACTGCGTGAAGCTCGGCGCCACGGCATCGTCACAGGATGCATCACCAGCAATCCCGGCACGCCTTTGGAGGCAGAAAGCGACTATCCGGTGGTGACCATTGTAGGCCCAGAGTTCGTCACCGGCTCGTCGCGCATGAAGTCTGGAACGGCGCAGAAGATGGTACTCAACATGATTTCCACCACGGTGATGATACGTCTCGGACGTGTCAAGGGCAACAAGATGGTCGACATGGAACTGACCAACGAGAAGCTCATCGACCGTGCCGTGCGCATGGTGATGGATCACGACCACCTCAACTACGACGCTGCCAAGAAAGAGCTGATGCGGAAATCGCTGGACGCCATCATGCGGGAACCGGAAGCAACAGAGTAGGGGATAGGGCACTTAGCGACCGCCGGAAGCCCTATCGGATATAATCTTTGGACACAAGATCATAGTAGAGTGCCTCAAGTTCAGCGAGCGTGAGGTGCTCTACACTGTGTTCTATGGTGCGGATAAGTTCGTCGCGCCGACTGTCGCCGTCGGATGAGAAATGGGTGAAGACTTTGGCCATAACCTGTCGATGATAGTTTTGTTGATAAAGTGCAAAGGTAGGAAAATTAGCTGAAACGGGATTATCCTCATTTATTAGGATTATTTGTAGCCGAAATATTTGCTTTTCTCAAATATTCCGCTTATATTTGCAAACGAAAGAAGCTATTACTTAATAACATAACAACCTATGGATCTTGGCAAACTCAAAAAATGGAGGATTACCTTCTCTTATCGTCAAAAGGTCGTGGGCCTTGTCCTGTGTGGCATCATCGTAGGTTTAGGCGGACTCTTTGCCTACTTGCTTCGCATGCATACCTATATAATAGGTGATGATCCGGCAGCGTGTGTCAACTGCCATATCATGTCGCCTTGGTATGCCACATGGTCACATTCCTCCCATGGACGCGATGCCACGTGCAACGACTGCCATGTTCCTCACACCTCGCTGGCGGCGAAATATTTCTTCAAAGGTCTTGACGGCATGAAGCACGTTGCCTATTTTGTCACCAACAGCGAGCATCAGGCAATCATGGCAGAAAACGCCAGCGCGGAGGTCATCATGGACAACTGCATCCGTTGCCACACTGAGCTCAACACGCGCATGGTGCGCACGGGCAAGATCGACTACATGCTTGCGAAGCGCGGTGAAGGATTTGCCTGTTGGGACTGCCACCGCAATGTGCCACACGGAGGCATGAACTCACTCTCATCTACGCCTGGTGCTGAGACACAGGCACCGATTCCACCCAGCCCTGTACCCGCATGGCTGCAAAAGGCATTGGGACATTAACATAAAGAAAAACTAAAAACTTACTGATATGTCACGACAATTGAAAAAATGGCAAGGATGGCTGCTCTTCCTCGGAGCCATGGTCATCGTTTTCGTTCTTGGGCTTCTATGCTCGTCGCTCTTGGAGCGCCGCGCCGAAGTCGTATCTGTGTTTAACAATCGCCGTACGCCGATGACCGACTCCATCGTGGCACAAAACGAGAAGTTTGCAGAAGACTTCCCACACGAGTATGAGACATGGTCGATGACGGAAGACACCTCGTTTGTGAGTAAATACAACTCCTCGCAGGAGCAGGATGCCCTCGCACAGCATCCGCTGATGGTCATTCTATGGGACGGCTATGCTTTCAGCCGCGACTACAACACGCCGCGCGGGCACCGTCACTGTATCGAAGACCTGCGCAAAATCCTGCGCACAGGATCGCCGGGCGTTGACGGACAGAAAGACTTGCAGCCTGGTACCTGCTGGACTTGCAAAGGTCCTGACGTGCCGCGACTGATGCGCGAGAAAGGCAAGAACGCTTTCTATGCCGCCAAGTGGAGCGACTGGGGCAGTGAAGTGATGAACAGCGTCGGATGCTCTGACTGCCACGATGCACGCACCATGGACTTGAAGCCTGCCCGACCGGCTCTCTACGTGGCATGGGCACGCGCCGGAAAAGACGTCAGAAAGGCCAGCCACCAGGAGATGCGCTCCCTCGTGTGCGCACAATGTCATACGGAGTACTACTTCGAAAAAGGTACCAACTACCTCAAATTCCCACAGGACAAGGGTCTGACCTGCGAGGATGCCGAGGCTTACTACGACAGTATCGGCTTCTACGACTATATCCATCCGCTGTCCCATGCCAAGATCTTGAAGGCACAACATCCGGGTTACGAGCTCTTCAAGCAGGGCATCCACGGTCAGCGCGGCCTGTCCTGTGCTGATTGCCACATGCCTTATATCCAGGATGGCGGCGTGAAATATACCGATCACCACATCATGTCGCCGTTGGCGCATATCGATCGCACGTGCCAGACCTGCCATCGCCAGGATGCCGAGACGCTGCGCAAGAATGTATATGAGCGCCAAGAGAAGGTGCTGGAGGTGCGTGCCAAGGTGGAGAAAGAACTCTCCACGGCGCATATCGAGGCCGCTTTTGCCTGGAAGAAAGGTGCCAATGAGAAGGAGATGGCCGCCGCTTTGGCTGACATCCGCAAGAGTCAGTGGCGTTGGGACTACGCTGTGGCCAGCCATGGTGCCAGTTTCCACGCCCCACAAGAGGTCACCCGACTGCTCAGCGACGCACTCTACTATGCCGGACAAGCCCGCCTGAGCATTGCCAAGGTGCTCGCCCGTCACGGCTACAGCGGCGAGGTGCCAATTCCGGATCTCTCCACCAAGGAGAAGGCTCAGAAATATATCGGCCTCGACATGGGTAAGCTCCGTCAGCAAAAGAAGGAGTTCCTCGACACCATCGTGCCGAAATGGATCGAGACAGCAAGAAAGAACAAACGGTTCATCACCCAGCCGATCTAACCCAGCGGCTGTAGAACAATTGAAGAATATGTGGAAACAACCCTATACCTATAAAGAAGGCTCCGCCATCAGCATTGGGCTCCTCGTCACTGGGGGCCTGCTGCAGGTGGCGGTGGGGCCTCTTGACTGGATCGTGTTTATGTGGCCGGGCAATATTCTTGCCCTGGCCTTTTTGTTGCTACTGCTGGCAGTCTTCTATGCATTGCGGTCACATGTCTATTTCTTCCGGTTTATGACGACCGTCCAGGCTGCCGTGCCCGCACTGGCTACAGCCGCCGTCCTCACCGTCGTCATGGGGCTCACGCGCCAGGCACCCGAGGAAAAGCCTGCCGCCGATGTGCTTGGGCTGACCAAGATGCTCAATTTCTGGCCGTTTATCCTCGTCTATCTGTGGAACACCATGATCGTCGGTGAGGTCGCCATCCTTCAGGTCTGTCACTTCCGCCGGCAGGTGATCCCCTCGCTGGTGTGCCATGCCGGCCTGTTCATCTTCATTGTCTGTGGCACACTTGGCAGTGCCGACATGCAGAAGTTGAAGATGTATTGTGAGGAGGGAAAGCCCGAATGGCGCGCGCTCGACGCTTACAACAATGTCGTAGAACTGCCGCTTGCCATCCAGCTCAACCGCTTCACCATCGACGAGTACCCACCGAAGCTGATGGTGGTGAGCATGACGACAGGACTGCCGCAGCCGCAGCAGAAGCCTCAGACGCTTGTCATCGACGACAGCTACACGCCGACGGAACTCTTAGGCTGGAAGATCCAAGTATTAAAAAGAATAGACAATGCCATGCCGAAAGCTATGGCGAAGATGATGAAGGGGATGCCAGAGGGAATGGCGACCCGCATGAAGATGGACCAGCTCGGCATGCGGCTCAACGAGGGCGGCTTTGTCGCTTACCATGGCAAAGGAGCCGCTACAGCTCTCTACATCTCCGCTACCAAGGGAAAACAGCGGAAGACAGGCTGGGTCTCCAGTGGCAGCTATCTCTTTCCCATCAGCGGCGTCAGCTTAGGCAATAATCTTGAGGTGGTCATGCCGACGCGCGAGCCGATGCGTTATGCCTCCAACGTGAATATCTATACCCAAAAGGACGCGCTGAACATACCGACAACAATCGAAGTCAACAAGCCGTTCAGCCTCGGTGACTGGAAGATCTATCAGCTCAGCTACAACGAGCAGATGGGCAAGTGGAGCAATGTCAGTGTCTTTGAACTCGTCAAGGATCCTTGGCTGCCCTATACTTATGTGGGACTGTATCTGCTGATCATCGGTGCCATACTGATATTCATACAAAAACGTTAGCCATGCAAATCTGGAATTTCTTTCTTATCTTCGCCCTTGCCGCCATGCTTTTCTGGTCGCTCGGTGCCTTCTTTTCCTGGAAGGGGAAGAAGGCATTGGCCGTCGGAGCTACTGTGGCGGGTCTGGCCGTCTTCCTTTCCTATGTCATCGTGCTGTGGACCGCTCTCGACCGTCCGCCGATGCGCACGATGGGAGAGACGCGCTTGTGGTATTCACTCTTCCTGCCGCTGATGGGCCTGATCGTCTACAGCCGGTGGAACTACAAGTGGTTGCTGTCGTTCTCCACCGTACTGGCAGCCGTGTTTATCACCATCAACCTGCTCAAACCTGAGATACACAGCAAGACAATGATGCCCGCGCTGCAAAGCCCATGGTTTGCTCCGCATGTCATCATCTACATGATGGCTTACGCCCTGCTCGGCGCCGCCTTTGTCATGGCCGCCTATCTGCTCTTCTTCCATCACCATCAAGCACCATCGGACAAGGAGTGGACGATCACCGACAACCTCGTGTATGTCGGTTGGGCGTTCCTCACCCTTGGCATGCTTTCCGGTGCCTTGTGGGCCAAGATGGCATGGGGCAACTACTGGGCGTGGGATCCTAAGGAGACATGGGCGGCAGCCACGTGGCTCGCCTATCTGGTCTATATTCATTATCGACTGAGGAAACAGGGAAACATGCGCTTTGCCCTATGGGTGCTCATCGTCAACTTCGCGCTGTTGCAGATGTGCTGGTGGGGCATCAACTACCTGCCTTCTGCCAAAGGCACCAGCGTACACACCTATTACATGAACTGACAGCATGGTCGTGTAACGAGAATCAGTAAAGTGTCTAAAGCTATGTAAAGTGAAACAGTAAACAACAACAAGGAGTGTAAAGTGTAATTCTTGGTAAAGTCTAAGTTTGTCCGCTTTTGGTTTTACTGCTTAGGAAAAGACACTTTCCTACGTAGAAAAAGATCTTTCCCTGCTTAGGGAAAGATCTTTTTCTATAGGATTACAATATCGATTACATAACTTCACAACATTGATCACACTGCTTCGTGCCCACAAGCACACTGCTTTGCCCCCGGAACATCGTTGTTCTTTCTCCGGTATTATACTGGAAGGACATGATCATGGCAATCTGATGGGACGTCTCTCGAACGGATCTCGAACGGTTCTCGAACGCTCTTGCCCGCCTCTCAACGGCTTGCTCCAATTGCATAAAAGATAGGATAATGAAGAAAATTCTATCGCGGAATCGCTTGATTCTCATAAAAACAACGTATCTTTGCAGCGGAGTTGATGTGCGGCTCGCCGCATATCTTCGCCGGACATAGTCGTGTCGTCGCCGTCGGCTAAGCGTAGCCGGCACACCAAAGGCCGCGACACATAGAAGACGTTTACAAACATTATCTTCGATCTCAAATCTTGCAAGTTTGAATCTACATTGAAGATATGCAATGTGAATGTCTGCGCTAAGGTGTATTTACTATGCACCCGAAAGGGTGTATTGTATAATATCCTCTGGCGTGGGCGTTCTGTGCATTCATCCCAATGTAGAGGCATGCAAGAGCCTGAGATCGAGGGTGACTCTGTACAGAAGCCCACGTTTTTTATGTCCTTGCATGAACACATTGTATATATAAAGGGAGCCGAATCAGGGGCGATTCTATAGGCCACGAAAAAGTAAGTAATATTAAAGGTCTGTAGAATGATGCGATTACGTTACACAGTCTCTATGTTCCGCTCTTGTGACCTGCTGCTGTTGTCACTAAGTGCGCTGTCGTTTCTCACCAGTTGCAGTGAGACGCTGACCGACGGCACAACTGTTCTCTCCAATGAACCGGTCTCGTTTCGGGTGGATGCCATTGACGGCACGCCGGTCGCCCACTCTTCGAGCGCCTCGGCCAAGGGCTCCCGTGGCGTAGCGGCCGCCGCTATTTCCACGACTCCTGCGCCCGATCCCCAGTCTTATTTTGCCGCTCCGTTGAAGACGACGGGCGGCGGCCACACGCTCTATCTCCATCCGCTCGTCTCCGAGCGTGTGGGCGGCGCTATGGCCGAGAAGGTCGCCGACGAGCCGCTCACGCGCGGCACCCGCATCGAGTCGCTCAGCCAACTCACACAGTTCGGCGTTTCCGCCATCCCATACGCCAACGACAATGCCTTCGCCTCGGCCACGCCCAACAGCCTCTTCTACAACGAGACAGCTACTAACGCAAGCTACGGATGGAAGACAGCCAACGAGCACTATTGGCCTGCCACCGACAAGGTGGCCTTCTATGCCTACGCGCCCATTCCTTCTCCTTCTTCCAATGGTCTGACACTGTCCTCCGGCAGCACAGCGGGCACGCCCTACATCGACTATGCGCTTCCCACCACTGCGGAGAACCAACCCGACCTGATCGTGGCCACAAACAAAGGCCTGACGCTCGCCTCTGTTGGCACCAACAAGGCTGTGCCGCTCATCTTCGACCATCAGCTCACCTCCATCCGCTTCGTGGCCGGACCGGACATGCCGTCGGGAAAGATTACCTCGGTGGGCTTCACAAACATCGCCACCAAAGGGCGGCTGTCGCTGGGCGGCAACTGGACGACGACGGCCACGGGCAACTACACCGTCAGCAACATGAGTCTACAGCTCACGGGTTCAGAGAACCAGGATATTATCTCCGGAACAAAGACGCTGCTGATGATTCCGCAGTCGTTCACCTCAGACAATCAGAAGATTGCCATCACCTACGTCTTCGACAACAACACGTATAACCTCACCGGTTCACTCAAAGGTACAAAGTGGGACAAGGGCCAGTCCATCGTCTACAAGGTCTCGCCTCACTCCATCTCAAAGTTGCAGTTGGGCACCATCACCTTTGCCACATCATGGGGCAGCAACTATCCCAAGACGGTCTTTGCCGCCGGCGATGCCGTGGGCATCTACGTGGCTGATGCCAGCGGACTGAAATACAGCAACGTCAAGTTGACACTCGGGTCCGATGGCAAGTGGACACCAGCCTCCCGTGTGCTCCTGCCCGAGAACTGCAAGTACTATGTCTATTATCCTTATAGCACGAGTGGCCTCGCCAACACGGGCAAGGCTGTCACTGATGCCGCCACGTTCTTTGCCTCCGGTATATCGTCGTGGAGTCCCAAGACGGATCAAAGCTCAGCTGAGAACCTTAATGCCAGCGACTTGCAAGTGGCCGCAGGCGTTGTCTCCACGACAACCGCCTCTACCGTGAACTTTAGCATGAGCCATCAGATGGGATTGGCGGTCATCACGCTAAAGTCCGGTACCGTGACGAGCCATTATCTGAGCACGGACAAGAGCTATACATTCACTAATACACAGACAATAAAGGCTTCCAGTTCTTTTACCGGACAGATACCCATCTTGCATTCAACAGACAAGTATGTAAAAGTCATAAAGCCAAAGACAAGCACAACGTTTGGTACATCAGATAATGTGCTTGGGAAATGGAGTGCAGCCGTCACCGCAAGTGGTGCTGGAGCAGTTGCGTCCTTGAATGCGATTCCGTCTACCACTCAACCTTACTTCCTGAAGCCCGGCGATGTATATTACAGTGACGGAGCGATAACACATAATGAGGAAAGTCTCGCAAGTGGCAAAACGCCTATCGGTATCGTGGGATATGTTGGAAGCAACTACTGGACGGAAAAAGATACAAAAGCAAAAGGCATTGGAGGTCATGGCTTGGTGATGGGGCTAAAGACTATTGGATCAACTAGTACCACCAATCATGGTACAGCCTATCAATGGAAAACGTCCAATACTGATGATGGTCGGACTAAGGTAAATACCGTCAGAATTGTTATAGAATCTTCCACGAAACCATATGGATCAGGATTTACAGAATCTGTGGCCCTAAGCAAAGATGGTGCTCATTCCGCCGCAAAGGCCGCACTTGGCTATTCCACGATGAATACTCCATCTAAGTCTACAGGATGGTTCCTACCTACAATCGGACAATGGTATGCAATATTAAACGCTCTTGGAGGCCACCCATCGAGTGGTTGGGATATCACCACACAACACCCATCTAACATGGTTACTGTTGCATCGAAAGTTAATGCTGCCTTAAGTAAAGTTGGTAATGGTAACTATACAGAATTCTTCCAAGCAACGCCTTCCGGAGAATGGGCTTCTTCTGAATTATCCGACACGAACCCAACTTGTATTTTCTATGGATGGCAAAATGGAAAGGCTGCAGGATGTTTCATTGGTGGAAGAACCACCGATAAAGTTGATTCTTCCAAGAATATCCGTCCCTTTCTTGCCTTTTAGTTAAACAGTTTCGTAATTGTATGCAGAGTTCGCAAGTCGTGAGACTTGCCCCAAGCATCTCGTTAATCGCTAAGAGATGTATATAATTCAACCTTTGGGCTTGTGGACTGTGAAGTTCGCAAGCCTTTTTTGTTTGGGTTGCCGTATGCCGTCTTGTGCTGATGGAGGCGGACGGGAATGGTAGAAACGAAAAAAGGAGGTAAACAGCGAGTTTCGTTGTTTACCTCCTTTTGGGGATTTTTGGTTGATCAGTCTCTTACCGCTATTACTCCCACTCGATTGTCGAAGGCGGTTTTGAGGAGATGTCATAGCAAACGCGGTTGACCCCCTTGACCTTGCGGATGATCTCGTTGCTCACGTCGGCCATGAAGTCATAGGGCAGACGGGCCCAGTCAGCCGTCATAGCGTCCATAGAGGTCACGGCGCGCAGGGCTACAGGATGCTCATAAGTACGCTCGTCGCCCATCACTCCCACGGAACGGATGGTAGAGAGCAGCACGGTGCCGGCCTGCCACACGTGATCGTAGAGGCTCGTGCCGTCCGGCATCTTGTAGTCGTGCATCTTTTCGATATAGATATCGTCAGCGTCTTGCAGGATGCGCACCTTCTCACGCGTGATATCACCAAGGATGCGCACGGCGAGACCGGGGCCTGGGAAAGGATGACGCTTGATGAGACGCTCAGGCATCTGCAACTGATAGCCCACGCGGCGCACCTCGTCCTTGAACAGCCATTTCAGCGGTTCGCAGAGCTGAAGCTTCATGTCTTTGGGCAGTCCGCCTACATTGTGATGACTCTTGATGGTCATGCCGGTGATGCTCAGGCTCTCGATGCGGTCGGGATAGATGGTGCCCTGAGCCAGCCATTTGGCGTCGGTGATCTTCTTAGCCTCGGCGTTGAAGACCTCCACAAAGTCGCGGCCGATGATCTTGCGCTTCTTCTCCGGGTCGGTGACGCCTTCGAGGTCCTTGAAGAACTTCTCGCTGGCATCTACGCCAATGACGTTCAGCCCCAGACCATTGTAGGCTTCCATGACCTTTTGGAACTCATTCTTGCGTAGCATGCCGTGGTCGACGAAGATACACGTGAGGTTCTTGCCGATGGCACGGTGGAGCAGGGTAGCGCAGACGCTGGAGTCCACACCTCCGGAGAGACCGAGGATGACGCGATCGTTGCCGAGCTGCTCTTTCAGCTCCTTGACGGTGGAGTCGACAAACGAGGCCGGGCTCCACTCCTGACGGCTGCCGCAGATGTCCACAACAAAGTTGCGGAGCAGCTGGGTACCCTGCGTGCTGTGGTACACCTCGGGATGGAACTGCACACACCACACGGGGTTGGTGTCGCTGGCAAAGGCAGCGTACTTCACGTCGGCGGTAGAGCCGATGACATGATAGTCACTGGGGATAGCGGTGATCGTGTCGCCGTGGCTCATCCACACCTGTGAGTTGGGCTCAAACCCTTTGAAGAGTGGATTGCTGGCATCAAACTGCTTGAGATTGGCGCGGCCGTACTCACGGGTACCGGTCTGCTCTACCTTGCCGCCACCGGAGTAGCTGATGAACTGCGCACCATAGCAGATGCCCAGCACCGGATACTTGCCGATGAACTGGCTGAGGTCTACCTTGAAGGCTTCCTTGTCGTGGACAGAGTAAGGGCTGCCACTGAGGATGACACCGATAACACCTGTGTCGTCCTTAGGAAACTTGTTGTAGGGCAGAATCTCGCAGAAGGTGTCCAGCTCGCGGACACGGCGGCCGATGAGCTGCGTGGTCTGCGATCCGAAATCAAGAATGATAATCTTCTGTTGCATAAACGATATGTTAATGTTGAGTGTGCAATATGGAATGATGAATGCTACAGTGTTTTGAGGAACTGTTCCGCCTTGGCAAGCGTGTCTTGTTTGCCTACGTCGAGGAGCCGGAGGTCGTTTTTGACATAGCCTTTGACGGGCACGTCGCGGCACGTCTTGAGATAGAAGTCCATGATCGGGAACTTTTCCGGCCAGCCAATCATCTTGGGGAATAGAGTGGGGGAGAAGGTGTGGATGCCACTGAAGGCGTACATGTGATAGCGTCCGGCGAGTAGTGGCGGTTGCTCTTCGCCGACGGTGAGCGGAAACTTCACCTCTGAGAGTGCCTCACGCACGTCGGGCCACGGCGTCTTCACTTCTCCCGTCTCGATATTCACCCATCCGACGAGGAGCATTTGGTCGTTGAAGAGTAGATAGCGGCGTGTCTTGCGCCAGCTGACAAGCAGTTGTGCGCCTGCCATGACATGGGGCACGCCACACTCCGGGCACATCACCTTAGGGTCAAGCCGGTAGAACTTGCCGAGGTCGACATTGCTCAGAATGTCCACATTATGAATAAGGATAGGGTAGTGAGGGTCGAAGAGAGGAGCTGCGTGGCGTATGCCGCCACCGGTGTCAAGGAGTTGCTCGCTCTCATCGCTGACGCGGATGTCGAGTCCAAAGTTGTTGTTGGCATTGAGATAGTCAACGATCTGACCGGCAAAATGGTGAACGTTGACCACAAAGCGCGTGACACCGGCATCGCGCAATTTGAAGATTACGCGTTTGAGCAGGGGCTCACCGCCAACCTCCACCATAGCTTTTGGCATGTGGTCGGTGAGGGGCTTGAGGCGTGTGCCCAAGCCTGCTGCGAAAATCATTGCTTGCATCATCTCTTAAAAGCTCTTCGCTGTATTGGTGCAAAGATACCAATAATTTATGTTTCTGACAAATTTCGTGGCATCTTTCATGGCTACAATGGTAAATAAACGACAGATGCTGACGGTCAGTGCGCCAGCATCGTCGTTATGGAATCCTGTTGTTGATCAGAGCTTGTCGCCGTAGCAGAGGTCGCCGGCGTCGCCAAATCCCGGTACGATGTATTTGTGCTCGTTCATTCCCGGGTCGATGGCTGCGCACCAGATGGTGGTCTTGTCGTCGGGGAAAACCGACTTGATGTGGTCGATGCCCTCTTCTGTGGCGATGACACAGCAGACGTGGATGCGCTTGGGCGTGCCTTTGGAGAGGAAAGCCTTGTAGCCCAGCTCCATGCTGCCGCCGGTGGCGAGCATCGGGTCGGCAATGATGAGCGTCTTGGCGTCGATGCTTGGCGTGGCGAGATACTCCACGTGTATGCCTACCTTGTGGTGCTCCTTGTCGGTATATTCGCGGTAGGCCGAGACGAAGGCGTTGCCCGCATGGTCGAAGATGTTGAGAAAGCCCTGATGAAAAGGCAGTCCGGCACGGAAGATCGTAGCCAGCACAAGCTTGTCTGTCGGTACGTTGACGCGTGCAATGCCTAAAGGTGTGGCCACGTCACGCTGCTCATAGTTGAGCCGTTTAGAAACCTCAAAAGCCTCGTATTCGCCCACCCGCATGATGTTGTTGCGGAAGAGCAGGCGGTTTTTCTGATATTCGGCATCGCGCATCTCGGCCATGTACTGTCCGATGATACTGTTTTCTTTGGATAAGTCAATAACTTCCATCTTGTTGGTATGGTATCTTTATGTTTAGTGATGAATTGCAAAAGGGGTGATACAAAGGTACTTAGTTTTTGCAAAGTGTAAATGTCAAAACGGCAAAGAGCCGTCTGTTTTTATAATCTTTAACCTAAAAAGGCTTGTACGGGCGGGAATTTTCTGCTGCAAACTTTTGGGGGGAATTATCTTTTTGTTACCTTTGCATTCGGATTAAATCAAGGTAAAATACCATTCACAACTTAAATACATTTTATAAAATGGCAAAGTTTGATAAATCAGTTTTAGCAAGCTACGGAATCCAGACAGGTACTGCTGAGGTTCTGTACAATCCTTCTTACGAGGTGCTGTTCAACGAGGAGACCAAGGAAGGTCTCGAGGGCTACGAGGTAGGCCACGAGACAGAGCTGGGTGCTGTTGACGTGTTCACAGGTATCTACACCGGTCGTTCTCCTAAGGACAAGTTCATCGTTGACGATGAGACTTCTCACGACACTGTATGGTGGGACTCTGAGGAGTATCACAACGACAACCACCGTGCTACCAAGGAGGCTTGGAACGCTGTGAAGGAGATTGCCAAGAAAGAGCTCTCTAACAAGAAGCTGTATGTCGTTGATGGTTTCTGCGGCACACACCGCGACACACGTATGAAGGTTCGCTTCATCGTGGAGGTTGCATGGCAGGCTCACTTCGTTACAAATATGTTCATCCGTCCGAAGACAACAGCTGACTTCGAGCAGGAGCCTGACTTCATCGTTTACAATGCCTCTAAGGCTAAGGTCGAGAACTGGAAAGAGCTCGGTCTGCACTCTGAGACTTGTGTGATGTTCAACGTCACCAGCAAGGAGCAGGTGATCATCAACACATGGTACGGTGGTGAGATGAAGAAGGGTATGTTCTCTATGCAGAACTACTTCCTCCCCTTGAAGGGCATCGCTTCCATGCACTGCTCTGCCAACACCGACAAGAACGGTGAGAACACCGCTATCTTCTTCGGTCTGTCTGGTACAGGTAAGACTACTCTGTCTACCGATCCTAAGCGTCTGCTCATCGGTGATGACGAGCACGGATGGGACGACAAGGGCGTCTTCAACCTCGAGGGTGGCTGCTATGCTAAGGTCATCAACCTCGACAAGGAGGCTGAGCCTGACATCTACGGTGCTATCACACGTGATGCACTGCTGGAGAACGTTACCGTTGACAAGAACGGTAAGATCGACTTCGCAGACAAGAGCGTTACCGAGAACACACGTGTCAGCTATCCTATCTATCACATCAAGAACATCCAGCGTCCTGAGAGCCAGGGTCCAGCTGCTAAGCAGGTGATCTTCCTGAGCGCTGATGCCTTCGGTGTGCTGCCTCCAGTGTCTATCCTGAACGCAGAGCAGACGAAGTACTACTTCCTCTCTGGCTTCACTGCTAAGCTGGCTGGTACAGAGCGCGGTATCACAGAGCCGACTCCTACCTTCTCTGCTTGCTTCGGCCAGGCATTCCTCGAGCTGCATCCTACTAAGTATGCTGAGGAGCTCGTTCGCCACATGGAGAAGAGCGGTGCTAAGGCTTATCTGGTCAACACTGGCTGGAACGGTACTGGCAAGCGTATCTCTATCCGCGATACACGTGGTATCATCGACCGCATCCTGGATCACGAGATCGACAAGGCTCCTACGAAGACCATTCCTTACTTCAACTTCGTTGTTCCTACAGAGCTCGAAGGCGTGAACAAGGACATCCTGGATCCTCGCGATACTTACAAGGACGCTTCTGAGTGGGACGCTAAGGCTAAGGATCTGGCACAGCGCTTCATCAAGAACTTCAAGAAGTACGAAGGCAACGAGGCTGGTAAGGCTCTCGTCGCTGCTGGTCCTAAGCTCTAATCGCCTTGAAGAAAGTCGATACAGCAAGACTTCTCCTATATATATAATAAGGAGTGTAAGCTCCTCTTGTAGATAGCGGGAGGCGGTCTTCTACATAACACCTCCCCGGTACCTCGGTACTGGGGAGGTTTTTTAGTGCACATACGCCCTTGTTTCATTGCACATATAAGGTTTTTTGTGCCGTTTTTGCGCTCGATATTCATGCCGAAAGACTTTTTTAGTCATAGGAATGAAAATAAAGTGAATAATATTTGGAGGATTCTCAACTATTGCTTAACTTTGCAATGTCTTCGTGAGAAGATATACATAAAGTTTCATTAGGTTAGTAGTTTGATAGATTTTTAAGGTAAAGTTAGTATGATGTTATTAGATTTAGAATCTATTTCAATGTTGGTTTTGGTCATATTGATGACCGCGCTAAGCGTTTTTTTCTTGGTGAACAACCACGTTGAGTAACATCATTCTACGAAGAAGACAGTGCAAGTGATTGTATTGTCTTTTTTTGTGCCCTATTGACAATAAGCACTAAACAACCTTAAAAACCCTTTGCAAAAGCGACTTTTTACATAATATTCGGGAAAAACCGCTTTATTTACGAGAATTCTAAGTAAATTTGCAACTAAAATAATATATCGCGCGAAATGATAAAGAAGTTCTTGGCATTTGCCTGCATGGCGTTGGCTATGTTTGCATTTTCTTCATGCCTCAACTCCGATGAAGATGAAATAACCTACTATGACGATACTGCAGTGACAGCATTCTCGCTCAGTGCCGCCAACAGATACATCCACACCACCGCTTCTGATGGCGTGACGGACAGCGTGTATAAGACTTCGCTGACCGTGTCGGGCTATGCCTTCTCCATCGATCAGCAACAACGGAAGATTTATAATCCCGATTCCTTGCCCGTAGGAACCGATGTCGCACACGTGCTGGCGACAATCTCCAGTAAGAATGGTGGCAGTATTGTGCTCAACCTGAAGAACAAGGCTGGGAATGACTCATTGGCTTACTACTCTTCCTCTGACTCTATCGACTTCACAAATCCCGTACGCGTGCGCGTCTATAACACCCAGGGATCGGCCTATCGCGAATATACTGTGCAGGTCAACGTGCACCGGCAAGAGGGCGATGTCTTTAAGTGGAACTCCACGGAAGCGTCTGCTCTCCAGACCGTCACCGGCCGCCGCATGGTCGCCAACGGCAATGACCTCTATCTCTTCGGCTTGAAAGACGGTGCTACCGTGGGCTTTGTCTACAGCAATCAGACTTGGAAACAGCTGAGCCGCCCCTTCGGGGCCGACGCCTATAAGAATGTTGCCGTGCAGCAGGGAAGTATCTTTGTACTTGACGGCAATGCGCTTCTTCGTACCAGCAACGGTGAGCAGTGGCAGACTGTAGCCACGCTGAATGGCGTCAAACAGCTGTTGGGCGCTACACCTGCTCGGCTCTATGCGCTGACAGACGCGGGCCTCAGCTACTCGTCGGACCAGGGCACCACGTGGACTGCGGATGCTTTGGACGATGCAACAGCCAATCTGCCGGAGACAGACTTGAACTTTGTCTGCTCGGCTGCGGTCACCAACGACAATACTTACAACCTGCTGTTGATCGGAAACCGCAACGGCAAGACCGTGACATGGGCGAAGGTGGAGGAAAACGGGAGTGGCTCACAGAGCCAGCCGTGGTATCTCTTCACCGACGACGAATATAATCTGAAGACACTGCCCAGCCTAAGCAACCTGCAAGTGGTGAACTGTGAGGGTAAGCTCCTGGCTGTTGGTGGCGATCTGAAGACGGTCTACAGCAGTCTCGACCAAGGACTCACATGGTCGGCAGAGGCTACCTATACGCTTCCAACCGCTCTCGTGGGCGCAGCAGTGCCGGCAGCCATGACGGTCGGACAGAAAGGAATGATCTACCTCACCACGTCTGCCTCACCGGCCGTCTACTATGGTCGTCTGACCCGCTACGGCTGGGCTGAGAATGAGTAGGGGTTCAGAAAACCATGCGTGTATGAAGTTGCGGCAGCTTGCTTCCCTTGTCTTCCTGGTCTTGATGGCGATTCCAGCCATGGCGCAGGACGACAGCGAATACCGGCTTGAGGTCGGTGTCGGAGCAGGTGCGATGGGCTATCTCGGTGACTTCAACGGCAGCCTGACGAAAGACCTCCAGCCTGCCGTGTCGTTGACGGGGCGATATGTCTTCAATCCTTACATGGCATTGCGGCTCAACGTAGCCAAAGGCACGATGAAAGGCTCATCGGCTGATGTGGAGACCTATTATCCCGACTATGCCGACCAGGTCTATACCTTTAAGAACTCACTCTATGATGCCTCTGTGCTCTATGAGTTGAATTTCTGGCCTTATGGCACAGGCAGGGACTACAGAGGCGCCAAACGCCTCACGCCCTTCATCTTTGCAGGATTGGGCATGACCTATGCAGATGTGAAAACCAATGGAGCCAAAAAGGGAAAGGTGGCCTTTAACCTTCCATTAGGCGTGGGAATGAAATATAAAATCGGTGAACGGGTGAACGTGGGACTGGAATGGTCCATACATTTCGCGCAGAATGATGAACTCGACGGGGTGAAAGATCCCTATCACATCAAAAGCAGCGGACTGTTTAAAAACACTGATTGCTATTCGCTCCTGCAAGCAACACTCACCTACAGTTTCTCACCCAAATGTACAACGTGCAATAAAGAATTTTAGATATGGCAGAACTCGATATGACAAGGATTCCACAGCACATCGCCATCATCATGGATGGCAATGGCCGCTGGGCTACTGAGCGCGGTAAAGACCGCTCCTACGGCCATCAGGCCGGGGTGGACACGGTGCGCCGGATCACTTCCGAGTGTGTGCGGCTCGGCGTGAAATATCTCACGCTCTACACCTTTTCCACAGAGAACTGGAACCGTCCTGCCACTGAGATCCATGCGCTGATGGGACTCGTGCTGACGTCGCTGGAAGATGAAATCTTCATGAAGAACAACGTCAGATTCCGTGTCATCGGCGACGTGAAGCGCTTGCCCGACGAGGTGCAGCAGAAGCTCAAGGAGACTGAAGAGCATACCAAGAACAACAAGGCCATGACGATGGTCGTGGCACTGAGCTATTCTTCGCGTTGGGAAATCACGCAGGCTGTGAAAGACATCATCGAGGAGCGCACACGGCCCTGGCGTCTCGGACGGCAGCATGTCGAGAGCTTTGATATCACAGAAGACCTCATCAACCAGCACATGCAGACGAGCTTCATGCCCGATCCCGACCTGCTGATCCGTACCGGTGGCGAGCTGCGCATCAGCAACTTCCTGCTGTGGCAGATCGCTTACAGTGAGCTCTACTTCTGCGACACCTATTGGCCTGACTTCTCAGAGGAAGACTTGCACAAAGCAATCCTCAGCTATCAGTCGCGCCAGCGCCGCTTTGGCAAGACTGAACAGCAGGTGGAAGAGAATACCGAGGATAACATATAATCACAAACGACAATTCTTTGAAGATGCATCATAATAAGAAAAAAGTCCTGGCGGCTTGTCTTGCTATGGCCATCGTGGCTAGCGTGCAGGCGCAGGAGCAAATCGTACACCCCGACATCAACTATGCCGGCACGCCGCGTGACCTCGTCATTGGTGGCTTCAACGTCTCCGGCATTGACGGTTATGAGGATTATATGCTTACAGGCATCTCAGGTCTCTCTGTCGGACAGCATATCTCGGTGCCCGGCACCGAAATCACGGAGGCCGTCAAACGCTATTGGAAGCACGGTCTCTTCTCTGATGTGAAGATCTCGGCCGACTCTATCGTGGGTGATAAGATCTATCTGCATATCTCTCTGAAGGCGCGCCCCCGTGTCTCCACCATCAACTACGTGGGACTGAAAAAGAGCGAGAAAGAGGATATGGAGAAGAAACTCGGTATCCTGCAAGGAGGACAGATCACGCCAAACATGATCGACCGTGCCAAGATCCTGGCCAAGAAATACTTCGACGACAAGGGTTACAAGAATGCAGATATAGAGATTCAGCAGCGCCCCGACGTCACCGGTAAGAACCAAGTCATCCTCGACGTCATCATCGACAAGAAGGATAAGATCAAGGTAAGACATATCTACATCGAGGGAAACAAGTATCTGAGCAACCTCAAAATCAAGGGCGGACTCTTCCATAAAGGTGCCTTTGCCAAGACACATGAGGCTGGTAAGCTCTCTACCTTCCTGAAATCAAAGAAGTTCACCCCCGAGCGCTGGAAAGCAGACAAGGAGAAACTCATCGAGAAATACTACGAGTTGGGCTACCGCGACGCCACGATCTTGAAGGACAGCGTGTGGAACAATGACCCCAAACACGTCAATGTCTACGTCAAAGTAGACGAGGGCAAGAAGTACTATATCCGTAATATCCACTGGGTGGGCAATACTGTCTACAACTCAGCCTACCTCTCCAATCTGCTGGGAATGCGGAAGGGTGACGTCTACAATCAGAAGTTGCTCAACAAGCGACTCCGAGAAGACGATGACGCTGTGTCGAACCTCTACTACAACAATGGTTACGTCTTCTCGTCCATCGACCCCGCTGAGCAGAATATCGTCGGCGACTCCATCGACCTGGAGATGCGTGTGTTGGAAGGCCCACAGGCTCATCTGAGCCATGTACGCATCAATGGTAACGACCGTCTCTACGAGAATGTGGTGCGCCGTGAGCTTCGTACCAAGCCCGGAGACCTCTTCTCTAAAGAAGCCCTCATGCGTTCCGCACGTGAATTGGCATCGATGGGCTTCTTCGATCCAGAAAAGGTGACACCGGATGTCAAGCCAAATGCAGAGGACGGAACGGTGGATATCAACTGGAATCTGACGCAGAAGTCCAACGACCAGATCGAGTTCTCACTCGGATGGGGCCAGACCGGTATCATCGGACGCGTGGGATTGACGCTCAACAACTTCTCTATGGCCAACCTGTTCAACAAGAATAAGGAACACCGCGGCATTATGCCTATCGGCGACGGTGAGAAGCTGTCCATCGGTGTACAGACCAATGGCTCCTACTATCAGAGCTACAACACCAGCTACTCCACCAACTGGTTTGGCGGCAAGCGGCCTATTCAGTTCTCTGTCGGAGCGTTCTACTCCAAACAGACCGATGTGTCGAGCAACTATTACAACTCGGCTTGGCAGAACAGCTACCTGCAGTCGCTCTACGGCTACAACAGCTATTCTTACAACTATAGCAATTACGAGAACTACTACGATCCCGACAAGTATGTCAAACTCCTGGGAGCAAGCATCGGCTGGGGCAAACGTCTGCGGTGGCCTGACGACTACTTCAACCTCTCTGTGGAGCTCTCGTTCACCCGCTACATGCTGAAGAACTGGCGTTATTTCTCTTATCTGATGACCACAGGTAACAGCAACAATCTCAACCTGAGCATTGCCGTCAACCGTTCGTCAACCGACAACCAGCTCTTCCCACGCCGCGGTTCTGAGTTCACGGCCAGTGTCACGCTCACTCCGCCATGGAGCCTTTGGGACGGTAAAGACTATAAGAATCTGGCCACAAACCCATACTCTGCCAACTATGTCAGAGAGCAGCAGGAGAAATACCGCTGGATCGAATATAACAAGTGGAAGTTCAAGGCACGTACTTTCACGGCTCTGACAAGTGCTCAGAAGTGCTTCGTGCTCATGACGCGCGTGGAATTGGGTATCCTCGGCAGTTACAACAAGTACAAGAAGAGCCCGTTTGAGACGTTCTACGTCGGTGGTGATGGTATGAGTGGCTATTCCAGCACCTATGGAGAAGAGACGATCGGACTGCGCGGTTACGAGAATGGTTCTCTCACACCTTATGGTTCTGAGGGATATGCCTATGACCGCATGTCGCTGGAGTTGCGCTATCCGTTCCTGTTAGGCAATACGACCATCTACGGACTGACCTTTGTGGAGGGCGGTAACGCCTGGACAGAGACGAGCAAGTTCAATCCTTTCCAGATGAAGCGCTCGGCAGGTGTCGGTGTACGTATCTATCTGCCTATGGTCGGCCTGATGGGTATCGACTGGGCTTACGGCTTCGACAAGGACAACAACGGCAGCAAGGGCGGAAGTCAGTTCCACTTTGTCCTCGGACAAGAGTTCTAAACCGAAGCAAGGAAACATGAGAAGCGTATGACGAAAGGGTGCTTTGACACAACAATAAAGCACCAATCGTCAACGCCGGAACGCAATTCTGTCAACGCCGGAATGCAATTCTGTCAACAACGGAACGCAATCCTGTCAACAACGGAACGCAATTCTGTCAACGCCGGAACGTATTTATGCCAACAAAACGGCTGAAAAGTAAAAAAACACTAAAGGATAAGGGCTTCCCTGTAACATTTAGTTCAGACAAACGTCGCAGGGATAGTCAACTGATCAATAAAAGGAAATTGAATATGAAGCAGATGATTGTAAAAAACAATTGGAGCAGACTGGGGGGCATCCTTCTACTCTGTCTCTTCGCCTTCATGCCATTCTCAAAGGCCAACGCGCAGAAGTTCGCATTGGTGGACATGGATTATGTGCTGAAAAACATACCGGCCTATGAGCGTGCCAATGAGCAGCTCAATCAAGTATCAAAGAAGTGGCAGGCTGAGGTAGAGGCTCTGAACACAGAAGCTGCCACCATGTATAAGAACTATCAGAATGAGATGGTATTCCTCTCACAGGAGCAGAAAAAGGCCAAACAAGAGCAGATCATGCAGAAAGAAAAGGAGGCTGCTGACCTCAAACAGAAATATTTTGGCCCCGAAGGCGAGCTCTTTAAGAAACGCGAGAGCCTGATGACGCCCATCCAGGAAGAGATCTACAATGCGGTGAAGGACATCTCTGAGCTCCGTGGCTACAGCCTCGTGCTCGACCGTGCCTCTGATACTGCCATCATCTTCGGCTCGCCGAAGATCGACATCTCAGACGAGGTGCTCCAAAAACTGGGATATGGAAAGTAAAAGACAATAAAAACAATAAAAACAATCAATCATGAAAAAGTTACTTTTAATGTTAATGCTGATGGCTCCTTTGGCTACTTTTGCTCAGAAGTTCGGCAAAGTCAACACACAGACCATCATGCAGAATCTGCCTGAAATCGCTAAGATCAACGGAGAACTCCAAGCTACTGCCAAGCAGTACGAGAATGACTTGAAAAGCATGCAGGACGAGTTGAAGCGTCAGAGCGATGCTTACGACAAGGCAAAGAGCACGATGAATCCTACTGCTCAGAAGCAGAAGGAAGAAGAACTCAACACGCTCTATCAGAAGATTCAGCAGACCTATAGCGACAACCAGCAGGCTCTGCAGAAGGCACAGCAGGACAAGATGCAGCCTGTCGTGGAGAAAGTGCGCAAAGCCATTGAGAATGTCGGCAAGACTGGTGGTTTTACCTACATCTTCGAAGAGGGTGCCGCTGTCTACACGGGCACCAATGTAGAGGATGTCACCGCTAAGGTGCAGGCCGAAATCAACAAGATGAAGTAAACGGCATTGCTCTTTCCTCGGCATGACGAGGAGCTGGGGTGAGGGTGCGCTACGTGGCATACCCTCACCTCTTGCTGTCTTTTAAGGACTGTGCCTTCGCTTCGTGCAATCATATACCACGGTGTCGCTGGCGCAATCGTTATCCATTTACCGTCTCCGTATTGTCAACATAAATCATTCCAACCATGAGGCATTTGTTTGTTAGTGCTTTTTTCCTGTTGCTCGGCAGTCCGCTTTTTGCCCAGAGCACAGTGTCATCTACGGTGTCATCCACAGCTACGGTGCCGTCTCAGCAGGCAGCGCCGTCGTTTCATTATGGTTTTCTTAGCTGTCAGAGTGCTTTAGAGGCCATGCCGGGCTATGCAGACGCCAGGCGCTCTTTAGCCGACTTGAAGGCAAAATACGATGCCGAGATGAAACGCGTGGAGGATGAGTTCAATGCCAAATACGAGGCTTTTCTCGATGGGCAAAACACCTTTGCACCGTCGATCCGCGAAAAACGGCAGGCTGAACTGCAGGAACTGATGGAGAAAAACCAGGCATTCAAGGATCAGGCCAAGCAATATCTCAAGAATGCAGAGCAGGACGCTTACCAGCCTTTGCGTGAGAAACTGGCGGCAGCCATCCAGCGTGTGGGGCATGCCAAGGGACTGGCTTTCGTGCTCAACACCGACAACGGCACACTGCCTTTTGTCAATCCGGAGATGGGAACAGACATCACCGCCGATGTGCTGTCGGCTGTCAAATAGCAGCGGTGACATCCCCTTAGTAAGGAGACTGTCTGTGGCTGTCATATAACCATCTGTAGCTGTCATATCTGTAATGTAGCTGTCAATTATAATAAGGAGTAGTGAGATGAAAACAAATATTGATGATCAGGCCGAGAAGTCTGAGGCCGTTCAAGAGTCTTTCCCGTCAGCACCGGGCCCCATAGGCATTTTTGATTCCGGCTATGGCGGATTAACCATATTGCATGGCATCCGACAGTTGTTGCCTCAGTACGATTATATCTATCTTGGCGACAACGCACGAGCTCCTTATGGTCCCCGCTCGTTTGATGTCGTCTA
This sequence comes from Hallella absiana, assembly GCF_025457485.1. Lineage (NCBI taxonomy): Bacteria > Pseudomonadati > Bacteroidota > Bacteroidia > Bacteroidales > Prevotellaceae > Hallella > Hallella absiana. The sequence continues at coordinate 139,266 of NZ_JAMXSP010000008.1, forward strand.
TGAATTTACGCGTCAGGCCGTACAGAAGCTCTTCGAGATGGGCTGTCAGCTGGTGATCCTTGGCTGTAACACCGCATCGGCAAAAGCGTTGCGCTCGATCCAGCAACATGATCTGCCACAGTGGGATCCCAAGCGGCGTGTGCTCGGCGTCATTCGGCCTACGGCAGAGATCATCGGTAAGCTCACACGCAACGGCCATGTGGGACTGCTCGCCACAGAGGGCACGGTGAAGAGCCATAGCTACGACATGGAAATCGCTAAGCTTTGGCCCAACATCAAGGTGACGGGGCAGGCCTGCCCGTTTTGGGTGCCCTTGGTAGAATACAATGAAGCTGACTCTCCTGGCGCAGACTATTTCGTCAAGAAGCGTATCGACCAGCTCATGCAACTCGACCCTGATATCGACACGATCATCCTGGGCTGTACCCATTTCCCGCTGTTGATGCCAAAGATCCTGAAGTATGTGCAGCCCGGCGTGCGCATTGTTCCTCAGGGAGAGTATGTCGCCGACAGCCTGAAAGACTACCTCCTTCGCCACACCGACATGGCTTCGCGGCTGACCACCAGCGCCACGGTCAAGTACTATACGACCGAGAATCCCGACAAGTTCAAGGAGAGCGCCTCCATCTTCCTCCATGAGCGGGTGCATGTAGAACATATAGAATTAGGATAAAACTTCAAATATTCATTTATGCAAGAAACAAGACAGAACCGAATCGCCCGACTCCTTCAGAAGGAGCTGGCTGAGATATTCCAGAGTCAGACGCGAGCTATGCACGGTGTTCTCGTCAGCGTCACCCGTGTGCGCATCAGTCCAGACCTGAGCATTTGTACGGCTTATCTGAGCATCTTCCCTTCTGCAAAGTCAGAAGAACTGCTCAACAACATCAAGGCCAACGAGAAGAGCATCCGTTATGAGCTCGGACGTCGTGTCCACAACCAGCTGCGCATCATTCCGGAGCTGCGCTTCTTCATCGACGACAGTTTGGATTATATCGACCACATCGACGAGTTGCTCAATAAGAAGTAATAGAGGTTTTCAATGAATTTTCCGTTCTTTGTGGCGCGCCGCTATCTCTTCTCCAAGAAGAAGACCCACGCCATCAATGTGATATCCCTGATCTCTGTCATCGGAGTGGCTGTGGCTACGATGGCCCTCGTCATCGTTTTGTCGGTGTTTAACGGCTTCCATGACCTGGTGGCCAGCTTCTTCACAAACTTCGATCCACAGTTGAAGGTTGTGCCTGTGGAGGGAAAGACCGTACCGGCCGATGATCCGATTCTCACAAAGATCAGTCATTTCCCAGAAGTCGACGTTGCCACGGGTACCGTTGAGGACATGGCATTGGCCATCTACAACGGCAAACAGGCCATGGTGACGATAAAAGGTGTGGACGACAACTTCCCGCAGCTCACTCATATCACCGAGATACTCTATGGCGACGGCCAATTCCAGCTCCATACGGCCAACTTGCAGTATGGTACGCCGGGCATCCGTCTGGCTCAGACCTTGGGCTTGGGAGCCAATTGGAAAGGCTATCTCAAGATCTATGCACCGCAGCGTGAGGGCCAGCTCGACATGACCGATCCGCAATCGGGCTTTGTCGTCGACTCGCTCATCTCCCCTGGTGTCGTCTTCTCTGTCAATCAGGGTAAGTACGACAAAAGTTATATCGTCACCAGTCTGGGCTTTGCTCAGAACTTGTTCAACCAGCAGGGCATGTTGTCTGCCTTGGAGCTGAGACTGAAACCGGGCTCGAATTTCGAAAGTGTGAAGGCCCGGATGCAGCAAGTCGCCGGTAAGAAGTATCAGGTCCTTGACCGTTTTGAGCAGCAGCGCGACACGTTCAAGATCATGAAAGTGGAAAAGCTCATGGCCTATATCTTCCTGACGTTCATCCTCATCGTGGCGTGCTTCAACATCATCGGCTCGCTCTCGATGCTGATCATCGACAAGAAGGACGATGTCGTCACGCTGCGCAACTTAGGAGCCTCTGACAAGCAGATCCGCCGCATCTTCCTTTTCGAGGGGCGCCTGATCAGTGTCTTCGGAGCCATCTTTGGCATTTTGCTGGGCTTGTTGCTCTGTTGGCTGCAGCAGCAGTACGGCTTTGTGAAGATGGGCAGCAGCGACGGTACGTTTGTCGTTAACGCCTATCCGGTGAGCGTCCATTATAGCGACGTGTTGTTGATCTTCCTGACTGTCATTGCCGCAGGCTGGCTTGCTGTGTGGTATCCCGTTAGGACGCTCAGCAAGAGACTCGTGCAATAGACTACCGTTGCCTACGCAACGCTATGCCTAACCATCCTCTGTGGAGAATAAGAAAGGGTGTTTGCTCGTTTCATATTCGGAATAAGAGAGGGTAACGGTAAGGTTTCATGGCACAAAAAGCCCGTATGAGTAAAGAATAATATACTCATACGGGCTTTTTAAATGCTATTTACTTCTTGATTACTCTGCACTCTGCTTTGCAGATACCGAATGTCTTGTTTGGGTAAGGCTTAGTACAGATACGACAAGTAGCATACACCAAGTTATTGCATCGTCGTAGCCTGTAGAATAGTGAATCATCAAGCCAATGACGGAAACAAACGCATCGTAGAGAAAGTCGCGTTTGGTACCGAAGATTTCAATGAGTGACGAATACTCTTTTCTACGATATGCGGCCACACATCCTATGAGATATAGGGCGAGTGCCGCAGCTATCAGCACATAGCTCACCATAGTCATGGTCTCACTACCTTGCAGAAGTGGTTGAGCTAAGTATAGCATAAAGCTAAAAGTAGGAAGACTGGATGTAACCCAAAAAATCGACTTCATGGTAATCAATTATCTATATTATTTTCTTTCCAGTAATTATAACTGTAGACAGCAGTTGCAAGCGCTTTACAAATCCATCCTTTTTCATCATCAGATAACTCGGTAGAACTTGTTATCAGTGTTTTATATTTTGTTACATGCTTGTTAACATCATCATTGTCGGTTGAAGTTTCAAATGCATTATTAAACAGTTTTACAATTAAATTCGCTTTATCGTTGGGGCTAAATTTACCATTAATGATGCTATCATTTAATTCGGTACAAGATTGTATGAATTCATCAGACATGCACATGTTATGCATTTTTACTGACATGCTTGAATTTTCTTCTTTCTCTTCTGTTCTGTTAGTTAGTTCTTCCTGTTGTGCTCTCGTAAATCCCAATTTTCTATTTTTTAATGCCAAATCTAAAACGGCATTATGAGCTTGACCAATATTCTTCTCCTCTTTTGTAAGAGAGACGCCTTCGTAAGTCAATGTGTCGGAAAGTGTTCTCACAGAATTTGCATCAAATTTCTTATCTACACATGCAAAAGTATTATCAACAATAATGGAGTAAGAACATGTATGGGACCGACGATATGCCCTATATGATTTCCAAGCTCCCCATCCTATGGCACCGACAGCAGCTCCAAAGACACAACCTTGTACGGGACTTCCTAAGATAGTTCCAACCTTAGATCCGATATTTGCACCAACTTTACCACCTACATAAGCCCCCACAACGTCATTTAATGCAACTGTTGCAAAAGTTTTTGCGCCTCGGGTCTTAGGACGTGTATTAAGAATACTGTCATTATATGACATAAGTTGTTTAATTAAGTCTGAGTTGGTTACGACCGCCTCCTTGTTGGCTGATTCTAGCGAGCCATACTCGGCGTTGTTGGAGCATGACATCATGATGCAACTTGCTATAAACACATAGAGCAAAGCAAGTATCTTGTTTGTCTCTTTCATAAAAATGTTTTAAAGATTAATAATACGATTATTTTAATTTCAGTGCGCACTTATTTTTTCTTTTGCAAATATAGCAAATATCATCCGATTGTACAATTCTTCTTTTACAAATTAACATACGTTAAGTATTTTGTGGCTTACATTGCATTTCAACTCGCCTAAAGTAGAGGTGGTCAACTAAATATGCTCTGTATGAAAATATAACGAGTCTTTCATATAGAATAGGATGTATTAATGTTCTCTACTTAGTGTTCACTGAATTAACAAAAGGGCATAGGACCTGTATAGAATTTTAACTTGCAGTTTCTGCCCCAAGGTTATAATATGAAGACAAAAGTCGATTTTCTCAAAAAGGCAAAGACAAAGTTCCCTAAGGAACTTCATCACGTTTTTGACAAAGTAGCACATTCCTGTCCAGCATTCAGCTGTATTGGGAAGCTTGGCTCGTATGTTGTCGGCTCTGTAGATTCTCTTGCCGGTGCCGAAGGAGCATTCGACTTCGTTTCTGTCCCCGATGGCCTTGGCCATGTTGTCGTAATATTCGGGCGGTCTGGGCTCTTTTGGCGGCCTGCCGAGAGGCTTGCTGTAGGTCTTAATCTCATTGGCTTTCAAGAAGTCCCGGTTAGCCTTATTCATATATATCTTGTCAGCGAGGATGGTAGCTGGAAGGCAACCAAAGCGCTGTTCGAACAAGCGAGTGTGGAGCTCCAAGTCGGAGCTCTCGTTATATGCATCCCAACTATGATGATCAACGAACGAATAGCCCTTGTAGATGCTTACGCCAATCTTGGCACCAAACTCGACCTTTGCCTTGCCGCGGATGATAGGTCTTATGTGAGGCTGAAAGATGCTGACGATGCGGTTGGCACATGTATGTGTTCCATTGTCGAGCATCTCCTGTTGTTGGGCGTACATGTCAAAGGTGGCGTTGAGTGTATGCTGCTCATAGTTCGTCAGAAGAGCCTTGCAGCTCGTGTGGTTGACAAAAAGCTCAACTATCTGCTTGAGCTCCTTGTTCAGGCAACTAAGCATGTAGGACTTGGTCCGGCGGACAAGTTCACCGCCTTTCTTTTTCATCTTTACAAGTACGAGATAGGCCCTGCGGGAATCTTTGTAAGAAGTGTGCTGATCACGAATCTTCAGTGTCTTGCAAATACTATGTATGTATCTGTCCACAACTTTACAACCGTCATGGATAATATCAACATCTACGGGATAACGTACCTCTGCATTGGCACACGTGGCATCCATCTTCAACACCCCTTTATGGATTCTGCCCTTCGAGTCTTTAAACTCCTTGGCGAAAGGGTCATCCTCTACGATATCTTTCTTGCTCTCATCCTTGGTGGCTCCGTTGTCATTCTTTGCTCCGGCATTCCCATCGTCGCTCTTGTCCTTGTGCAGTTCCGCTTCGGCCTTGCGCCTTCTCTGCTCTTCAAGCAATCGGACGGTCATTTCGTTTATCTCCTCATCGGTGATGCGCTTACGGACTGTGACAAACAAAGATGGATCGAAAATAGGTTGGTCGGTCAACTCCGACAGACCACACATATATTGCATATAAGGATTCTCCTGGATAATCCTGATGGTCTCCTCATCAGAGAGATTCATCTTGTGCTTGATAATCATCGCAGCAATGATCATTCTGGCAGGTTTGTTGCCTGCGCCCTTGTCCTTGTTATGCAGTTTGGAGTTATAGACTTTCTCCAGTTCAGCCCAAGGAAGAGTATCGCCGAGTACGACCCAACTCCAGATCATCAAGCGACGACCTGAAGATGTCCAGCGTCAATTGTCTGTTTTTATTCTGCGACGTATACTTCATCTTCTGTCTCCTTTAACACCACAAAGATACAAACAAATTGTTAAATCACCAAGTAAAAACGTTACTATTTTCTGAATATCAGAACGTTATATTTATTCAGCGAACACTACTTAATGATGATTATTCGATATGAATTTTATTTTTATACTTAAACACGTTTTGTCTTCGCATTAGCGTTATCAGCAAACTTGTTGTAGACTTGGTTCCACAGCAGATAGAAGAATCCAGCAGCAATAAGGCCGCCCAAAACATCGATGGCATAGTGGGCGCGGATATACACCGTGGCGAAGCAGATCAGCATCACAAAGGGCAGCAACGTGAAGAATAGCCCTTTGCTGCGGGCACGTCCTGCCATCAGCAGTGCGATCACCGATATGCCTACATGCGAGCTGGGGAAAGCCGCTGTGGGATGCTCGCCCGCGTTGTGCACGTCAGTGATGAGGTGATAGAAGATGCCGTCGCTGTATCCGGGGCTTTTCATCATCTCGGTGTGGGTGCTGAAATAGTCCGCTACATTGGGGAAAATGCCGGCGGCTATCTTCTGGATGCCCACCGCATGATAGTAATACATCGGTCCGGCAACGGGCAGCAGGTCGTAGATGGCATAGAAACTAAAAAACGATGCCAGTATGACGAGGGCGCAACGCTCGAAGTCGTCGTAGCGCTTGAAGAAATAATAGACAATCGTGCCCACGAAAAGAAGGAAGTAGCTCGCGTAGGCCATGTCGAGAATCTCACTGATCCAGTGCTGCGGGAAATGCTCACAAAACACCAGTGCAGGTTGAAAGCCAAAGAGCTGCTGCTCGAGCGACGCAAAGACGTGATCGAGGTTGGGCAACATGCGGTTGATCTGATAAGTATCGCCGTACCACCAGCTCAGCATCACGAGTTGCACCAACACCCTCAGCAATCGTGTCACACGGCAGGGGATGAGCCGATAGACCACCCACATGGCCATGGTGATCACACCCAGTCTTACTCTGTCCCAAATCATTGCTTCGGGATGCTGCACCTTTGTGAAGCAGAAGAGAATGATGAGCAGTGTGAAGACCATGTAGCCGATAACCACCCATTCCAGGAGCATCGGACCCTTGTGGGGATGCTTTTCGATTTCAAACCATTTCTTGAGTTGCATTATAGCCAATTGTTTTCTTGATACCATTTCACGGTGAGCTGTACGCCGCGATGGAGTTGATATTGGGGATGAAAGCCGAGCTCGTCGCAAGCGGGCTCTATGTCGCAGCGCCAGTTGCGTTGTCTGAGGATATTGTATTTATCATTGTTCAGGGCAGTGATATGTCCTGTGAGTCTGCCGTAGTACTCTCCGCACCAGGTGACGAGCCTCAGCACGGCGATCGGTGCCTTGATACGTATCCACCATGGACGTCCCATGGCCTGACGCAGCTCGTTGCTGAATGTGGAGCTCTGATAGACTTCTCCGTCAGAGAGGAAGTATTTCCGTCCCGACATGCCGTGGTCGAGAGCCAGGAAGACAGCCTGTACCACGTCCTTGACATATACGAAGGTGATGTCCTGCCGTTTGAAGCCTACCGCAAAGTCGACGTGCTGCTTGATGCTTTTGGCCATGAGGTAGTAGTCCTTTTCCCTTGGACCATACACACCGGTGGGTCTGAGAACGATATAGTTGAACTCGTTGCCCACGCTGTCGAGGAATTTCTCAGCCATGAGCTTACTGCGTCCGTAGGCTGTGTTGGGCCGTGGCGTGTCGTGCTCGGTGATGCAGTGATAGGGCTGTTGCTCCCTGATGGCACCGAAGATACTCAGACTACTCATGTAGATGAAGCGTCGCATCGGCATGTGCAGTTCCAAGATGGCCTCCACAAGATTGCGTGTTCCCTCGTAGTTCACGCGGAAGAAGTCGTCGGGATGCAGGCATTTGGTCACGCCGGCGGCATGTACGACATAGTCGAAATCATGTCCTCGGAGCTGCTCCACGAGCTTGTCCTTGGAGTTGAAGTCCAGTTCGATGAAGTGGATGCGCGGGTCTTGCAGATAGGCACGTGAGCTGCTCTTGCGTACGGCGGCCCACGTCTCGAAGCCTCGTCGGAGCGCTTCCTCTACGATAAAACTGCCAATGAAGCCACTGGCACCGGTGATGAGAATGTTCATAGTTTCTATTTGCTTACAAAGATACTACATATTTCAGATTTTAAGCAAAATAATCCAAACGATATTAGGATTATTCAATTCTTTTTCGTTAATTTGCATCACAAATTCATCTTTTAGATCATTAGCCTATGGGAAAAGGTAAGAAAGCGGGTAAGCGCATCTCGAAGAAGCAGCTTTCCCAACAGTTGGAACAATTCTTCTCATCGCAACCAGGAAAGAAACTAACACTGAAAGACATATTCCGTGCGCTTCATCTCGACACGCACCCGTTGAAGATGCTTGCCATGGACATCATGGAAGAGATGGCGTGGGACGACTTCATCACCAAGAAAGGTGAGAACGCTTATCAGCTCAACACCAAAGGACAGGTGCAGGAGGGTACCTTCGTGCGCAAGGCCAACGGCAAGAACTCGTTCCTTGCCGACGGCAGCGACAAGCCGATCTTTGTGGCTGAGCGCAACTCCATGTCGGCACTCACGGGCGACCGTGTAAGGGTTTCGTTCATGGCTCGCCGCCAGAAACATATCAAGGAAGCACAAGTCATAGAGATTCTCAGCCGTGCCAAGGACACTTTTGTCGGCCGGTTGCGTGTGGACCGCGACATTGCCTTCTGCGTCACGCAAAACAGTACCTTCGTGCAGGACATCCTTATTCCTAAGAAGAAACTCAAGGGTGGAAAGAGCGACGACAAGGTGCTCGTGAAGATCGTTCAGTGGCCTGACGAGAATCATAAGAATCCGATTGGCGAAGTCGTCGACGTGCTGGGCAAGACCGGAGAGAACAATGCCGAGATGTGCTCCATTCTCGCACAGTACGGTCTGCCGTATAAGTATCCAAAGAACGTGGAGGACGCCGCGGAGAAAATCACGGGCGAGATCACACCCGAGGACGTTGCCGAGCGTGAGGACTTCCGCGATACATGGACTTGCACCATTGACCCGGCCGACGCCAAGGACTTCGACGATGCCCTGTCCATCAAGAAGCTCGATGAAGGACTCTATCAGGTGGGCGTGCACATTGCCGATGTCTCGCACTATGTCACCGAAGGCAGTATCATCGACCGCGAGGCCGTGAAGCGTGCCACGTCGGTCTATCTCGTCGACCGCACAATACCGATGTTGCCCGAGCGCCTTTGCAACTTCGTCTGCTCGTTGCGTCCCAATGAGGACAAGCTGACGTTTAGTGTCATCTTTGATCTCGACGAGGATGCCAATGTCAAGCGCTCACGTATCGTCCACACGATCATCCGCTCCAACCGTCGCTATGCTTATGAGGAAGCACAGCAGGTGCTGGAGGACAACGGTGTCGTGGACGGACAGGGACAGCCGGCTCCCGACCCGGGTGCGGCAGGCTATAAGGATGAGTACGGATGGGAGCTCTGTACCCTTGACCGGCTTGCCAAGAAGCTGCGTGAAAGAAGATTTAAAGACGGCTCTGTGAAGTTCGACACCGAGGAACTCCATTTCGACGTCGACGAGAAAGGCCATCCTACCCGTTGCTACTTCAAGCGGTCGAAGGATGCCAACAAGCTCATCGAGGAGTTCATGTTGCTGGCTAACCGCACGGTTGCCGAGAGTGTGGGCCGTGTGCCCAAGGGCAAGAAAGCCAAAGTATTCCCTTATCGTATCCACGACAACCCGGATCCGGAGAAGATGGAAACGCTCCGGCAGTTCATCGTCAAGTTTGGATATAAGGTCAAGACCGACGGCACACGCGGTGCCATGGCCAAGAGCATCAACAAGCTCATGGACGAGTGTGAGGGCAAGCGCGAGCAGAAGCTCGTGCAAAGCGTGGCTCTGCGTGCGATGATGAAGGCAAAGTACAGTGTGCACAACATCGGACACTTCGGACTGGGTTTTGAGTATTACACTCACTTCACGTCGCCGATCCGCCGCTATCCCGACACGATGGTGCACCGGTTGCTGACAAAATATCAGCAGGGCGGGCGCTCGGCCAACGAAAAACACTATGAGGAGCTCTGCGAGCACTGCTCCGATATGGAACAGATCGCACAGAACGCTGAGCGTGATTCCATCAAGTACAAGATGGTGGAGTTCATGGGTGACCATATCGGCGAGGTGTACGACGCACATATCAGCGGCATCACCAGCTATGGCATCTACGCCGAGATAGACTCCAACCACTGCGAGGGCATGGTGCCCATGCGTGATCTTGATGATGACTACTACGACTTCGACGAGAAGAACTTCCTGCTCCGTGGTCGTCGCCACCATCATAAGTATCAGCTTGGCGACCCGATACGCATCCGTGTGGACCGTGCCAACATGGAGCGCCGTCAGCTTGACTTCGTCATCGCCAAGGACGGCGATGACGGTAAGACTGATGCACCGTCAGCTTCAAGTCAGCATGACGACACGCGCGCAGCGATTTCCGATATGGGCGACATTGCCGCTGAGGCTGCCAAGAGCAAGGGCCGCCGTCAGGGCAAAGGGCGTCGCGGAAGCGGAAAAAAGAAAAAGTAACACCATAAAGGGACGGTTCCTTCGGGGCCGTCCCTTTTTCTATATCCATTCAGCAAGCGAGTCTTCTTTTGCTACTCCATCCTTTTTTATCGAATAAAAGCTTGCATATATGGGGGAAATGGCGTATATTTGCAGAAAAGACAAGTGCAAGTGAAAGAAACGATGAGCAACGATTTCAAGCCTATACCTTACGGCATCTCTGACTTCAAGCAGGTGCGACAGGAAAACAAATATCTGGTGGATAAGACCATGTTCTTCGAGCGGATGGAACGGGCAGGCAATTTTCTCTTCCTCGTCCGCCCGCGCCGCTTTGGCAAGAGTCTGTTCCTGAACATGCTTGAAGCCTACTACGACATCAACGAGAAGGACAACTTCCAGGAGTTGTTCAAGGGAATGTATGTGGCAGACCATCCGACGGAGTACCGCAACAGCTTCCAAGTGTTGCATCTCGACTTCTCGCGTGTGGGTAGTGATGTGGATCGCTTGCGAGAGAACTTCGACCTTTACATGGAGGTGCGCTGCGATAGCTTCGCAAAGGCCTACGCACGATTTTATCCTGATACCTTCGCAGATGAGTTGAAACAGATAAAGAGAGGGGAGCAAAAGCTTAACTTTATCAGTGACGCAGCCCATGCAGCAGGCTATCCACTATACCTTATTGTTGACGAATACGACAACTTTACCAACAACGTATTGAATGTAAAGGGGCAAAAAGCTTACCATGACCTTACTCACGGCACGGGCTTCTACCGCGATGTGTTCAAGATCTTCAAGCCGATGTTCCACCGCATCATCATGCTCGGCGTCGCCCCCATCACCCTCGATGACTTGACGAGCGGCTACAACATTGCGCTGAACATGACCATCGACTCGCGTTTCAACCAGATGCTCGGCTTCTCTGAGGAAGAGGTGCGACAGATGATTCGTTATTACAAAGAGGTTGGTGCTATCAAGCCGGAAGTTACAGAGGACAGCATCATCGACGACATCAAACCGTGGTATGACAACTATTGCTTTGCAGAGGACAGCTTCGGTACTGAGCCCAGTATGTTCAACAGCGATATGGTCTGCTACTATATGAGTACGCTTATCGATACCGGACACAAGCCGAAAGAGATGGTCGACCCGAATACAAAGACCGATTATAAGAAGCTGCGCAACCTTATTGAGATCGGCAACATGACGGAGGAGCGTCGACAAACCATTTACGACATCGTGCACACGGGTTACACCTTTGCGATGATCAACAGCTACTTCCCTGCGGAGAGCATTACCGATGAGGACAACTTCGTCAGTCTGCTCTTCTACTATGGCATGCTCACCATTCGCGGCACCTTAGGCGCTATGCTGAAGTTGGGCATTCCAAACAACAACGTGCGCAAACAATACTACAACTATCTGATACAGGCCTTCCAGCAAATTCACCCTATCGCGGTCTCGCAACTCAACGTTCCATTTTATCAGGCTGCTTTGGAGGGCAACTGGCGCCCGATGATGGACTATATCCTCAAGGCTTATCACGACACCACCGCCGTGCGCCAGCTCATCGAAGGCGAGCGCAACCTGCAAGGCTTCATGAATGCGTTTCTCTCGCTTGCCCCTTATTACCTTGTCGCCCCCGAGATGGAATTCTCTCACGGCTATTGCGACTTCTTCCTGCTGCCCAACTATACAGTCTACCCGATGGTTGCCCACAGCTATATCTTAGAGCTGAAGTATCTCAAGACCGACGCTACCGGCGCTGAGGCTGCCCAGCAGTGGACCGAGGCCGTCGCGCAGATCAAGACCTACGCCGCCGACCGTAAGTTGCAAACAATGCTCCACGGCACGAAGCTCCACCTCATCGTCGTGCAGATCAAAGGCTATGATGTCGTGAAGATGGAGGAAATAAGATAAAGGTAAAAAAGTAAAAAGGTAAAGGGGTAAAGCTGAGAACATAAGAGTCAAAGAATTGAAACGAGATGAGTGGCCTCTTGTGGGCTTTCTCTTCTCATTGTTGTGTTTTCTGACAAAAAACAGGTTCTGAGAATCGATTTTTTTGAACGAAGACCTCTCTTGGGCTGATTTTCGCGAAAAATAGTGTGTTTTTGTATCTGTCAGATAATCAACGCATTATGAATATGTGCGCTTTTTGTGACAATCAGAAAGGGCTTTTCTCGAAAAATTCTCTAGAGAATTTTTGGTCAGAAAGGCGCTTTGACCTTGTCATCTCACCTTTCTGACCTTGTCATCACGCCGAGATGACAGGGTCAAAGTGCCTTTTTGAGCCTAAGAAAAGCCAAAAATAGAATGACTTCGCTTGCCTTTTCTGATTTTGAGAAGCGAAACTTAAGATTTCGCTCTCTAGATTGCAAGAAAATGTTGAAGGTGTTTTGTAAAGTAAATGTATATTCAACATGTTTGATGAATATGTGTGCCAGCCATGTCAGAACCATGATTTTTTAGTGACAAACCAATTTGGACCAATTTGAACCAGGCCGTTTCCATTTTAATTTCGTAAGTTTGCAATCGGAAACGGATGGTTTCCATAAAAAAGCAGTTGATTATGGCCCAAGGGGGATTGTCCGTGGCGGACGGATGCCGCTGCCTAACCAAAGAACTTGATATGATAGCGTGCTAAAACTATTTTTTTTGCTTACCTTTGCGGTCATGGAACAAGAAA
>NZ_JAMXSP010000080.1:0-1318 GCF_025457485.1 Hallella absiana
CGGACCTCCATCCGGTGTTACCCGGACTTCATCCTGGACATGTGTAGATCACTTGGTTTCGCGTCTACCCCCACCGACTCGACGCCCTGTTCAGGCTCGCTTTCACTGCGGATGCGCGGCTCGTGCCGCTTATCCTTGCCGGTGACGGTAACTCGTAGGTTCATTATGCAAAAGGCACGCCGTCACATCATAAGATGCTCCGACCGCTTGTAGGCGCATGGTTTCAGGTTCTATTTCACCCTTCTTGTCGAAGTGCTTTTCACCTTTCCCTCACGGTACTGGTTCACTATCGGTCTCATCCGAGTATTTAGCCTTGCCGGATGGTCCCGGCAGATTCGCGCAGAATTCCTCGTGCTCCGCGTTACTCAGGATACCGCTATGCCAGCATCGGCTTCGTGTAAGGGGCTTTCACCCGCTATGGCCACACTTTCCAGTGTGTTCCACTCACCTAAACTGTGCAACGTCGCGGTCCTACAACCCCGGCGACGCGTTGCCACGCCACCGGTTTGGGCTCTTCCCCGTTCGCTCGCCACTACTAGGGGAATCATTCATTTATTTTCTCTTCCTGCGGGTACTAAGATGTTTCAGTTCCCCGCGTTGGCTTCCACGACTAGCGTGGATGACCGTCCTTCACACGGCCGGGTTGTCCCATTCGGATATCTCCGGATCAAAGGTTATTTGCACCTGCCCGGAGCTTTTCGCAGCTTATCACGTCCTTCATAGCCTGGATGAGCCAAGGCATCCACCATGCGCCCTTTCCTACTTCTTTCGCTGTCCATATCTCTGAAAAGAAACATGGACGTTGCTCATACTTTCAGCTGTATTGTATTGTCTCAGCATACATATTTCTATGTACGCCTCGTTAAGTCTTGAACTTTGCTACTTTACAGTTTTAGCTTGTGTCAATATGTCAAAGATCGGGGTAATGAACAATGTATAATGTATAGTGTATAATGTAGAAATTATAATCATACATCAACATCAGCATTACGTTGTGGAGAATAACGGATTCGAACCGTTGACCCCCTGCTTGCAAAGCAGGTGCTCTAGCCAGCTGAGCTAATCCCCCGTGAATGATGAGGGGTGAATGTTGAAGTAGTCCCAGGCAGACTTGAACTGCCGACCTCCACATTATCAGTGTGGCGCTCTAACCAACTGAGCTATAGGACTATGATAAGTTTGAAGACTCTCGTCCTCAGAATTACTCGTCCCGGCCAGTTGCGCTTCCAAGTCTCGGGGCTACAAAAGCCCGGCTTCCTTCATTCCCTATGATTAAACAGACAGCAGCGTACAAAAAGCCGGTAGAGGCGTCACCTTC
>NZ_JAMXSP010000081.1:0-1315 GCF_025457485.1 Hallella absiana
TATCTTTTCTTGTTCCATGACCGCAAAGGTAAGCAAAAAAAATAGTTTTAGCACGCTATCATATCAAGTTCTTTGGTTAGGCAGCGGCATCCGTCCGCCACGGACAATCCCCCTTGGGCCATGATTAAATGGATGAATGGTTAAAAAGCGAGAAACGGCCGGACTGGCCTGCTGTACGTCTTGGTGAGGCTGCTGCCGTCGTTGAAGCGAACAGAACCGGCTCCCTGCCCATCGTCGACTCCCGAATCGACGACGATCGCTTCCGTGGCGGAAAACTCCGTAGAGGTCCACTCCCAAGTGTTCACCGCCTGAAAGAACTCGGTATAGTTGTTCGCGCCCACCTTGCTCAAAGCGGTATTTACCTTGGACGAAACCGTTGTCATGTTGGATACAAAATCATTAATGTTCCAGCCATTCGACGGGTAACCGCCAATGGCATGCATGATGGCATAACACTGGCCGGCCGTTGGCAAGAACCAGCCCGTGGAAGTGGCAGGAGCCTTCAATGTGGTATAGGCAAGTGCAGCCTGTGCCGCAGGATGGGCAGAGTTGTTCAAGGCCACTGATTCTTTATAGCCTGAGCCATAAGATTGGGTAGAGGAGCCAACAATAAGAGCTGGTGTGTTTACCTTTGACCTGCCATCATCGGTTTTGCTTGTCTTCCATTGATATCTTGTTCCATGGTTTGTGGTACCTGTTGAGCCAATGGTTTTTAAGCACATCACCAACGCATGTCCGCCCACGCTGCTCGACTTGGTATTCTTTTCCGTCCAGTAGTTGCTGCCGATATATCCTACAATACCAATCGGTGTCTTGCCACTAATCAGGCTTTCACTCTGATGCGACATGTCACCATCGCTATAGTACACGTCACCCAAGGCCATTGTATAGCTTGTTTCTGTATTGTTGGGAGAGCAGGTAGCTTCTTGTGCTAAGTATTTGTCAGCTGATAATTTATAAGAGAGTGTCTTGATCCACTTTTCTTCCCCAGTTGAAGTGGTATTATAGACTACAGTAGCCGCTGGCTTTTGTATAGCAACGTAACATGTACTGGTTTTCTTATAGGGGGTGATACTTGCACTTATCGCAGACGAAGCTGTAACGGTGTATTGATTATGTACCCACTTGAAGTTCGCGTCCGTCGACAAGTGTCTGTAGTCATAGTGCGTCTTCTGTCCGAGGTTGATGACTGCCGTAACCATTCAATTTAGGCCGTCCTGTAATCAAACAAAAAATCCCGAGGTTATTCCCGGGATTTTTTGTATTGGTATGGCAGAAGTTGTATGATCTCATCTTCATCCATATTGTCTCTTAG
>NZ_JAMXSP010000082.1:0-1132 GCF_025457485.1 Hallella absiana
TGCTTGTACCGTTCAAGGAGACTCTTGTACTTGTCTTTGCTTGCCATATTCATAATAATTTGTGCGCGCAAAGGTACAGACTTTTAAGCGAGGCTGAAATACGGTAATGCCGAGACGCTTACTATGGAGACGAAGATTGAAACTACGAATACTGGCGGCAAAGTGCTTGCCTATGACGGTGACGAACTTGTTGGCCGACTGGATTTTTCCTTCAAGGGAAATGTATTGAGCATTGACCATACGTATGCCTACAAGGAAGGGATGGGTGTGGGGAGTCTGCTTGTAACTGCTGTCAACGACTATGCTGTCAGTAAAGGGTTAAAAGTCCTGCCCGTCTGCTCATTCGCCGCAGTCTGGTACCAGAGGCATCCACAGTTTCAGGCTGTTCTTGACAGGAAGGACTGACTAATTCAATCGTCATCGTGTGGGTAGTCCAACTCCATTGATGCCTCAGTAAGGGCATCATTCAAATCAAGGTCATTCATTATTCCTACCCAGTCCATGAAATTGTCGTCAAGAACATTGTCGATAAGCTCATCCGGCGGACAAATCCAATAGTCGTCAAGGTTGTAGGGGAGCTTCTGATACAACTGGTAAGTATAAATGCCCAGGTCTTCCATGGGGTGGGCGGCTGCGTAGTCCTGCATCTCCTTTGAAGTGCACATATACAAGTATTGGAGCAGTATATCACAGTCATCCTCGTAGGAGTCTTCATCGAAGCCCTCGAATTCCTCAAATTCGACATCACGGCCACGTTCCTTGTAGAAACGGCGTAACATCAGCATTTCTTCGGCTGTGAAGTGCAGGTTCATATCATCCGGAATGATGGCTTCCGGCACATTCTCGTTCTCAGGATCTAAGCGTTCCAATGTAAAATGATACGGCTTTTTATGGATTTCTTTGAAGTCTATCATGTTGAATGAAATTATTTTGGTGCAAACATACGAATAAAAATCGACATTCTGCAAAAAAAATTGTATTTATTTGCCATTAGATGATTTCAAAAATTGAGGCCCAAGGGGGATTGTCCGTGGCGGACGGATGCCGCTGCCTAACCAAAGAACTTGATATGATAGCGTGCTAAAACTATTTTTTTTGCTTACCTTTGCGGTCATGGAACAAGAAAAGATAG
>NZ_JAMXSP010000083.1:0-1028 GCF_025457485.1 Hallella absiana
ACCTGTTGGCGGAATTAATTTAGTGCATACTTAATTCTGCCAATGGGCTTGTCGTTAATGAAGTTTACGTATTGCAGAATGGTAAGTGCACTAATTTTGCCAATGATCCTGGCAAACAAACCATTCGTTATTTTCGCATAGTTCCTGATGACCAAGAACTGGTCTGTAAGTTGTGAGAATATTGTCTCAATCCTCTTTCTTGCCTTTGCAAACGGAATGAATGTCGGTTTCCAATCCTTTTGGTTGAGCCGATACGGACACTCCAGTCTTATGTGTGCGGTTTCGAACAAGTCAAGCTGTACGTCAGCTCCAATATACCCTTTGTCACCATAGATGCTACAGTCGTGATAAGTATGTTTTACATCCTTCATATAATGGAGGTCCGCCACACTTGCCTTTGACAGATCATAGGAATGGATAACTCCACTTAACCCACAGAGAGCGTGTAACTTATAACCAAAATAATACGTGTTCTGCGAAGCACAGAAGCCGAAGTCGGGAGCTTGCGAGAAATTGCCGGTACGTCCCATCTTGCAACGTTTTCCTCTTGCAACCCTACAGACCTCTATCGGCTTGGAGTCAACAAAGAATTGTTCCTCTCCGCCATCCATTTCCATGGCAATCCGCTTGCGCAGTTCCTCACACAGGCCTGCCGTTTTCTTCCTGCGGTCATTGAACTGTCTCCTTGATATGAGATTAGGAATGTTGTCCTTGTACTCTTGCAATTTATAGTCGAACAACCACTTCTCACTATCAATGCTCTCGGTCTCTGCCGTCAAGGATAGCGCCACCACTTCCAAATCCGAAAACTTGGGAACAGGACCACGACGTGGAACATTACCCGATTCATTGACGAGATTTTCAGAGAATTGCTTGCATATCTCGAGTATTTTGACGAATTTTGTATAAAGGTTGTACATACGATGGTTTGGACTTAATGTTTTGAACACCACTAAGTTACTAAAAATCAGCGATATGTGCAACTTTTTACTCATATTTATCAACTTAAATTAATTCCGCCAACGGGT
>NZ_JAMXSP010000009.1:0-142231 GCF_025457485.1 Hallella absiana
CTATCTTTTCTTGTTCCATGACCGCAAAGGTAAGCAAAAAAAATAGTTTTAGCACGCTATCATATCAAGTTCTTTGGTTAGGCAGCGGCATCCGTCCGCCACGGACAATCCCCCTTGGGCCCTTTTTTTCCCATGCGAGTTTTTTTTCGTACCTTTGCAATGTCATCATTATCAATATCATCAATCTGCGAAGCTGTATGGAAATAGAGAAGATCGCAACGTTTCATTCGCCTTTCGGCAGTAAGTTTGGCATTCCCAAGCAGAGCGGCATCGTGCCGGAGCTGCGTGGAGAGATCGTTTTGGAGAAGGCCTACCGCAACCCCGACGCGCTGCGCGGCATCGAGGACTTTGACTATCTGTGGTTGGTGTGGGGCTTCTCAGCCAACCGCCATGCGCCTACCAGCCTCACCGTGCGGCCGCCGCGCCTTGGCGGCAATGAGCGGGTGGGTGTCTTTGCCAGCCGCAGTCCTTTCCGACCTAATGGCCTCGGGCTGTCGTCGGTGCGCCTCGACCGTGTCGAGTGGGACACCCCACGCGGACCGGTGCTCCATGTGCTCGGCGCAGACCTGATGGACGGCACGCCCGTCTACGACATCAAACCTTATGTGACCTATGCCGACAGTCATCCCGAGGCACGCAGCGGCTTCGTTGACCGGCGGAAGTGGCAGAAGGTGGAGGTGGACATACCCGCGAATGTTCTCGCCCAGCTACGGGCGGCAGGACTCACGGAAGAGGATATTACGGCCCTGCGTGCCGTGCTTGAGGAGGATCCACGGCCACAGATACAGCGGGGAGAAGACAAGGAGTATGGAATGCCTTTTGCCGGACTCGACATCAAGTTCCAAGCTGTGGGTGGGAGACTGGTGGTAAGAAGCCTCCCCCCCCTCGCCCCCTCTCCCAAGGAGAGGGGGAGTGAAATGCTGCAAGGGGTCAACAGGGATTAGAGAGCTTTCCTCAAAGTACTCCAAAAGGCGTAGCCTGCTTGGTGGATCTGAGACTCTGTGTGAGAAAAATGTATTTTGTTAATGATAAGTTAGAATGAAAGGAATCGGTAAGCGAAGAATTATTCAGACAAAAACACCTCCGCGAGAACTTGCAATCTGGAGAATGAGAAATCGATGAAATAAGGGGCTATGGGTCAGAAACGGACTTTGAGGGTGAGAAAACAGTGATTTTATGACATCATCTCAGTTGTTTTACCTTGTCAGAAAGCTGTTTTGATGAGGTCAAACAACTGAGATGATCGAAAATTCTCTAGAGAATTTTGTGAGAAATGGGCACTTTTGCATTCGGCTTCAAATGATTTTATTCGTAAATCATACCATTTTAATCATAACGTATTGATTATCATTGGTTTGCGAAAAAGCCCAAAAATACCGTGAAATTGAGACAAACATGCACTCTCGTTCAGAAAATCGTCGCTACGAGGGCGGAAAATTGTCACTTTATTCAACAATTAACCATAGACAGATTTCGTTGAGAGCAGGGGAGTCTACGCGTCTCGCATCACGATTGTCTTTGCCAATATTTGAGTTCGTGAAGCGGGACGCGTCATTCGACGACATGCCATGCCACCTTTGTCTTTCCTTTTACGGTCAGTTTCCTTTGTTTGTCGTTCCATAGGAGCCGGGTGAGCTGGTACTTTCCCTTCTTGTAGTCGTAGGAGATGCCGTCGTCGTGATAGAGGGTAAACGCGGCATCGGCACCGGGGAAGACCAGAGCGGTGACAGGCTTTCCCTCTTGTGCATCGGAGTACTCAACGACGTCGGAGACGGGGATGACCGTTCCGGCCTTGACGAAGAGCGGCAGACGGTCGATGGTCACCACCACGGTGAGCCACTGGCCGCCTTCGTAGCGGCGATGCGTCCAATAGTCATACCATTGGCAACCACGGGGCAGATAGACGCTTCGCGTCGTCGTTTCAGACATCGGATGCGTCACGGGACAGACGAGAAGGGAGCCGAAGAGATACTCATCCTTCAAGTCGAGCACCGTGGTGTCGTCGGGGAAGTCAAAGGCCAGGGGGCGTGCCATGGTGTAGTTGCCCCGTGTCTGTGCCGCTGCCATGCTGTAGATATAGGGCAGCAGGCGGTAGCGCAGCCTGATCATCCGCAGAATGGCATCGTAGTAAGGCGTACCGGGCTCACCAAAGCGCCAGATCTCGCGTGGCGTGTCGCTGCCATGGGAGCGGAGCATCGGCAGGAAGGTGGCCCACTGAAACATGCGCACGTAGTATTCGCGATAGGCCTTGTCGTTTACTCCGCCCGGAAACTCACCTTTGTAGAACCATCGGTGGCCGTCGTCGCGTGTGAAGAATGAGCCCACGTCGACCGTCCAGTAAGGATTGCCGGTGGCCATATAGTTCAGTCCGGATGGTATTTGCTGGCGGAAAGAAGCCCATGAGGCATGGGTGTCACCATTCCACACCACGGTAGCATAGCGTTGCTGTCCTGCCCAACTGCTACGCGTGAGGTTGAGCACACGTTTGCGGTCGGTGGTAGCCCGCTGGTTGTCGTAGAGGCCACGGGCGTGGTTGAGTGAGTAGAGCTGGCTGCGCTCAGCACCGAGGGTCTCGCTGAGGATCTGCGTGTTGAGCTGCCATCGCCGTTGCTGATCATCCCATCCATAGGGATGTCCGTCCACGGGCTGCGGTATCTGATTCCAGTCGCCGTCGAGCGGTTCACTGCTGTCGCACCACCAGGCATCGAAGCCATTGCGGAAGAACTCGCGGTCGGCATACTGCCAATAGAGTTTGCGGGCATTCGCGTCAAAGGCGTTGTAGACCGAGTGCTCGAGCATATAGCCCCTTTTCCCGAAGTCGTCGGCTTCGGGACAGTACTGCGGGTTGGGCCAGATGCTTACCATCAGCTTGGCGTGAAGACTGTGGATGGTGTCGGCGAGAGCCTTGGGACTGGGATAGAAACGAGGGTCCATCTTCATGTATCCCCAGCCCTGTGGCCAGTAGTTCCAGTCCTGCACGATCATGTCGAGCGGCACGTGACGCCGGCGGTATTCGCGCACCGTGGCGATGAGCTCAGCCGAAGAGGTGTAGCGCTCTTTCGACTGGATATAGCCAAAGGCGTAGCGGGGCAGCATCTCTACACGCCCTGTGAGGTATCGGTAGCCGCCCACTACCTCGTCGGGCCGCTTGCCGGCAATGAAGTAATAGTCGAGTTGTCGGGCTGCCTCCATCTGCATGGAGAACGTGTGGCCGCTGGATGTGTATTTCATCGCGCAGCCTACGTCGAAGAGCAGGCCGTAGCCCTGTGGTGAGAGAAGCACGGGAATGGTGATCTTCAGGTTGTGCTGAGTGAGCCACAGTGTCTTGCCGAGCAGGTTCATATAGTCCTCCATGTGTGAGCCCAGCCCATAGAGTGCCTTTGTTCCCGGGCAGGCGAACGAAGAGAAAAAGCGTGTGGAGTGCCCGATGGTGTCGGTGCGGATGGCCTTTTTCACGGTTACCTGTCCGTTGGCAGTCTGCTCGGCGTGTGCCGTGCGGTCGTCATAGACGGTACGTGTCTGCACGACGGGCTCAGCCCTGCGCTGTGTCTCTTCCAGCAGCACACGTCCGGTTTTTCGGTCTGTGAAGGTGATGGCTGTCGTCTTGAGGTTGACGCTGACCTTCAGCACCGACGAGCGCAGCACCCGGCATCCGTTTTCTCTGGTCTGGCGAACCGCTACCTGATGGGGAGAATAGATACACACGCCGGTAGCGTTGCCCGGCAGCTGACCGTCGGGTGACCATTGCACTCTGACGATCGACGGTGTGACAAACGTGACCTTCACGTCAGCGGCACGGAGTGCTGACGATGAGAGAAGGATCAGGAAAAGAGTAAGAATCGCTGATTTGTTCATCGCATCTGCCACCAGTCAAAGTTAAACAAGTTGCGTTTCTGACGATCACCACCACGGAAGACCAGGTAGAGGTCGTGGACACCCTTGGCACCGGTCAGAGAGCACGTGAACTTCTGATACTGAAACTTGGTGTTAGGAACATTTACGGTACCTGCCAGAGCGCCATTCACAGAGTCGAGTCTCACCTCGATGCGGCCGCCATAGAGCTGGGCGGAACAGGAGGCCGTGAACTCATGCGCTCCTTTCCGGAAGTCCACGCCCTTGACGAGGATATACTCACCGTCGTCGATGTCGGTGACAAACGGTGTGTCGTTCCATGGTCCCGAGGGGTTCTCTCGCGTGGTTTTCAGTCCGTAGCCCCATGCCATCGTCTCAGCCTCCACGCGCCGGAAAGGATTGAAGGTGCCCACCTGCCGGAGCGTGCAGTCTTGGAAATAGGGCAGTTCCACGATGGTGCCGTCGGGACGGTAGGTCATCTCAGCCGCGGAGACAGAGCGTCGCTCGGCATGTCGGCTTGTTTCCAACCGAAAAATGTCGTAGTTGAGTCCAAAGCAATAGGAGCGTCCCTTGAAGTCGATGATGCCGGGGTGGTTGCCGCGTGTGCGTGGCGTATGGTTCATGATATGGCCTTTGTAGGTCCATGGACCGGTGGGTGAGTCGCTCATGGCGTAGCCGATTCCCTCGGGACAGCAGGTAGAGGCAAAGGCCATGTAGTAGTGGCCCTTGCGCTTATAAAACCACGGGCCTTCCTGATAGTCCTGGATATGAGACATCTGCATGATCTCGCCACTGGTGGAGATCATGTCCTGGTTGAGTTTGATGCAATAGAGATTGGGGTTGCCCCAATACATATAGGCTTGTCCGTCGTCATCAATAAACACCGTGGGGTCGATGTCGTACCAGTGCTCCTTCTGCCAGATGAGCGGCTTGCCCAGCGGATCGACAAAGGGACCGTCGGGCGAGTCGGCTACCAGCACGCCAATGCCGTGGCCATGGATGGGACAATACATATACCATTTGCCGTTGCGCTCCACCACGCATTCAGCCCAGGCGCCGTTGTCGCCCTTGTACCATTTGAAGTCGCGCAGTGAAGCCACGGCACCATGATCCTGCCAGTTGACCATGTCGGTGGAGGTGTAGAGCAGCCAGTCGCGCATTTTGAAGCCCTCGGCGTCGTCCTCGTCGTGGGTTGTATAGAGATAGACGGTGTCGCCGTGGACATAAGGCGCCGGGTCGGCGGTATACTTGGTTTGGATGATCGGCATGTTCAAGTCATGCTGTGCCCATGCCATGGAGCTGATAGCGCTGGCAAGGAATAGTAATAATGTAGATTTAGTTTGCATCGTGATAAGATTGTATCTGATGCAAAGATAGTGTTTTTCTTTCTGAATGAGGGAGTGAGAAATATCAAAAACTTCTTTTGATGTATCTGTAATAGGGAGAATGTTTCAAGCGCATCATACTTTTGTTTAACCAACAAAAGTATAGCCTGAGACAGCGGATAAAGGAATGATGGATCGTTTCTCCTGCAACACTCACCCCTTGAAGCATTTTACTCCCCTCTCCCTTTGGAGAGGGGGTAGGGGGGTGAGGCTGTTTATTGTCCCACACCTTTCATTGTCAGTGCAATGCGATGGCGGCGCTTGTCAACTTCGAGCACCTTTACTCTGACGTGCTGGTGGAGCTTGATCACATCGTTGGGATCCTTGACATAGCGGTTGGCGAGCTGGGAGATATGAACCAGTCCGTCTTGATGGACACCGACGTCGACAAAGGCACCGAAGTTGGTGATGTTGGTCACAATGCCGGGCAGTTCCATGCCGGGAACCAAGTCGTCGGGAGTCTTCACGCGCGGGTCAAACTCAAAGGTTTCTATCTTGTCGCGTGGGTCAAGGCCCGGCTTCTCCAACTCCTTCATGATGTCGCGCAGCGTGGGCAGTCCCACGGTGGATGTCTTGTAGCGGTTGAGATCGATCTTCTTGCGTTCCTCGGGATTTTTCATCAAGTCGATGACACGGCAGCCGCAGTCCTTGGCCATCTGCTCCACGATGGGATAGCTCTCGGGATGCACGGCACTGGCATCGAGCGGGTTTTTCGCTCCGGGAATGCGCAGGAAGCCCGCACACTGCTGATAGGCAGCCGGGCCGAGGCGTGGCACTTTCTTCAGTTGTGCGCGCGAGGTGAAGGCACCGTGCTCCTTGCGGTAGTCGACGATGTTCTGAGCCAAAGCCGGACCGAGTCCACTGACGTAGGTGAGCAGGTTTTTGCTCGCCGTGTTGAGGTTCACGCCCACCGAGTTGACACAGAGCTCGACGGTCTGGTCCAGGCTGTGCTTGAGTTTGGTCTGATCCACGTCGTGCTGGTACTGTCCCACGCCGATACTCTTCGGGTCGATCTTCACCAGTTCTGCCAGTGGGTCCATGAGTCTCCGCCCGATGCTTACGGCACCGCGCACGGTGACATCCTCGTTGGGAAACTCCTCACGGGCGGTCGCTGATGCGGAGTAGATGCTGGCGCCATCCTCGCTGACCACGTAGACGGGGATGCCGGGAATCTGTCGCAGGATGTCCGCCGTCTCGCGCGATGCCGTGCCGTTGCCCACGGCGATGGCTTCGGCACCGAAGCGGTGGGCGATGTCGGCAAAGCGACGGAGTGCAGCCTCGCTGCCCCCATGGCTGTCGGCGATGTGTCCGGTGGCAAAGACCACGTCGTGAAAGAGCAGATTGCCTTGTGCGTCGAGCATCACCACTTTGCATCCCGTGCGGATGCCCGGGTCGACGCCCATGACGCGTTTCTGTCCGAGTGGGGCTGCAAGCAGCAGCTGGCGCAGGTTCTCACGGAATACTTTGATGGCCTCGTCGTCGGCTTTCTCTTTGCTCAGCGCGGAAAACTCTGTCTCCATCTGCGGGCCGAGGAGACGCTTGAAAGCATCGTCGATGGCCTCGCTGACGATCGTCTGGCAAGGTCCCGTGCCGTGGATATAGTGTCGTTTGAGTTTGTCGGTGCACTCCTCATCGTCGGCACTGATGGTCACGCGCAGCACGCCCTCGGCCTCGCCACGGCGCATGGCCAGCAGACGGTGGGAGGAGCAGCGGCGCAATTCCTCGCTGAAGAAGAAGTAATCGGAATATTTCTGGGCCTCGTCCTCGTCGCGCATCTTCGGCACCACGCGTGAGGCAATGGTAGCCTCTCGGCGGAAGATGCCTCGGACAGCCTGTCGCGAGCCCTCGTCTTCGCTGACGCGCTCGGCGATGATGTCCTGAGCACCTTTGATAGCTTCGGCTGCGTTCTTGACCTCACCTTTGACAAAGCGTTTGGCCGCATCCTCGGGATGACGCTCAAACTGCATCATCAGCGTGTTGGCCAACGGCTCCAGTCCACGTTCGCGGGCTACCTGTGCCCGTGTGCGCCGCTTGGGCTTGAAGGGCAGATAGAGGTCTTCGAGCTCTGTGGCATTCCAACTGGCCGTGATGCGATTGCGCAGTTCGTCGGTGAGTTTGCCTTGTTCCTCAATGGTTTTGAGGATGGTGTCCTTGCGCTTCTGCAACTCTTTGAGCTTGTCGTTGAGATCGCTGATGGCAGCTACCTGCACCTCGTTGAGGTTGCCGGTAGCCTCTTTGCGATAGCGGCTGATGAAGGGAATGGTACAGCCCGCGTCGAGCAGGTCGAGCGTAGCGTCGACCTGCTCGGCACGGATATGAAGATGTTCGGAAATAAACGGAGTGAAGGTGTTCATCGAATCTTGTTTTTAGTGATTGGGAAGATCATGGTGCGGCTGTCGGTGTCAGTTTCTGCACAGAATGTTGCAGACCTTGTCTTGAAACCGTCGGCCGTTGATGCCATGAAGCAGTCCCTGGTTGATGATAGAAAAACAGATATGGTGGCCGTTGGCGGCGGTGAGATAACCACAGAGCGAACTGATTCCCGTCACGGTACCCGTCTTGGCGTGGACGTTTCCGCGGGTGAAAGAGCCCTGCATGCGGCTGCGGAGGGTGCCGTCGCGCCCGGCGATGGGCAGTGCCTGGTAGAGGTGGTTATAGATGATGGCGTTGCTGAAGGCATAGCGCAGGAAGCGCACCTCCAGCTCCGGACTGACATAGTTGTAGAGCGAGAGCCCCGAGCCGTCGGCAAACTGATAGTTGGCAGGGTTGAGTCCTACCTTGCTGACGAGTTGGCGGATGACCGACCGGGCGTCTCGTGCCGTTGCCGGCCGGTTGCCCGTGGAGGCTGCTATCTGATAAAACATCGACTCGGCGTAGAGGTTGTCGCTCTGTTTGAGCATGCGCATGAGTATCTGGTCGATGGTGTGGAAACGGCTGACGATGCAGTAGGCGTCCTGTGGTTTGCGAGCCTCGCCGAAGACACCCGTCACGACGATGCCCGCCTTGCGCAGCTCAGCACTGAAGCGGTCCATGAACAGATCCTTGCGGCCGATGAGCAGGGGCGAGAGCGTCGGGTTGTCGTCGTCCCAGCACCATCCTTCGCCGAGGCTGTCGCGGTCCTTCATTGTCCGGTCGGCATAGACATTGCCGCGGATGGTGTCCACGCCCATTTTGCGCAGAGCCTCGACAAGAGCCCGCAGGTCATCGCTGTTGAAGCGCGGGTCGAAGCCGCCCACGCAATAGACATCGCCACGAAGGACACAGGAGTCTACTTTGCCCGTATAGCACAGTTCGGTCTTAAACTGGTAGCTGCCGCCGAGACGGTCCAAGGCTGTGATGGCGGTGATGACCTTCAGCGTGGAGGCGGGGCGAAGGAGCTGCCGCTCATTGTGGCGGTAGATGGCCGAGTCGGCATCGAGGTCATAGACCATCAGTCCCACTTGGGAAGTCTGGAACATGTCGTCGCGGAGCAACGCGTCGATAGCCATCTGCACGTTTCTCGGCCAGGGCAGTGTGTCGTTTTTCACCACTGCTGAGTCGCTCCAAAGAGAGTCTACGGCCGTGCTGTCGTTTTCTTTCTCTATCTCAGAGTTGACAATCTGTGCCTCAGCGGGCAGGGCGAGTGTCAGGGCAAAGAGCCATGCGAGGAGCAGGCCCAGGTATTTTGTTGTTGTCTTGCTGTTTGTCTTCAATGCTGTCATGTCGTTTAGTCAATCTCCTCCTTTCCTTCTTCTTTGTCGCTGCCGTGTGCTTCGTGGATGCGGCTGCGCAGACATCTGAGAAACGAATCCTCGTCGTTGGGCTCCGCGCTGGTCAATTTTCCGCTGCCATACTCGATGAGCAGATAGTGCACCAGCCCCCATGTTGTCGTCATTGGACGGATGGCACGGATGTCACTCAGCGGTACCCGTATGTCGTGGAGGAAACGTCCGCGGTGGATGATCAGGTCATGGCCGCGCAAAATATAGCATGAGTGGAGCACCCGCTCAATGACAGCCACCAAGGCCGCGACGACAATCAGTGCCGCAAGGATGCCTTTTGTCCAAAACAGGTAAAAGGCAAGCAGTGACAGAATGATGATGCCACTCTTGGCGCCCAGGGTGAATCTGTGTTGAAAAGTACGGTCCATAATCTAAAGGAAAAAAGTATGCTTTCGCCTTACAAAATCTTTTTAAATGCAAAATTACAAAGATTATTATAATGCGATTGCATTCATTTAGATAATATTTAGTAATTTTGCACCAATTAATAGTTGCAAGACTATCACAGTCAAATCATTACGCGTCATGACTTATAAATATGACTTTCTGATTATCGGTGCCGGTATTGCCGGCATGAGCTATGCCCTGAAAGTGGCAAAAGCTAAGAAAGGTAAAGTATGCATCATCTGCAAGACCACTCTTGACGAGGCCAACACTCGTTTCGCCCAAGGCGGTGTGGCCTCTGTCACTAATTTGGAGCTTGACAATTTCGACAAGCATATCCACGACACCATTGTCGCCGGGGACTATATCAACGATGTCGATGCTGTCAAGCAGGTCGTCACCAAAGCACCCGAGCAGATCAAGGCTTTGGTGGAGTGGGGCACCAACTTCGACAAGAAGAACAATGGCGACTATGACCTCCACCGCGAGGGTGGTCACTCGGAGTTTCGTATCCTCCACCATGCCGACGATACCGGCGCTGAGATACAGCGTGCGTTGATGGCTGCCGTGAGAGCGAACCCTGACATAGAGATCAAGGAGAACCACTTCGCTGTGGAGATTATCACGCAGCACCATCTCGGCGCGCGTGTCACCCGCCGCTCTCCTTATATATATTGCTACGGTGCCTATGTGCTCAACCCGGAGAACAAAGTTGACACCTACCTGAGCCGTGTCACGGTGATGTGCACCGGCGGGTGTGGTGCCGTCTACCAGACAACCACTAACCCCGTGATCGCCACCGGCGACGGTGAGGCTATGGTCTATCGTGCCAAGGGTACGGTGAAGGATATGGAGTTTGTGCAGTTCCATCCCACTTCGCTCTATCATCCCGGTGAGACGCATCCTGCCTATCTCATCACAGAGGCTATGCGTGGCTACGGTGGCATACTGAAGCTGCCAAACGGTGAAGCCTTCATGAAGAAGTATGACGAGCGTGGCTCGTTGGCTCCCCGCGATATCGTGGCACGCGCCATCGACAAGGAGATGAAGAAAAACGGTATCGACCATGTCTACCTCGATGTGACGCATAAAGACCCGGAGGAGACCAAGCACCACTTCCCCAATATCTACAAGAAGTGTCTGTCCATCGGCATCGATATTACCAAGGAGATGATCCCCGTGCGCCCCGCTGCTCACTATATGTGCGGTGGCATCAAGGTGGATCTCAATGGTTGCTCAAGTATTGAGCGACTCTACGCCATCGGCGAGTGCTCATGCACCGGACTGCATGGTGGCAACCGACTGGCCAGCAACTCGCTTATCGAGGCTGTCGTCTATGCCGACGCCGCTGCCAAGCATAGCATAGAGCATGTCGACGATTATGACTTCAACGATAAGGTACCGGAGTGGAACGATGAAGGTACGCTCACCAATGAGGAGCACGTGCTCATCACGCAGGCTAATAAAGAGGTGGGAGAGATCATGTCGAACTATGTGGGTATCGTGCGCTCCGACCTGCGGCTGAAGCGTGCGTGGGATCGTCTCGACTTGCTCTATGAGGAGACGGAGTCTCTCTTTAAGCGTGTGAAGATCTCACGTGACCTCTGCGAGCTTCGCAACATGATCAACGTGGGCTATCTCATCACGCGTATGGCCATTGAGCGCAAGGAGTGTCGCGGTCTGCACTACACCATCGACTATCCGCTGCACGCGTATGATAAGAAATGATTATTAGCGCGTGACAGAAGATACTTCTTTCTCAGACTTCATTGAAGGGAGCTTCACAGCTCCCTCCAGTGACTATACCGGCTTTGAAAAAATTGCCGACGGGGCTATCTGTACCCTGTGGCGGGCTAACAAGGACGGACAGCGGTATGTTGTCAAGTCTTTGCAAGCCGAATACCGGGATCAGACACAATATATTGCAAGGCTGAGAAAGGAGTATGATATTCTTTCAATATTCGACAGTCCTTACGTCGTGAAGGCTGTGGACTATTGTCGTATTCCCCTTTATGGCATGTGCCTCGTGATGGAGTGGATCGACGGTGTGACGCTCAAACAATGGCTCTATGGACCCTGTTCGCCTGATTTCCCTCGGTTGCCAAACATGGTAGAGCGGCGGCGGGCGGCACTTGAGATCGTCAGGGCTGTGGAGTATATTCATTCCTTGCAAGTCGTGCACCGAGACTTGAAGCCTTCCAACATCATGGTCACACGGACCGGACGACAGGTGAAGCTGATCGACTTCGGACTTGCCGACACCGACAGCTTCACCATCTTTAAGGAGCCGGGGGGCACGAAGGGGTATATAGCACCCGAACAGCGTAAGATCTCGGTGACGGACGAGCGAAACGATGTCTATAGTCTTGGCATCATCTTGCAGGAGATGAGGCTCGGAAGGATGTGGCGGGGTATCATACACAAGATGCTCAAGCCCATTGACCAGCGTCTTGGTCATGTCAGTGATGTCATCGTTTTGCTGCATCGCCGTACACGTTTCGTCAGTGTCTTGACGGGATTGTGCTTGGCAGTGGCACTCTTCGGAGGTGGCTTCTGGACTTGGGACCGCATTGTCAATCCGCGACCGCACTTCGAGGTGGTGACGCGTTTTCAGTATTCCAACATGATCTTTGAGTCGTGGGGTGGGGGTAAGGTCACGATTCGCCCGGCCATCAATACGGAGGAAGTCGTGGAGATACCGAGTAAGATGTCTTACGATGGATTTAGTTATCAAGTAGACGAGATTACCTTCAATGCTTTTAAAAACGATAGCAATCTGCATTCAATCATCATTCCCGGTGGTGTCCACCTGATGAAAGGTGCTTTCAAGCATTGTCCTAACCTTAGGGATATCTATATCCGTGGCAACCGGCCGCCTCGTATCGGCAACGAATATTGGCCGGCAGATATCAATGATGTCTTCGATGCCTCGCACTTCTCTTCTGTGCGCATCCATATTCCCAAGCATAGCCGTGCGGCTTATAGCGACTATCCTTGGACTCTGTTTAAGCATTATGTGCTGTATTAACTCACACATTGTCTTTTTCTAACCCTCTCATTACGCTCTTCCCTTCTCTACAGGGAAGGGTCGCGTGGGCTTTTCCCCTCCCTTTAGGGAGGGCAGGGAGGGTCTTTATCTTGTCAAACTGAACTTGACACTGAGTCCGAAGTCTTGCGTCGTTGTCGGGTAACTGTTTGACGAGAGCAACGGCGTGTTGGTCTGACGGTCGAGATAGAAACTCATGGTGAGCAGTTTCGACAGCGTGTAGTCAGCCATGAGCGAGAACTTAAAGGCCGTGTTGCCGCTGCTGGCCGTGGAGTTTACCGTAGCGATGTCGCGGAGAATGCTGGCCTGCTTGCGATAGGAGAGATCGAGGCGTATGTTCAGATCGTGGTTGGCACGTCCACGGGCATTGTTGCGGCTTGTTTGACTGTTGCTATTGTTGTTGCGACTGTTGTTGCCTTTTCCTTTGTTCTTCACACTGCGGTTTGTTCCCCCGCCACCGAAGAGATTGAAGTTGTTGATGCGGTAGCCCAAGCCGAAGGTCCAGTCTTTGCTTACAGCCTCGTTGATCTGTGCACTTGTCATCGAAAGGGCGAGAACGCGTGTCTGGCTGTACTCCAATTTTGCGGTGAGGTTGTTTTGGAGCGTCACGTCGACACCGAGCAGCGGGGCAAAGGCTTCGTTGATGCTCACCGTAGAGATGTTGTACATCGAGCTGGGAATAGGATTGCCCGTCGTAGCATCGGTGATGAAGCCCATACCCGGTCCCATGAGAGCCATGAATGTGGAGTAGCTCTGGTAGGAGCCGATGGCGAAGATGCTCTTGTAGCTATGGTTGAGGTTGACACTCTTGAAGATATCCCGTAGCCATGGCAATTTGCCCAGTCCGCTGTAGCGCAGCGTCCAGTTGGGGAGCATGTGTGCCAGAGAGGGGAAGAGTTCAAGTCCGCTGTTCATGCGTGTGTAAGCTTTGAGGAAAGCCGGAATCATCACGTCGGCGCTGTAGCCGTTTACTCCGCCGTTGGCCGCGTCGAAAGTCTTGCCCGCGAGTGTCGTGCCCTCGGGATAGACAGTGCCGGCATAGCGGTTTTCCACGCGCTGGCGGAAAGCGTCGAGCGAAGCGCAGAACTTCTCAAAGGTCTTGCTGCGGAAGCCATTGTTGGCGTTGCCCATACCCTCGAAAGCCGAACCGAGAGAGAGCGTGGTCATCGTGAACGTGCCGGTCTGTGTGGTTGGATTACCTACATACATATATTGTATGCTCTTAGCCGAGGTGTTGGTGCGGCTGGCGTTGAGGTCAATCTTCAGGTTCTTGATCGGTTCAAGCGTCAGTCTCAACTGCAAGTCCTCGGTCTTGTTGGTGGTGGCCGGTGTCGCCACGCTGTCAGCCATGAGCAGCCAACCGCGATTCTTAGCCTTGTCGATGTAGCTGTCGCCCATCAAGCCAAAGGCAAAGTCCAGTCCTGGCGAGAGGACGCCCGCATTGGTGTTCTTGGTCTGGCCAAAGGCATCACCGATGTTCGGCATGAAGCCGGGCAATGCCATGGAGTATTGATTGCGATAAGACACGCTGACACTGCGCACCATCATAGCCACGCGAGCCAGCACTTGAGCCGTCTTGTACCATCCTTTCTCATCGAGTGCCGGCTTAGCCATCACTGAGAGTTTCAGTTTGGTGACGGAGTCCACCTTATTTATAATACGTATACGGTTGTCGTCGAGTTTGCGGAAACGCAGCTTCACCTTATGTCCCTTCTCATCTTTTGCCGCGACGATGAGCCGTTTGGTATGCTTGCCGTGGCTGACGATAAGGGTGGTGTCTGGGCGCAACGTGATCTCCTTCTCATAGGTGTTGCGGTTGCGGGGCAGTTGCCTCTTCTTTTCTTTTTCGGCTTTGTTCTTGGCGCGCAACTCTTTCACCGCCTGGTCAGGATCCTTGCCCTCGGCGATGGCTTTCTTGCGTGCATCCTCTTCGGCTTTCTGTTGCTTCTGTCTGTTGGCCTTGGCCTGCTCTTTTTGTTTCTTCTGTTGGTTGATCTGATATTGGCTCGTCTCCCTGTTGAAGCGCTCGTTGGTCTTTTTGAGGAAAGGAATATGGTTGTAGAGCTTCACGAGATCGAAGTTGCCCGTGACGTTGAGTTGACGGTTGTTCTGAATCGTATTGCCCAATGATGTGCTGTCCTCCAGCATTGTGCCGCGTACCCAGCTGTAGTTGGAGTTATACGTCGCATTGGATGTCACCCAATCGAAGATCGGGATGAGGTTGAGTGGCAGCTGATACGACAGATTGAAGTTTTGCTGATAGTCGAGCGGTGTGCCGAAATGCCTGATGCTCTGCCATACGCTGTCCTTCCAAGCTTGGTACTGCGTGGGGTAGAGATCTTTGTTGATAGCCGTGTACGGTTCCTCTATCTCGGCATGTGTGGCACTTTGGAAACTCATGTGGATGTTCTTGGTGAAGTCCCAGCGGAGTTGGAATTCACGGTTCCAAAGGAACTGCTCGGAGAACGTCAGTGGCAACTGATTGTTTTCCGTCGCCTCCATGTCACGCTCCTGAAACTCATAGTAAGAGCGGGTCATCTCAGAGTTGAAGCTTACGCTTTGTGGCAGATAGTTCAGTCCCAGTCGCTTTGGCAGGTCGAGCCATTTGCTCTTGCTCTTCATTTTACGGAACGGCTCCCACGTCTTGTACACAGGTGTCCAGGCGTAGTTTATCGCTCCACGCCAGTCGTCCTCGTTCTCGTAGACTGTTGTCTCTCCCTGCTTATGAGAGTGGGAGTGACTGTAGGAGAAAGAGAAGTTGGCAGGATCGACGGGTGTGGGATGTCGCTGGTTCTGAATGCCGATACGTGCATTGGAAATAGAGAAATTGGTGGTGATAGCCTTCGTCACGGCGATGTTCTCGATGGAGTCGTGCTCCTGCTTGTCGGCCGTGCTCTCAAGCGCATCCTTGAGGAGCATGTCGGTGTCGAGGGGATTGTATTTGGGGCGGGTGACCTGCTTGGTGACACTGTAGTAGAGCGGTGCCGACACCTTTGCCTTGTCGGGGAAGAACTTTCCGAGTTCGAGGCTTGTGGTAAACGCTACGTTGCTTTGGTCGTCGGTGGTGCGCTCGCTGACACCGCTCTCCAGTCCGCCGAAGCCTTGCGAGACATATCTGCCCTGCATGTTCATGGTTCCGAGGTCAGAGAGTTGTACGTTGAGGTTGCCGTTGGCAGCCCATCCTCCTGCGTTGTTGTATTCTCTGAGACGAAGCTCATTGATCCATATCTCGCCGCTTTTCTGCTCGGCACTGAGGTTGCGCACACCGATGATCATCGTCTTCACCTCGCCAAGTGTCGGGTTACCCATCACGGTGACCTTGTTTTGCGGATGGTCACTGTCATATCCAGTGTAAGGACGGGCAAAGGATGCCAGTCCCTGAGCCTTCTGAAGGTTGCGCTCCTTCTTGATCTTGGTGAAGAGCGAGAGCGGAATGTCGAGCATGTTGTCCTCAGGCCATACCTCACGTGCGGCATCAGCCGAGAACCGACTATACGAGCCAGGCGCGGTGAGCTTCAAAGGAATCTCGTATTCATAGTAATTGCTCTTATAGTCTGAGCCCAGTCGGATGAATACGGCGAGCTGATTGTCCTGAAGGTTGGTAGTGTTCTGCTCATTGGCATTGGCGTGCACAAACATTTGCAGGCGTTTGTATTGGCGCAGGTCGAGCGTTGTATTCTTATATACGCACTTCGACTCGCCGGAGGAGAGCTGACTGACATTGATGTCGAGAGCCTGCTCGTTGTCCTGTACAAGTTGGGTGTTGTTGGGATCCTGTCCGCGCTTGATGCCCGGTGGCAGCACATAGTTGACAGGTTTCTTGTCGCTGTTCTCCTCGATGTTGACGGATGCTGTCGTCATCGTTCCTGTCTGTGCCCCACTGTTGTCGAGGTTCTGCTCATAGACGCGCCAAGTGCCACGCACGAGGTCAAGGCTGCCGAAACGGAGGATGACGGGGTGCTTAAAGCCTGTGAGGAACATGCGCATGAAACGGATGCTCGTGAAGTCGTTGATGCTGCCTACCCGTTGCTCAAATTCCTTGAGAGGGATGCGGAAGAGATACCAGTCGATTTCTGTGTCGTTCTTGCCGTTGCGTAGCGTGGGCTTTGTCTCGCGCTTGTCGACGATAAAGTTCTTGCCAATTTCCAGATCCTCCGGGCGGATGGAGACGTGGTACTGGAAGTATTTCTCATATTCGTTGAGCGTATAGTCCTGATTGATATCTTCCACGTCAGGCGTGCTCTTAATAGAGGTATCGTAGCGCTCAGTGCGCCCATCGCTGTCGGGCGAGTTGCCCTGTGGGTTGTTGATGTATTTATACCGGCGGAGGATGCTGGCCTTCATGTCGTCATAGTCCGACCCGCGGAAATAGTGATAGTCGTCGTGAGCCGGATCCGCCCAGATGGAGTCCCACACAGCTTGGTTGACCTTACCTTGTACCGCTTTGAGGAAGTCCTGATATGAGTCAAAAGTTTGCTCCTCGCTGTCGTTGAGTCCGTTAAGTCCCACATCCTGCAAGGCACGGCTGCCTTTGGTAGTGGCGAAGGCATAAGTGACATTGGTTGTCGTCGGCACCTTGCCCCACTGTGTGGTGACAAAGCTGTTGGAGCCGTCGACAGGCATACTGCTCTCTGCGAACTTCTTGCCGTCGTGGAGCACGTCTTCCGACACCTCACCGAGATCGATATAGAAGTCACCGCCGTAGTCGCTGGCATTTCCGGCTTGGCGTGTATGGATAAATGGATCCATCATCCAAAACTCTACATACTCTATGTTGGCTGTTTGGAAGTCGTTGGTGTCAAGCTTGCGCATCATACCGCCCCAGTGGCGTGTGGGGTTGTTGAGCGAGCCGTCGGCGGCGAGATCCGGGTTGAAGTTGTAAGGGCCACGCTCGTTGGGGTAGTATGCAAGGTTGAGCACGGATATTGTCGATGTGGCTCCGTTGTAAGTGCTTTGGTCGCGGTTGGGATAGAGCTCCTTGACGTAAACCTCACGCACATAAGGGTCGCTGAGCTGGTTGAGGTCGCTCTTGATGTGTCCCGGAGTGAGTGAGGAACTCAAACGGGTGAAGAGCGGGTCGATGGTGTACCAGGCAAGCAGCGAGCGGTTGAAACCTGAGCGCAGCGTCGTGTTGTCGGTGTGCTCAGGGAACATCGAGGGCACGCTTGACAGTTGCCAGTTGTAAGGTGTGGAGACGTCGATCTTGTCGGTTGTGTTCTCAAAGTCGTCGAGATAGGACGCGTTGTCCTGCGTGCCATGGCTCTGCCCGGCGATGAGTTGTGCAAACTCACCGGTGAAAGAGATCTGTGAAGGCTGTGTCAGATGGAGCAAGGGCAGTTTGTCGAGCATGTTGGTAAGCCACTGGCTCTCGTGCTTCCAGTTGAGGTTGAGACCCCATAGTGTGTTGTTGACCGGCTCGGCACCCATCGATACCTTTGTGGTGAGTGCCTGCTCAGAAAGATGTTGGAGCGTTCCCGAAAGTTGGAAGTTCTTGGAGAAGTCATACTCCCAGTTCATGCCGAACATTGTTTTCCGCTCTTGAGCATAATCGCTTTGGCTCTCCAACGACACGTTGACTGCGGTACCGGCGTCGATGATGCTTTGGTTGAGAATGGTCACTTCGCCGGCACTGTAGTCCACGCTATAGTCGGAACCTTCGGTCAGCTTCACGCCACCCGCAGTGACAACGACGGAACCTTGCGGCACGTTATACGCACCGAGAGAGATGACGTTGGCTTGTGTGCCACGGAACTGACCCTGCAACAGATATTTGTCTTTCTCGGCAATCTGCTTGGCAATGGTCTTCGTGGAGTCGTAGAGCTCGGTGAAAGCATATTTAGAGGCTGTGGTGGCAGAGACACCTTTGCCGACAAGATAGTTATAGAGATAACTACCGAAAGGCTCTGCGGCAGGGAAGAAGACACGGCCGTCGCTGACGGTATAGCCCTCGACGAAGTCGAAGTAGCCGTTGGAGTGTGCTTTGTTGTTATTGTCAAGGCGGTCTGCACCGAGTACCTTGATGAGCGTCTGGCTCTTTACCTGTGGTTCGGGGATATAGGAAAGATAGACACCAGTGGTGTCGCTTTGGTATTTCACGTCAAGGCGGAACTTGTCTTTCTCTACCGAGGAAGCCAAGTAGTAGACGTTCTTCATCATCAGCGGCCAGTTGCCTTGTGAGGGATTGTTGCTGGTGTTCTTGAGCGATTTGACGAAAAGAGCTTTGGATGCATCGGTGACATCACTGGCAAACTCGCCGACCTGATAGGTACGTCCGCCGTAGGTATACTCGTAGGCAATGGCAAGTACCTGGTCGGTCTGCAAGGCTGTCTTCAACGAGATGTAGCCCATAGCATTGTTGATGCTATACTCCGACGAGGAGAGCAAGCGTGCACTCTGCAGCTTTTCATAGTCGTTGCCGCCCACAAGCCCGGCACCGTCAAGCACCGTAGAGGTTTGGTCAATGTCGCGGGCCGTGGCATACTGGCTCGTCAAGGTGCTGTACTCTGTGTTGGCATCATTTGATGGCACAGGCTGCCCCGTTGTCGTCCACTTATTGCTGCTCACCTTGCTGTTCTCGCCGAGGTCTGTCAGTGCAATGATGTTGCGAGTGTTTGCCGTGTTGCCGCTTTTGTTAGTCACCCAGATCTCTACACGGTTGATGGTGACGCCCGTAGTGAGGTTGGGCAGTGTCTTCATGGCTGCGTCGTAGTGATCGTGGAAATAGCGGGCGAGGAAAAAGTGCCGGTTCTCCTCGTAATCAGATGCATCTATTTCAAAGGGAGTGAGCTGCTTGCCACCGGAGCTGGAGACACTCTTCGACGTACTCTTCTTCTGTGAGGCCACCATTTGCAGTTTCAACTTACCAAATTGCATATCCGTGCGGATACCGAAGAGACTGCTTGAGCCTTGGATGAGCGAAGAGTTGGAAGGGAAGGATACATTGCCGGCCTCGACGAGTTTGATGATTTCATCTTCCTTGCCGTCGTATTTCAACTTCATGTTCTGCGCATCGAAGTCAAAGGTGGCATCGGTGTTGTAGTTGAGGTTGAGGTTCACTTTGTCGCCGACCTTACCGTTGACGTTGAGGTTGATCTTCTCATCGAAGTCCATTGTGGTGGTCTTGCGGTTGCGAATTGGCAGCGACGGGTTGTCGATATTCTTGAATGTAGCGCCGAATTTCAGTTCTGCTGATCCTTGCGTCTTGATACGCACACCGCCGGGGCCGAAGATCTTCTCCGCCGGTCCCAGGTCGAAGTGCATGTCGGTGAAGTCGAACTTCTCCTTACCTTTAGCCTTGTAGATCTCATCGTTCTTGCCCCGATAATAAGCGTTGCGCCAGTTTTTCTCGCTCCACTTCATATATTCCTCTGGCGACATCATGATGGGAGCGGCAAGATAGGTCGATCCCATCTTTGTGCCAATGATATATACGTTGAGGCTGTCGTTGTATGTAACTTCGTATTTCAGTCCGTCGGGACGTTTCAAGTCGAGTGCGCTTTGGTCGAGATCGTCGTAGGTGACGGGCATGGTGCGCTGGATCTTCCAGCGCGGATGGAGCAGAGAGTCGGGTATAGAGTCTTCGTCGGCTAACAGCGGTTGGGCTTGTGCATGGATGTTGCCTTGCTTGTTGCCGACGTTTTGCGCCTTGTTGCTTCCACCGTTTTGCCTTCTTGGGCTTAGCCTGTTTTGGTTTTGCGGTGTCTTTACCACTTGTGGCGACCAGGGCATAGCAAGGGCATAGCTGACAGTGATGACAGCCAGCACAAGTAAGACTACAATATGGTAATGACGATGTCGCAAACTACTTAATTCTTTTTAAAGCTTCCTTGACAACCATCTCCACGGCGAGATCGGGCTGCTCGGTGAGGATGGCGACGACAACCTTGGCTGCCGGTGCCGGGGAGAAACCAAGCATAGTAAGAGCGGCAACAGCTTCATCTTTCACGGCGTTGTTCACAGCCGGTGACTCGTTGCGGCCCGAAGCCACATGGAGCTCGTCTGCAATTCCCGATGCAGCAATCTTGTCTTTCAAGTCGACGATAATGCGCTGAGCAGTCTTCAGTCCGATGCCCTTCACGCCTTTGATGAGTTTCTCGTTGCCACTTGCGATGGCATCGCAGAGCTCTGCCGGCGTGATGGAAGAGAGCATCATGCGGGCGGTGTTGGCTCCCACGCCACTGACGCTGATAAGCATACGATAGAGCTCGCGCTCCTGCCGTGTGGCAAAGCCGTAGAGTGTGAAGTTGTCGTCACGGCCGCCGGTCTGAAGCGATTCATGGACGAGGAGTTTCACCTCTTTCTTGCCTTGGATGGCAGTGTAAGTGTTGAGGGAAATGTTCAGAGCGTAGCCTACGCCGGCTGCCTCTACAACGGCAAGAGCAGGTGTCAGCTCGGTCAGCTGACCATGGATGTATTCTATCATTTTTGTTTTTTGTCTTATATATAATAATGTGTGATGATAAGATAACGTGAGAAGCGGGGGATTATTGCATAAGAAGACACGAAGCTGCTGTAAGCAGCAGCGAACAGAACCCAGCAACAAGGCGAAACGAAAGTAGCGATAGTGCCCACCAATAAAAAGCGAGCGAGAGCAAAAGCAGGGCGCGCAAATTTCCCGTTAGAAGTTTGGGCAGATGAAAGGAAAAACGTAAATTTGCAGGCAATTATGGGAAGAAACAAGTTTTCACAAAAGGAAATAGAAAAGATCGGTAAGCTGCTGAGGCTGAAGAACTCGGTCAACCGCGGCAAGCAAAAGCTCATCCGTCATGAGCTGAGAGTGGATTACGAGTTCAACATCTCAGACTTCAATGAGCCGGGGAAAGCCTTCGGCGAAGAGGAGTTGCAGGATGCCGTGAAGCGTGGAGCCATTCAGATTCTTGACGAGGCCACCATTGAGGCCATGAAGGCCAAGCGTGCCCGCGACAAAGCACGGGATGAGGCTGCCCGTGAGCAGGCTGCCGTGGAAAGCGGTGAGCAGACCGACTGGAAGAAAGCCATGGAAGAATGGCAGGAGTGGGAAAACGAGAAACATCAGAATGATTAATAAATACCAATAAATTGTAAGGAAAAGCCTGTTTTTAAGGAAATATTGTTACCTTTGCACTATAAGGAACGTAAGAAGTACCAGTTACTTCATCGTTTCTAAGAAAATATTGTTACCTTTGCATGGTATGACGATAGACATTCGTTTGTAAGATATACAATCGCCAGCAAGATGATCTATTGCTCGCATATATTTCATCATCCACAGACATACAACCATTCGCAAGATATACAACCAATAATACAACCAATAAGAGAAATGAAGAAGATCAGAGCTGCTGTAGTTGGCTATGGCAATATAGGCCACTACAGCGTACAGGCGCTTGAGGCTGCGCCCGATTTTGAGATTGCCGGCATCGTACGCCGTCAGGGTGACAAGGACAAGCCAGCAGAGTTGGCTGCCTACGAGGTGGTCGACGACATCGCCAAGTTGAAAGACGTGGATGTGGCTATCCTTGCTACGCCGACACGTGCTTGCCCCGACCTTGCAGAGAAGATCGTGGCTTTGGGCATCAACACCGTTGACAGCTTCGACATCCACACGTCTATCCTCGACTATCGTACACGTCAGATGGAGAACTGCAAGAAAGCAGGTCGCGTGAGCGTCATCTCAGCAGGATGGGATCCGGGTTCGGACTCTATCGTACGTGTGCTGTTGGAGAGCCTTGCACCGAAAGGACTTAGCTACACCAACTTCGGTCCCGGCATGTCGATGGG
The DNA here is from genome assembly GCF_025457485.1 of Hallella absiana. Taxonomy (NCBI): domain Bacteria; kingdom Pseudomonadati; phylum Bacteroidota; class Bacteroidia; order Bacteroidales; family Prevotellaceae; genus Hallella; species Hallella absiana. The sequence continues at coordinate 22,188 of NZ_JAMXSP010000009.1, forward strand.
ACACAGCGTTGTGGCGCGCTCTAAGAAGGGCGTGAAGAACGCGCTTTCCATGACCATTCCATTGGGCGAGGGCATTCATCGCCGTATGGTCTATGTGGAGCTGGAAGACGGCTACACCGTGGAGCAAGTCTATGACGAGCTCAAAGCCGACGACTACTTTGCTCACGACGAGTTGCATGTCTTCGCTGTGAAGAGCGTCGACGAGGTGCGTGACATGGGTCACGGCGTGCACATGACCCGCAAGGGCGTGAGCGGGAAGACACAGAACCAGCGTTTCTCCTTCGATATGAGCATCAACAATCCGGCACTTACCGGTCAGGTGCTTGTCAACGTAGCCCGTGCCTCCATGCGTTTGCAGCCGGGATGCTACACCATGCCTGAGATTCCTGTCATCGACATGTTGCCGGGAACGCGTGAGGAAATCGTAGCAACACTCGTCTGATCTTTAGCCTATTCGGGCAAAAACTATAAAGTCTATTATGCCAATCGTGCATAATAGACTTTATTTTTTTGCCCCTTTGCTTTCGAGTACTCTACCTTTTTTATATAGGATTCTCCTCTTATGTTTTATGATATTCTCTTCCTTAGCTTTAGAAGACTTTGCCCTATTGCTGTTGGGAATACAGTTTGATGACGTTTACTTCCGGCCATGCTCCGAAGCGGAAGGGCACAGTGCCACCGATGCCCAGCGAGACATAGAGCATGGATCCGTCTTCAACATATTTTCCTCCCCATTCGTTGTAGGCCCATTTGGCGGGTGAGAAGCGCCCCACGCGTATCTGTCCAGCATGGGTGTGGCCCGACAATGTTAATGCTATGTCAGTCTGATGGAGCACACCGCGCCGCCAATGACTCGGGTCATGGCTGAGCAGTACCTTGAACATGCCTTTGGGTAAGTCTCCCAAAGCCTTATGCAGATCGCCATAGTCGGGGAAAGGCGGACGACTGATATTCTCTACCCCGATGAGTCCGATAGAGTCATTGCCACGACGGATAACAACATGTTCATTGAGCAGCAGGTGCCAACCGGCTTTCTCCTCCAAGTATTTCAGAACGTTTTGGTTTCGGCGGATGTTATACTTGCTTTTATCCTCACCGTATTCGCAATAGTCGTGGTTGCCCATGACGGAAAACACACCGTCGCGCGCACACACCTCTTTTAATATATGCTGGAAAGGGATGACTTCCTCGGCACTGACATTGACGAGATCACCGGTAAACACCACGAGGTCGGGATGTTGCTCGTTGACGATGCGTACCATTTTGTCGATGAAGCTTCGGTTGCGCAGAAACGTGCCGATGTGGATGTCGCTGAGTTGTACAATGCGGTAGCCGTCGAACGACTCTGGCAGCAGAGGAGACGTGCAGGAGGCTGTCTTCACTACGATGTGGCGCCAGCCAAAGAAAAAGCCGTAGGCGGCCAGCATATTCCAGACAATGGGTAGTGGCAAAGCCCATCGCCAGCCCACAAAAGGCCATAGTGCCAAAAATAGAAGTCCTGGTATGCCGATGATCAGCACCAGTCCATAGGCTAAGCGCATGAATGTATTGTGAGGAAGATGCATTGTCTTATGTTGAGAGTTGGATATTTATTGATGGTGCTCTCTATTCCGGATGGATAGGAGGAAAACCGAATGTGGCGACGAGCGGCAGATGATCGCTGAAACCATTGAGATAGCGCGGACCAAGATAGTTGCGGCGGGGTTTCACACCACCGTATTTCTCGTCGGGCACCAGCAGGAAGGGCGCGTCGTGGATGTGGCAGTCGACGAGTTGCCGAGCCGAAGTCGCGTCGCAGAGGATATGGTCGAGGCTGCCCCACAGCCCATGATAGCGATAGGTCCCTTTCGCCCCGTGACTGCCCTGCGCTTTTTCCGACACTTCCACGAGACCATGACGGACGAGCAGTTGAAGCGTGGGATCAGAAGAATAGTCGTTGAAGTCGCCAGCAATGATGATGCGGGCTTGGGGTGACAAGGCTCTGACGGAATCCACAGACTGCAAAAGACGGTTGATGACTTTCAGCCGATAGGGTCGGGAAGCCTGCTCTCCGCCACGTCGGCTGGGCGCATGTATGGCGAAGACATGCAGCGTGTCGCCCGAGATCAGCTGTCCGCAGGCATAAAGGATGTCGCGCGTGGGACGGAAGCCTTTCGGTGGCGCGATACGGATGGAATGATAGCCGATCAGGGCAAACGAGAAAGGAGAGTAGAGTAGGGCGACGTCGATGCCACGCTCGTCGGGGCTGTCGGTCATCACATATTCATAGCCCGCATTGCGAAGCAGTGAGCGCTTGGTGAGATCACGCATCACACTGTCGTTCTCCACCTCAGTGAGCACCACCATGTCGGGAATCACCTTCGTGGAGTCCAACTCACCACACGAGAGAATGTCCTGCCCGATGCGGTTGAGCTTATGCCAATAGCGCGATGGCGTCCAGTGCATCGCGGAGGTAGGCAGAAACTCCTCGTCGTGCTTAAGGCTGTCGTGCTGCGTGTCGAAAAGATTCTCGCAGTTCAGCTCTACAAAGGTGAACAGACAGATGAGCAGATACATTGGCTAATGTTGAATGTTGAGTGATGAATGATTCCAATGTTGAATGATGAATGTTGAGTGTTGACCTACTCTATACCCAACTTCCCCAACCTCCAATGTTCAAGCCCTAAGCCCTCTTTGATGGGAGAGGAAATGGTTGTACATTTCCCTCCCTTGGGAGGGTTAGGGAGGGCTGTAGGGTTAGTGAGAGTCTTCTTTTCTATTCGTCTTCGAGGAACAGCGGGTCTTCCGGCGTGACCATCGTCGGCTTCTGCTCGAACTGCTTCAGGAGCGTCTCCGGTACATAGCGCTTGTTGACCACGAGACGGAACATATAGTTTTGGAACCAGTTGTCGGTCATGATCAGATAGCCGTTCTGACCGTAGGTCGGTCCCCAACTGTTCTCTACCTTCCATTTCAGCGGCTTGCCCTCAGCGTTGAGGTCGACGGCGGTGAGCGTCATGGCATGCGTGGAACCACTGTCGAAGGTTTCGATGCGCTGCGCCTTGTTCATGCCGAAGGTAGTACCCAGCAGCGAGCCGTAGTCGAAGTTGTCGGTGTCGAGATAGCCGCGCTTGCGGTCGAGCTGCTTGCCCACGTCGTAGCTGGAGTACATCTTATGCCCGTCTTTGAGCGAGGCGATGGCGAGGCTCTCAATCTCGTCCATCGGCAGGTTGAGGTATTTCCAGTTGTGTCCGTCGTAGGTGTGGCGGTCATATTCCACTTCGTAAGTCTTGTGATAAGGCCGGCGCGGGTTGTTCATCACCATGATAAACGTACCGTTGAGCGGTCCGCCCACCGTAGCCTGATAGAACGACTTCGGTGTATAGGTCTTTGCGGGACCCACAGCCTTTCCGTTTTTGTCGCGGAAGGTATAGGAGAACTCCTTGACCGGTTCGCCCAGTGTCAGCGTGAGGATGTGATAGATGGTCCCGAGCATCTCTGTTTTGCGCTTCTTGATGTCGGCTGCTTTCTTACCGTCGGCGACCATCCGGCGCAGTTCCAGCCCGAACTCACGCAACTTCGACGACACCATCTTCTGCATCTGTGAGGTGTTGTCGCTGGAGAAAGTCTCCGGCATGACGCTCATCGGCACCAGTCCGTATTTCTCGCTCAGATCGGCCACACCGCAGAACGTGCCGCCGTCGCCGATGGGGTTACGGAAGAAGAACTGCACGTGCGTGTCGTCCATTGGCTTGCGGGCACAGTCGATGACACCTTGCAGCATAAGGTTGGCCTTTTCCAACTGGTCGTAGAAGAAGAGGTAGGAGTGAGAAAACTCCACGCGCACCGAGTCGCCGTGAGCTTTGGCAAAGTTGGCGCGCAGCACGTTCAGGCCCGAGAACATCCAGCAACGGCCCGAGCTCTTCTGGTCCTCGATATTCTGTTTGGGCGTCTCCACACTGAAATAGGTGTCGACTTCACCTAAGTTTTTGTAGTTCTTTGCCAAGTCGTCGATCTTGTTCGACGCGATGGCGTTGGCCAAAGCCTTGTAAGCCGGGTTCTTGCTTTGAGACTGCTCGATCTGTTGCAGCATCGTAGCAGAGATGCCGCCGTCGTGTGTCTGTGCCAACATGGTGCTGGAGGCAGCCACGAGGAACAGGGCCAGGATGGTTCTTTTCTTCATATTTGTGAGATTATAGTTAATGTTCATGCAAAGTTATTGTTCCTTGCAAAGGTAGCAAAAATTATGGTCTTTTCACTATATTGTCAATTAAATATTGTACCTTTGCAAGGCTATAGCAAACGAATGTGAATGGATAAGAACAAATACGGACTTCTTAGTCAGATCAAATATCCTTCCGACTTGAGGAAACTCAGCGTCGACCAATTGCCAGAGGTGTGCCGCGAGCTCAGGCAGGATATTATCGACGAAGTGTCGGTCAATCCCGGACATTTCGCTTCCAGTCTTGGTGTGGTGGAGATCACAGTGGCATTGCACTATGTCTTCGACACGCCCGATGACCGTATCGTATGGGACGTGGGCCATCAGGCTTACGGGCATAAGATTCTGACGGGCAGAAGGGACACTTTCTGCACCAACCGCAAGATGGGTGGTGTGCGTCCTTTCCCTTCACCGGAAGAGAGCCCATACGACACCTTCACCTGTGGTCATGCGTCGAACAGCATCTCTGCGGCGCTGGGCATGGCGGTGGCAGCCCGCAAGACCGGACATCCCGAGCGGCATGTCGTCGCTGTCATCGGTGACGGTGCCATGAGTGGCGGACTGGCTTTTGAAGGACTCAACAACGTCAGCTCTACGCCCAACGACCTGCTGATTGTTCTCAACGACAACGATATGAGCATCGACCATGCTGTTGGCGGCATGGAGAAATACCTGCTCAACCTCGACACCAACGAAACTTACAACCGTCTGCGCTTCAAGGCTTCGCAATGGCTCCACGCCAAGGGCTATCTCAACGATGACCGGCGGAAGGGAATCATCCGACTCAACAATGCCTTGAAGAGCGCCATCAGCCATCAGCAGAATATCTTTGAGGGCATGAACATCCGCTACTTCGGACCCTTCGACGGGCACGACGTGAAGGAAGTGGTAAGGATCATGCGTCAGCTCAAGGATATGCGAGGTCCCAAACTGCTTCATCTTCACACGGTAAAAGGCAAAGGCTACAAGCCTGCCGAGAAAGCCGCCACCATCTGGCACGCTCCTGGCCGCTTCGATGCCGAAACGGGCGAGCGCATTGTGCCCGACACAAGCAACGAGCCTCCAAAGTTCCAAGAAGTATTTGGCAATACGCTGTTGGAACTGGCAAGGCGCAACCCCAAGATTGTCGGCGTGACTCCTGCCATGCCTACGGGTTGTTCGATGAACATCATGATGAAGGAGATGCCCGACCGCGTCTTTGACGTGGGTATCGCTGAGGGCCATGCCGTGACATTTTCCGGTGGTATGGCCAAGGACGGCTTGCTGCCTTTCTGCAATATCTACAGTGCTTTTGCTCAGCGCGCCTACGACAATATCATCCATGATCTGGCGATTCTCAACCTGCCGGTAGTGCTCTGTCTCGACCGTGCCGGCCTTGTCGGCGAGGACGGACCGACGCATCATGGTGCCTTCGACATGGCAGCCCTGCGTCCGATCCCCAACCTCACCATTGCCTCGCCGATGGACGAGCATGAGTTGCGCAGGCTGATGTACACTGCCCAAAAGCCCGGTATGGGCACCTTCGTGATCCGCTATCCGCGTGGTCGGGGCCATCTTGTCGACTGGCAGTGCCCACTTGACGAGATAGCTGTCGGCACCGGACGTGTCATTCATGAGGGCACCGATGTGGCAGTGATCACCATCGGCCCCATCGGCTACGACGTGGAGAGTGCCATCCAACAGATCGAGAGCGAAGATCCAAACCGCAAAAACCATGTGGCTCACTACGATCTTCGCTTCCTCAAACCACTCGACGACCATCTGCTCGACGAGGTCGGCTCGAGGTTCAAGCACGTGATCACTGTAGAGGACGGCGTGCGCAACGGCGGCATGGGATCGGCAGTGCTTGAGTGGATGAGCGATCACGGCTACCATCCCGATGTTGTCAGACTGGGACTGCCCGACTGCTTTGTGGAGCATGGCACCGTGGCTCAGCTGCGGGAGAAGTGGGGACTGGATGTTCCAAGTATTAAGAAGACGATAGAAGAAAGTTTGACATAGACTTATGAAAATCATCATTTCCGGCGCATACGCCATTGGTACCTATTTGGCGCGGTTGCTCTCCCGCAATCAGGAAGAGATCACCGTGATCGATGACGATGAGGAACGGCTGGCCCGCATAGGCACGGACTATGATTTGCTGACTCTTTGTGGCTCGGCCTCCAGCGTGAAGACACTCAGGGAAGCCAATGCCGGTGACGCGGATCTGTTTATTGCCGTGACACCCGACGACAATGCCAACATCAACAGTTGTGTACTCGCCCACGCTCTGCACGCCCGTAAGACGGTGGCAAAGATCGACGACAGCGAGTATATGGAGCCCGACATCCGGCAGTTCTATAAGGAGCTGGGTGTTGACGAGCTCATCTATCCAGAGATGCTCGCCGCACGCGACATCATCAACGGATTGCGCATGTCGTGGGTCAGACAGCGTTGGGATGTGCACAACGGCGCACTGGTGATGCTTGGCATCAAGTTGCGGGAGTCGTGTGAAATTCTCAACCGTCCCCTCAAGGAACTTTGCGGTCCTGATGACCCTTACCATGTGGTGGCCATCAAACGCAAGGACGAGACGATCATCCCCGGCGGCAATGACGAGCTGAAATGCTACGACTTGGCCTATTTCATGACCACGAAGCAATATATCCCTTATATCCGCAAGATAGTCGGCAAGGAACATTATGTCGACGTGAAGAATGTGATGATCATGGGCGGCGGTGCCACTGCCGTGCGTGCCGTGCAGACCATGCCGGAATATATGAACACGAAGATCTTTGAAGTGGATCCTGATCGCTGTGACGAACTCAACCAGTTGCTCAACGACCAAGCCCTTGTCATCAATGCTGACCCGCGCGATATGGGCGTGCTGACCGACGAGGGTATCTACAACACCCAGGCTTTCGTCTCTCTCACGGGCAATGCCGAGACCAACATCCTGGCCTGTCTGGCAGCCAAGCGCATGGGCGTACGCAAGACCGTGGCCATGGTCGAGAGCATGGGCTATGCCAGTATGGCCGAAAGCCTCGATATCGGTACGATCATCAACAAAAAGGCCATCGCCGCCAGTCGCATCTATCAGCTCATGCTCGATGCCGACGTGATGAATGTCACCTTCTTGCTGTCGGCCAATGCCGACGTGGCAGAGTTTATTCCCAAGCCCGATTCCAAGGTGACCAGGAAAGCGGTCAAGGATCTCGGACTGCCGCAAGGCATGACCATCGGCGGACTGGTCAGAGACGGAGAGGGAATGCTGGTATCAGGAAACACACAGATACAGGCCGGCGACGACGTGGTGGTGTTCTGCCACAACGTCAACATGAAGAAGATCGAGAAGTTCTTTAATTGATGCGCGTCATCATCGCATCTGCAGACAAGTTTTAAGAAATAGGAGACAATAGGTGTGATCAACTTTAAAATCATTTATAAGATCCTGGGCTCGCTGCTCTTCCTTGAGGCTATTATGATGCTGGTGTGTCTGGGCATTGCTCTGTACTATGGCGAGGAAGACACCTTTGCTTTTCTCGTCTCCGTCCTCGTCACCGTGCTCTCGGGCATTATCCTCGGGTATAAGGGCCGCAACGCCGACAATATCATGTCGCGCCGTGACTCTTATCTGATCGTCACGCTCACCTGGACCGTATTTTCGCTCTTTGGCACGATACCTTTCTTGGTGGGTGGCTATCTCCATAGTTTTACGGATGCTTACTTTGAGACGATGTCGGGCTTTACTACGACGGGAGCCACCATCATCGACGATGTGGAGATTTTGCCCCACGGCATCCTGTTCTGGCGGTCGTTGACTCACTGGATCGGTGGTTTGGGTATCGTGTTCTTCACCATCGCCGTGCTGCCGCAGGTGGTCGGGGGCAGCACGAAAGTGTTTGCCGCTGAGGCCACCGGACCGATCAAGAGCAAGCTCAGCCCAAGGCTCTCGACGAGTGCCAAATGGATTTGGCTCGTCTATCTGTTTATCACCTTTGGCTGCATGGCCGGTTTCATGCTCTTTGGCATGAACTGGTTCGAGGGCATCAACTACGCCATGTCGACAGCAGCGACAGGTGGCTACTCGATCTATAACGACAGTATCGAGCATTTCCATTCACCCGGAATGGAGTATACCGCCACGTTCTTCTGCTTCATCTCGGGCGTCAACTTCACGCTGTTTTATTGCGCCGTGGCGAAGAAAAAGGTACGGGCACTGTGGCGCGACACTGAGTTCCGGCTCTATCTGATACTCACGGTGCTGTTCACGGCCTTCATCATGATGGAGCTGGTCGTGCGCAATCACTATGGCTTGGAGCATGCGTTCCGCTCTTCGCTGTTCTCCGTGGTGTCGTTTATGACGACGACAGGACTGTTCAACGACGATGCTGGCAAGTGGCCCCACGTCACGTGGGTCGTTCTGGCCGTGTGTATGCTGGTCGGGGGCTGTTCGGGGAGTACGGCCGGCGGCATGAAATGCGTGCGCATCACCATGCTCTTTAAGGTGCTCCGCAATGAGTTGCGACAGCGTCTCCACCCCCATGCCGTGTTGCCGTTGAAGATCAGCGGCGTGAACATCACCTATCCTCAGCGTGTCTCTCTGTTGGCGTTTTTCACTGCCTATCTGTTGCTCATCTTCATCTCGGCGTTCATCATGATCGCCTCGGGCATCGACAACACCAACGCCATCACCATCGCCATGAGCTGTATCGGCAATGTGGGACCGACATTGGGCTTGGAGATAGGGCCTACGATGTCGTGGTCGATGCTTCCCGACTTTGCCAAGTGGATCTGTACCGTCATGATGCTCTTCGGCCGTCTGGAGATTTTCTCGGTGATCGTTTGCCTCACACCGTCGTTCTGGACGGAAAATTAGTAAGATAGTGTCACGTTTGGATAATTGAGGCCGTATGATGTCGCTTGTATTTACGTAACTTTGCAGCATAAAAACGTATATACAAATAGACATTAATAAACTGATATGATATGAAGCCTTTACGTTTTAAGCCTTTGCTGAAGCAGACTCTTTGGGGTGGCAACAAGATCATCCCGTTCAAGCATCTCCACGACAATCTCGAAAACGTGGGAGAGAGCTGGGAGATCTCCGGTGTTCCCGGCAATGAGACCATCGTCAGCGAAGGAGAATATGCCGGTCAGCCGCTGAGCGCTGTCGTGGCAGATATGAAGGAGAAACTGGTGGGTGTGGCCAACTATCAGCGCTTTGGTAACGAGTTTCCGTTGCTCATCAAGTTCATCGATGCCGCCCAGCCTCTGTCCATCCAGGTGCATCCGACCGACGAGATAGCCCATAAGCAAGGCAAGGAGCGCGGCAAGACCGAGATGTGGTATGTCATGGACTCTGATCCCGATGCCAGTATGCTCGTGGGACTGAAGAAGAAGATCACTCCCGAGGAGTATAAGGAGATGGTGGCCAACGACACGATCGTGGACGCTATCGACCACTACGACGTCAAGGAGGGCGATTGCTTCTTCCTCCCCGCCGGACGCATCCACAGCATCGGCAAGGGCTGCTTCCTCTGCGAGATCCAGCAGACGAGCGATGTCACCTACCGCATCTACGACTTCAAACGTAAGGACAAGAATGGCAACTACCGGCAGCTCCATACCCAGGAGGCTGCCGAGAGCATCAACTACACAGTGTTGCCCAACTACCGCACGGAATATGTTCCCGAGGAGAACAAAGGCGTCATGCTCGTGCAGTGCCCTTATTTCCATACGCTGCTCTACGATCTGAGCAGTCCTGTGACCATTGACGTATCGGCTTTGGACAGTTTCATCATCACCATCGTCACAAAAGGCAGTGGTAAGCTCACTGACAACGAGGGCAACGTCATCGATGTGCAGGCGGGTGACAGCCTGATCTTCCCCGCTACAACCAAGCAGATCAAGACCGAGGGAAAGATGAAACTCATCGAGACCTACGTGTAAGCTAAATGAAAAAACGATTAGATAGATGATAGCAAAATAGCAAGCAGGAGAAACCTGCTTGCTATTTCTTTTTACAAAACACCTTCCACTTCAACTTGCAATCTAGAGAAGAGAAAACTGATATTCTCTCCTTAAAACCTCAAAATGCCGTCGTGTCCCCTCGATTTCTGTTGGGTCATGGGTAGAAAACAGTTGTTTGATACGATCATTTCAGTTGTTTGACTCGGTCATATCAGTTGTTTGATCGGATCAAAAGCCTTTTCTGACCGAAAATTTTCTAGAGAATTTTGCAAGAAAAAGCCGAGATGTTATTGATAGAAAGTGTTTACGTTTGTAGCACATTGATTATCAATAGCTTATAAAAATACGCTATTTTTCGCGAAAATCAGAGCCAAGGAGGTCTTCGTCCAAAAGAATCGATTCTCAGAGCCCGTTTTTTATCAGAAAAAACAACAAAGGGAAGAGCCGGCTCTGTCGGTTCTTCCCTTTGGCTTGTGGGTGATTATTCTTTGTGATCTTTGATGGCTTTCATCACCAGTCCGGTGATTTCTTCCGAAAGTTCCGGGTTGTCGTTGATCAACTTGATGGTGGCGTCGCGGCCTTGGGCCAGTCGGCTGCCGTTGTAGCTGAACCAGCTGCCGCTCTTCTGGACGATGTTGTACTCCACACCGAGATCCACGAGCTCGCCGGCCTTGTTGATGCCTTGTCCGAAGAGGATGTCGAACTCAGCCTTGCGGAAAGGAGGTGCTACCTTGTTCTTCACCACCTTCACACGCACGTGGTTGCCGTATACCTCATCGCCGTCCTTGAGCTGACTGGTACGACGAATGTCGAGACGAACGGAAGCGTAGAACTTCAGTGCGTTACCACCCGTGGTGGTTTCAGGGTTGCCAAACATCACGCCGATCTTCTCACGCAACTGGTTGATGAAGATGCAGCAGGTGTTGGTCTTGGAAATCGTGCCGGTGAGCTTGCGCAGTGCCTGGCTCATCAGTCGGGCCTGCAGGCCGACGGCAGAGTCGCCCATGGTGCCCTCGATCTCTTTCTTCGGGGTCAGCGCGGCGACAGAGTCCACCACGAGGATGTCCACGGCCGATGAGCTGATGAGCTGGTCGGCAATCTGCAGTGCCTGCTCACCATTGTCGGGCTGGGAAATCCAGAGGTTGTCAACGTCCACACCGAGTTTCTCGGCATAGAAGCGGTCGAAGGCGTGCTCTGCGTCGATGAAGGCGGCGATGCCGCCCTGCTTCTGTGCCTCGGCGATGGCGTGGATGGCCAGCGTCGTCTTACCGGAAGACTCGGGACCGTAGATCTCGATGATACGGCCACGAGGGTAGCCGCCTACGCCCAAGGCGCAGTCCAAGCCGATGGATCCCGTGGGGATGACCTCCACGTTCTCCACCTTCTCGTCGCCCATGCGCATGATCGAGCCCTTGCCAAAGTCCTTCTCGATCTTTGCCATGGCCTCCTGGAGCGATTTCAGTTTGCCTTCACGCTCTTTCTTATCTTGTGCTGCCTTTTCTGCAGCCAATTCTTCTTCTGTTTTTGCCATTTCTGTTGTTGTCGTTTTAGGGTTTATGGAGAGGATGAGTATCGATGCTCATCCGCATGATGCCAAGGTGGAGAGCTTATAGCTCCAGGTCACCGTCGTGAATCTCGTGCCAGGGCAGTCCCTGCTCACCGAGTACCTTCAAGAACGGATCCGGGTCGAACTCCTCAACGTTGTACACGCCCGGTTTGCGCCAGATGCCTTTGAGGAACATCATAGCACCGGTCATGGCCGGCACACCGGTGGTGTAGCTTACGCCCTGCATACCTGTCTCCTTGTAAGCGTCCTGATGCTTGCAGTTGTTATATATATAATAGGTGTGCTCCTTGCCGTCTTTGATGCCACGGATGCGGCAGCCGATGGACGTCTCGCCGTCGTAGTTCTCGCCAAGATCCTGCGGGTTGGGCAGTACGGCCTTGAGGAACTGCAGCGGTACGATGTTTACCTTCACCATCTTGCCTGAGCCGTCGGCGAGCGGAGCCTCGTAGGTCACCTCGTCGATGCGCGACATGCCGAGGTTCTGAATGCAGTCGAGATAGGTCAGATACTGCTGTCCGAAGGTCATCCAGAAGCGGGCACGGCGGATTGTCGGGAAGTTGATCACCAGGCTCTCCAGCTCCTCGTGGTGCATGAGGTAGCTTTCGCGCGGCCCGATGTTGGGGTAGGTGAGTGCCTTGTGCACGGCGAGGGGGTCGGTCTCAATCCATTTGCCGTTTTCGTAATAGAGACCTTTCTGTGTGATCTCACGGATGTTGATCTCTGGGTTGAAGTTGGTGGCGAAGGCCTTGTGGTGGTTGCCGGCGTTACAGTCCACAATGTCGAGGTCGATGATCTCGTCGAAGACATGCTTGGCAGCGTAGGCGGTGAACACCTGGCTCACACCCGGGTCGAAGCCGCAGCCGAGGATGGCGGTGAGCCCTGCCTTCTTGAAGCGGTCGCGGTAAGCCCACTGCCAGCTGTACTCAAAGTGGGCCTCGTCCTTGGGCTCGTAGTTGGCGGTGTCGAGATAGTTGACGCCGCAGGCCAGACAGGCATCCATGATGGTCAGATCCTGATAGGGCAGGGCGAGGTTGATGACCAGCTCGGGCTTATAGCTGCCGATGAGCTGCTTGAGCTGCTCCACATCGTCGGCATCGACCTCAGCGGTCTTGATGTCCATCTTATATCCTTTGTCGTGGATGGCCTTGACGAGTTTGTCGCACTTATCCTTGTGGTGGCTGGCGATCATCAGCTCAGAGAAGACATCCTGGTTTTGTACCATCTTGAAGGCGCAGACCGTAGCTACGCCTCCGGCTCCAATCATTAATACTCTACTCATACTGTAATATATCTTTTTATTGTTTTTGTTTTGTAGTGAGCTCTTGGGTTCCGCTTCTTTGTTGGCTTAGTCCTCTGCCTTGAGCTCGTCGGCTTTGATGCCGAGGGCGTTCATCAGCGAGTAGCCGAGAATCTCCTGACGGAAGTTGCCACCGGGCATGGGCTGCATGGCGAAAACGGTGACGCGCTTGTCGTCAGGAGCTTCGCGCAGGGCATGGCTCACGATGTCGTAGGTCTCGCCTTCCTCGCCGTTGGGGATGATCATCAGCCGGCGCACCTCGTTGTGCTCAAGGATGGTGCGGATGGCATCCTGCAGGTAGTCGTCTTTGTCGACCATGCTGCCCGTGGGATAAGCGTTGACGAGGAACTCGCCGAGCTTGTCGTCGCGGAAAGCCTGGGCGTTGAGCTCTGTGTCGTAGACCGATGGCGAGAAATTGTCGAGCTGTTTCTTGCTTTTGTCGTGAATCAGAACCAGTTGGATCTCGTGTGGCTTGCTGTCTTCGCGCAGTCCGCCGTCCAGGGCAATGTCCACGGCCCAGCGGCTGAGATCAGCCTTGGGGATGCGTCGGCCGATCATCCGCTCGAACTGTACACTCAGGCGGAAAGCGACGAGGTCGATATAGTCGGCATCGGCAAGAATGATGTTTTCGCTAAGTTTTACGTTTTGGGTATTTGGCATGTTCATATTGCAAAGGTACAGCAAACGTCGGGAATATCAAAGGAAAATAGTGTTTATTTTTTGTTTCATTGATCCTTCTGCTTGTTGTCTGGCAGACTGTTGCCCAACGTATTGCAGCTTTGTATAAAAGTGTAGAGGTCTCTTTCTATCTGATGGTATTGCGGTGAGCGCAGGAAGCCGGCGTTTTTCTTGAGCATGGAGGTGATGTCGGCCAGGCTGTTGGTGTAACATGAGAGCTCGTTGCGCCGCTGAGTGCCGTGAACGCTTTCTCGGGCGATCTCGCTCTGCCGTTGTCTGACGAGTTTGTCGCAGACCTTGCTGAGCATCGGCACGACGACTTTGTCGAAAAGGTGATGGCCCTGGATATACATGTAGGTGTTGTCGGGCGTGACGCCTAACTCTGTCAGACTGATCTCTACTTGCTGATAGCTCCTTTGCTCATCGGGATGGATGCACCACAGCTGTGCTACTTTCTTTTCGGCTTTTTGCTTGACCCGGCTGATGGGTTCCCAAGGATTGGAAAGGGAAAAGCCGCCCGGCTCGATGATACGCAGAAAGTCGGTGAGCGTGAACTCACTGTAGTGGGGTGTGCGGTAGTACCAGATGTTCCAGACGAAGAGCGGATAGATGGCGCGGGAATATTGCCGCAGATACTCCTCCATGTCGAAGATGCTGTGATCGTTGAGCGTCACGGCAACACAGACCTCGTGGAGCGAGGGAGCGTAGCACTGCATGTTCTCGATGGCGTAGGCGTAGGTGTGGAAGACGTAAGGATTGGAGATGACGGCGCGCGACGTCTCGGTCTTGCCCTGGATGAGGTAGTCGTAGTCTGCGTCGACACAGGCGATCATGCTCTGTCCGGTCTTGCCGGAGAGCAGGCGCATGAGCACTGCTTTCTTGCCCCGCTCGAGATGTTGCATTCTCGATGGTAGCATGATCTCGAAGTAGAGCGTGTCGCTCTCAAACTGGCTGAGGATCTGCCGCCAGAAAAAGACGTCGTCGTAGCTTTCGACATAGGCGACGACTTTTTTGCGCGCGCGTTTGGACTGGAGCCGGTTGGCTGCCTCGAAATAGCTGGAGGTGAGGTTGTCTCTTAATCTTTTCATGGTTTTAGTTCTCCACGGTGATGTCGCTGACCTCGGTGACCTTGTCCATCCATCCGTTCATGATCACGGCGGGGGAGTGGGTAGTGAGGATGATCTGCACGTTGGGGTTGAGGCGGAGGATGAGGTCGATGAGCTGTTTCTGCCATTCCACGTGCAGGCTCACCTCGGGCTCGTCCATGAAGAGCACATAGTTCTTCTGATCCTCCACGAGCACGGTGAGCAGGATGACGAGGATCTGTTTCTCACCGCTGGAGAGCTGGTAGGGAAGGAGGGTCTCGCCGATCTGCGTGAACTTGATTTCGTTTTCCGTACGGATAATCTTCTTGCCGGTCTCGGCGAAGAGGCTGTCCATGATGTCCTGGAAGTCTTTCTTGGGTTGCGAGAGTGCCTGTGCCTTCTCGGCGGCATCGGGCTCACCGCTTTGCAGGGTGGCGATGATGCGGTTGCCGATGTTGACCTGGTAGTCGAGATACTTTCTTTGCAACAGGAAGATCTGCCAGTCCATCTCGGTGGCCAGCGTGAGTCCCATCTTCGTCACCGCCTCTGAGTTGATGATCGGACGGTCGAAGCTGCGGATGATGTCGAAGCGGATAAGGCGCGCGTCCTCCGGCTCCACCTTCAGATGTACGCCTTTGAGCAGATGACTGGGGAAGTCGCCACCGGCCGAGAGACCCTTGACCACCTTGTTGAGGATGGTCGACTTGCCCACGCCGTTGACGCCGCTGAGGATGTTGACCTGCCGGTCGAGGTCCCAGATGATATGCTTGCGCCCGCTCCAGAGGGCGTCGATCTCTATCTGCTTGATATAGTCTGCGTATTTCTGCATAGTTGTTTCGGTTTTTTCTTTTGGCAAATATAAGGAAAATATCGGTAAGTTGTATCGCTGAAAGGCAATTATTAGTAACTTTGCATATGAATTTGACAATAATAAGAAAAGGAAAGAAAAGATGAAGGATAACCGTGTGCCCTTGCAGGCACATCTGAGTATGTTTGCTGCCGAGGCTATTTGGGGGCTAATGGCGCCGATCGGCAAGGCTGCGATGAACAGTGGTTTTGATGGCATCTCTGTGGTGTCGTTTCGTGTGGCGGGGGCTGCTCTGCTCTTTTGGGTGGCCTCGCTGATAGGTCCGCGCGAGCATATTCCGGCGCGCGACATCGTGAAGTTGGCGGGAGCGGCTCTGCTCGGCATCGTGTTTAACCAAGGACTGTACAACATCGGGTTGAGCATCACCTCGCCAGTCAATGCCAGCATCGTCACCACGTCGATGCCTATCTTTGCCATGGTGCTTTCCTTCTTTATTCTCAAGGAACCGATCACGTGGAAGAAGGTACTTGGCGTGGCTATCGGTTGTGGTGGCGCGCTCATCCTCATTCTCAGCAGTGCTCATGCGGGAAGTGCGAAGGTCGGCAACATCCGCGGGGACCTGATGTGCTTCGGTGCGCAGTTCTCCTTTGCCCTCTATCTGGCACTCTACAACCCGATTATCCGGAAGTATAATGTGTTCACAGTCAACAAGTGGATGTTTACGTGGGCTTCGCTTTTCGTCCTGCCGTTCACTTCCTGGCATGTCAGTCAGTTGCCGTGGGCGACGTTCACTGTAGCCACGTGGTTAGAGGTGGGCTATGTGGTCGTCTTCGGTACGTTTGTCAGCTATCTGCTCAGCGTGGTGGCTCAGCGTGTGTTGCGGCCTACGGTGGTGAGCGTATATAATTATGTGCAGCCCATCGTCTCGGTCATCGTCAGTGTGGCTGTGGGACTGAGTGTCTTCACGCTGCCTCAGGGCGTGGCCGTCATTCTGGTCTTCTCCGGTGTGTGGCTTGTCATCAAGTCAAAGTCGAAGAGAGACGAAGAGAAGCGTGGAAAGAATGCAAAGTTGAATGATGTGTGTTGAGATGTTGTAAAGATGAGTGAAAAGAAAAGGCGGATGTCGGCAGCGATGACGTTCATCGTGCTCTTCGGCGTGGTGAGCTTGTTCTCGGATATGACCCATGAGAGTGCGAACAGCATACGTGGAGCGTTCCTCTCATTGGCCGGAGCCTCGGCGGCAGTCATCGGTTTTGTGTCGGGGCTTGGTGAACTGGTAGGCTATGGTCTGCGTTATGTCTTTGGATGGTTGACTGACTGGACGCGACGCTATTGGCCGATGGTGCTCTTCGGCTATGCGCTCGATGTGGTGGCTGTGCCGGCATTGGCACTCGTTGGCCGTCATGGTTGGGCGCTGGCGTGTGCGTTGCTCATCGTTCAGCGGTTGGGTAAAGCTATCAAAAAACCGGCGAAAGACACGGTGATGTCTTTCGCAGCCTCGCAGGAAGGGGTGGGGAAGAGTTTCGCCATCCAAGAGTTACTCGACCAAATCGGTGCCGTGCTCGGACCTCTGTTGCTCTATCTCATCATGCTCATTCAGCACCGCGACGACACGTTCAGCGACTACCGCACGTGCTTTGCCTTTCTCGCTATTCCTGGTGCCATCACCTTATTATTATTATGGCTGACATACAAGCGCTTCCCGCATCCCGAGAACTTTGAGCCGGAACCGAAGGAGTATGTACCCTTTCGTGTCAGCAAGCGCTTCGTGGTGTATATCGTTGGCATCAGCCTCTTTGCCTTTGGCTTCGCCGACTACTCGCTGATCGTCATGCACTTCTCGCGTCAGCATCTCTTCACGGCTGCTGTCCTGCCGTTGCTCTATGCTTTGGCGATGCTCACCGATGCGGCTTCCGCCTTTGTCTTTGGCTGGCTCTTCGACCGTCATGCCCGTTTGTCGCTGGTTGTCTCCACATTAGTGGCCGCTCCCTTTGCTGTATTCGCCTTCTTGGGCGGTGACGTGACGAGCCTGCTTGTCGGAGGGACGAACACCGGCATTGCTTCGACTTGCGCTATCATCGGCGTGGTGCTGTGGGGCATTGGCATGGGTGCGCAGGAGTCCATCCTCAAGGCTTCCGTGGCTACAATGGTGCCTAAGCGCAGCCGTGCCACGGGTTACGGCATCTTTGAGTGCTGTTTCGGTGCTGCCTGGTTCTTGGGCAGTTGGCTCCTCGGTGTACTCTACGATCAGAGTCTCGTGGTCATGGTCGTTGTCAGCGTCGCCGCTCAGCTCCTTGCCGCAATCATGTTTTGGTGGAAGGTGCCAAAGGAGGAATAACTTATAGGAATATGATGTCATAGATAGGCAGATAGGTGATACCTTGCTCCTGATAAATGCGGCGCTCATTGGAGAGTACAAAGGCTTGGTGGATGTTGTATTCACTGATGCTGAGGAAACGGTCCAAGGCACTGTGCACCTTGTAGTCCTTACCAGACTTCACCTCAATGGGGACGACGGACAGGTGCTGCTGGTCGTTGATGAGATAATCCACTTCGCCCAACTTCTTATTGTCATAATAGAACAGTCCATGTCCATGTGCCCGCAGTTCTTGTGCCACTACAGACTCATAGACTGATCCCAAGTTGATGCTGGCGATGTCTTTCAGAATAGGCATTATGTTTGTGCCATAGAGCACGTCGGTGAGTAGCCCCACATCGTTGAGGTAGAGCTTTAGCAGATTCTTACCGCTGTTCTGTACCAAGGGATAGCTTGGCTTGCTGATGGCTTTCACTTCCAGTGCTACTCCGGAAGAGATAAGGTATTCAAATTCATCGAGGTAGTCGGTCATGCGCTTGCCTTGCTTCCCTTCTATTTCTTTGGCAACGATTCGTTTCTTTTTGTTTTCCATGTTGGACGGAATCATGCGGTAGATACGCATGATCTGTAGCTTGCGTGCAGATTCCTGTTCGTATTTAGCGGCATCATCACCATAGAGTTCGTGGATGTCAGTCTGTATCTGTCGCGTTTCCACGATATTCTGAGTAGAGAGAAAGGTGTTGACGGCATCGGGCATGCCACCGGTAAGCAGATAGGAGCGGAAGAGAGACATCAGCTTCGTATGAATGCTTTCGGGTAGAGAACGCCTATTCTCATAGCTCTCTTTCATGGCTTGGATGAGTGGCTCGCCCACACCGTTGGCCCAAAGAAACTCTTCGAAGTCAAGTGGATACATGTGCTTGCGTATAATGCTTCCAATAGGGATGGACTGCGTCTTCTTCAGCGTGACGCCCAAGAGAGAACCGCTGGCTATAAAGGTGAACCGACGGTCCGACATGAGAAACTTCACTAAGGTGAGCAGATGGTCGTAAGCTTGGATTTCATCGATGAAGACAAGTGTATTCGCCCGGTCTTTCATCCTGTCACCGGCCACCACGCTTAGTGCAAGATAGAAGTCTTTCACGGTCTTTGCCTCGGCAAAGACACGGTCGCCTAACTTGTCGGCTTCCATGTTTATCTCAATGTAGTTGGGAAACAACTCTTTACCCACTTGCCGAATGATAAATGACTTGCCTACCTGCCGTGCTCCATCGATGATCATCATCTTGTTGGAATCACTTGATAAATAAGCTCTTATGTCTTGCTCTATTTTCCTTCGTAATGCCATAGATACACTTTTCCTTGGTTTTTACCCTTGCAAAAATACACTTTTCCTACGAAATAAGCAGGCGGAAACTACACTTTTCCTGCGTTTTGGGACCTCTAAAACTACACTTTTCCTAAAATTGGGGCAACAACCTTCTTGTCTCGGCAAAGACAAGAAGGTTTTGCTACACCCTGTGATAGGTCTCGCTGAATGGCTGGCGATAGCGGTCGCCCCACACTCCGTCGGGCTGGCGGATGCCGCAAGTGATGACCATGTTGATCTCTACTTTACGGGGTAAGCCGAGGGCCTTCTTGACCAGCAGGCTGTCAAAGCCTTCCAACGGACACGTGTCGTAGCCTGCCTCGCTCATGGCCAGCATAAACGTTTGTGCAGCCAAGGCACAGCTCTTATGTACAACGACGCGTATGTCTCCCTCCGATACCTGGCGTACGATGGGACGGCTCAGGCCAATGAGTTGGGCCAGCAGTTTGCGCAATAATCCCCATAGGCCGAAGCCGCGCGAGTAGAGGAAGGGCATGACCTTGCCGTAGTAGGTGTCCCATTTCTTGATGCGCTTCTCCTGCTTCTCCTTCGGAGCATGACGTCGTTGGTTGCCCTCCTCAAACTTACGGGCGGCTTCGGCGTGCTGCTTATAGAGGTCCTGGCGTGTGACGAAAACCACCATCTCCTGGGCTGAGCGTGCCGAGAGCTGGTCGAGGCAGGCGTGGGCGAGCTTCTCTAACACCGCTTTGTCCGTGACGTGATAAGCCTCCCACAACTGCATGTTGGAACTCGTCGGTGCCAGCGTTGCCATCCTGATGCATTCTTTCACCCGTTCCGGGTCAAGCGGCTTCTGAGAATCAAAGTGACGGATGGCACGGCGCTGGTCTAAAATCTCTTGTAAACTCATGGTTATTTGCTTTATGTGTTACTGATGCAGGTGGCGCAGTTTCCATTACCATGCATCCTATTCCTGAGTAAAGTTAGGAATAAATTGTCTTTTCTCCAAACGAAAGTACCATTTCCTGTTGAAAAAGAGCATCTTTTTAGTATTTCCTGTCATCAATTGTAGGTTGGGAAGGTGGCCTTAGCTTTGGTAGCTCTGCTGGTGGATTTGGGGAGAAAATTGCATCTAACATGCGAAAAAGCGTAGGGCTCGGTCTTCTGTGTGCTTGAAAAAGAGTATCTTTGTAAATATGCTTATCAAGTTGAACGGGAAATTTTAGCGCGGGGGGTTAACATTCTCTTCGCTTAGGGGTATTGATAATAAAAAAACACAAGACAGACGATGGACAGACAACACGTTGAACAGCTCTTCCGCCAACACTATCGCCGCATGTACAGTGTGGCCTGCTCCCTGCTCTACGACGGGCAGGAGAGCGAGGACGTGGTGAGTGAGGTCTTCGCCCATCTGTTGGAGAGCAACACCGAGCTGTTGCCCGCCTCGGCTAAGGGATACCTGATGGTGGCCGTGCGCAACCGCTGTCTGAAACGGCTGCGCGATAAGAGCAACCGCGAGCGCATTCTCCGCCTCTATACCGACGAACTGCACGACGGTGATGACTGGCTGGACGACGAGCGACGACTCAAACAGCTGCGCCAACTCGCCCACACACTGCTCTCACCGCAGGAACTGCACCTCTTCACGCAGCGTTTCCTCGATGGCAAGGACTACAAGGCCATCTGCGCCGAGACGGGCACGAGCCGCATCGCCGTGTGGAAGCATCTGTCGCACATCGTCAAAGTGTTGAAAGAGAACATCAAAACCCCAGAGCCATGAACTATTCAGACGAAGAGAAAATCAAGCGCCTCCTTGACGCGCAGGAGCATCCCGAGTATTACACCGATGAGGAACTCCGTGAAATCATACACGATGCCCAACCGCTTGCCCAGTTGAAACGTGCCCTCGCGAAAGAGCGGGCCGAAGACGAAGACATCGATGTGGAAAAAGCATGGAAGGCGTTCAGCCAGTCACATCCCGAGAGCTCTCATCCGCTTTCCCGCCATCGCATTCCCCGCTGGCTGCGTGTGGCTGCCGTCTTCCTCGGCTGTGTCCTCCTTGCCGGTGTGACCTTTGCCGCCATGACGCGGTTGGGTTGGATTCGCAGTCCTTTTGTCGCAGAGAAGTCGGAAGTAGTGCAGCACGCTCCCGTCACAGCGGCGTTGCGTGACACCACCGCCACCGCCGACAGCATTACGCCAAAGCAGGAGAAGAAGAAGCCGGCGCCCGTTGTCAAGGTCTTCGACAACACCACTTTGTCCGACATCCTCTCTGCTATGGGGCAGTACTACGGATTGAAGGTCGTCTACAGCACCGCTACCGCCAAGGCCATCCGTCTGCACTTTGAGTGGGACCAGGCTAAGTCCATTGACGCCAACATTGTCATCCTCAACGGCTTCCAGCAGATTTCCATTACACGTAACGGTGACACCCTTAATGTAGAATAGCTATGAGAAAGATACACCTATTATTATATATTCTCCTTTTAGGTGCCGTCCAAGTCCATGCCCAGCGTGTGAGCCGCGACTTCCGCAACGTGACGATGCCCACGGCTTTGCAGCAACTCGGTGGCATGACCCATCGCTACACCATCAACTTCATCTACAACGACTTGGAGGACTTTCACGTGACGGCATCAATCAAGGGCGCAACCATTCCCGAGGCCATCCGCCATCTCATCGGCTTCTATCCCATCTCGATGACGATGGTGGGCGACAGCATCATCAACGTGGAATGCTCGCAGAAGACAGTGTTGAGGTACAAAGGCCGCGTGGTCGACGACAAGGGCGAGCCCGCCGAGTATGCCAACGTGGTGCTGCTCTCGCCCGCTGACTCCTCGTTTCTTGCCGGTGGCGTGAGCAACGAGAGTGGCTATTTCGTCATTCCCTGCAATGCCCGGCGTGTCATCGCCAAGGTGACCTACGTGGGCTACAAGTCTAAACTGTGGACCGCTGCCTCGCCCGATCTTGGCACCATACGCCTGCAGGCCGACCGTTATACGCTGAAAGGCGTGACGGTACAGGGGCATAAGCTCAGTTACAAGCCTTCGCCAAACGGCTTGAGTGTAATGGTGAAAGGTTCTCAACTAGAGCAATTCGGCTCAGCGAAAGAGATGATCAAGCACCTGCCCCTTGTCATGGGTGACGGCACTGTGGCCGGACATGGTACTCCGCAGATATACATCAACAACAAGCTGGTGCGCGATGCCAGCGAACTGGAGCGACTGCAAACCGCCGAGGTGCTGTCAGCGGAGATTATCACACGCCCTGGTGCGGAGTATGCCTCCGACGTGACATCCGTTATCCGATTGAAGACCGTTCGCCGGCAAGGCGAGGGCTGGAGCGGAAGCCTATGGGGAAACTTTGGGAAAAGCAAAGGGATGCTTGCTACAGCTAATGCTTCGCTCAACTACCGTCTGCGTAATGGCATGGACTTCTTTATCCGTGCCAATGCCGCAGATAGCAAAGGCCGTATCACAGCCACGTCTAATGATCAATTAAAGGCTACCGACACATGGGACTACCATAGCCGCAGCAAGTGGAGAAATGATTATAAGTTTATTTACGGTGATGTGGGTTGGAACTGGGAAATCAACGACAGGCATTCGCTTGGCCTTACCTATTCTGCCACAGGCACTGTCAAGGGAAAAAGAACCATCACAAAGACAGAGCAGGTGTGGCGCAATGGTGAGCATTTCAGTGATGACGACAACCAAAGCGTCACCAAGTCGAAACCTAATTTGGCTAACAGCGTCAACACCTACTATGTGGGCAGATTGGGTAAGTGGGGAATCGATTTCAGTGCCGATTACTATGGAAGCCACACTGACATGGATATGGCCGGCGGTACTGACGACTCTTCGGTTAGTAGCAACACGAGCACGAGGAGCAACTTGTGGGCCGAGAAGCTCACGGTCTCGGCGCCGATGCCCGCTGGAACGTTCTCCTTCGGTGAAGAGACTTCCTATACCAACAGAAAAGCAGATTTCACACAGAGCGGATTTTCTGCTGACACTCATATCCGGCAACGCACTGCTATCTGGTCACTCTATGCAAACTATGCGCTCCCCATTGGCAAGAAGTTGAATTTCTCGGCTTCTTTGAGGCTACAGAACGAACACAACCGCTATGATGTGGATGGTAAGAAAGACGACGAGCTAAGCCACGATTATCATGTGCTTATCCCCAAATTATCAATGAGCTATGCTGACGACGGGTGGCAGCACTCGTTAGCATTTGCCACATACCGGTACAATCCGCCTTATTCGATCATGTCGTCCTCGGTGAACTACCGTAGCAAATACGAGTACGATACGGGCAACCCCTTCTTGCAACCCATGACTACGTATTATCTTTCGTGGACGACAGTATGGAAATGGATGACGGTGGAAGCCTATTACACTTATATCAAAAACTCATTCCGCACCTTTCAAACGGCTTACGACGATGTGAGTCATCCCGGCGTCATCATCACAGACTACCGCAACACGCCAAAGACACAAAACTACGGGGTGACACTTAATACCTCGCCTACCTTAGGCATTTGGCATCTTAACTACACCGCTAGGCTCTTTTTCTCAGATGCCGACTTGGCTCCCATGGGCATCACGCACTATTGGAATGGACTTTGTACGCAGTTCAGACTTGACAACACGTTCACACTTCCCTATAACTGGACAGCGAACATCACTGCGAGCCTCACGCCTTATAACAAGTCTAATGTAGCTATAACTAAGACGGTGGCCAGTGTAGACCTCCGTATTTCCAAACAGTGGCTAAAGAGTAAGAATATTCGACTCTCGCTTTATGCCAACGATATTTTCCACACCAATTACAAGGAGATGACGGCCTATGGAGGCATTAACGTCCGTACCCAGTTCAAAGAATACGACAGTACACAGTGCGTGGGTATTCAGTTCACTTACAGTTTCAATACTGTACGCAGCCGTTACAAAGGCATACGCGCAGGTAGTGAAGAGAAAAATAGACTGTGAGAATGCCAAAAGGAGTTTGTGTTATAAAAGCTATGCCACATGTTCATCGTGCGGCATAGCCTTACTTTGTTAATCATAACTAAAACTTTGGTTCTTTTCTGTCTTTTTATAAATCGTAATTGATAAATTCGCTATATTTGTGGAAAGTTTTAATTACGATTTATGGATTATGCTTTGTAGAGAAACTGGCGTAACACCGCAATGATGTTAAGCCTATTTAAGCCTTGGCGTTAAGGATGTATAAGTGGATAGACTTGGTAGTATTGTTTTTTCAACCTAACTTTGCAATGATAAAAAACTCAGAGAGATGGAAAGAAAAGCTATGATACTGATGCTCTGCATGGCAGCGACTGCTGCTTATGCGCAGACAGACGGATCGGGCACAGCCACAAGCTCTGCCGACTCACTACGTATGGACAGCATCATCCACGCCCTGCCGGAGGTGATGGTCAAAGGCGAGCGACCTATCGTGAAGGTGGCGGGCAGCAAGCTGACCTACGATATGCCGTTGCTGCTTAAGAAAGAAAGCGCGGACAATGTCTATGACGCGCTGAAGCTCATCCCTGGCGTGACTGACAACAACGGCTCACTCACGCTGGCAGGCAATGCCTTCAACGTATTGATCAACGGCAAGCACTATCAGATGGATGCCGCTCAACTCAATGCCTTGCTGAAGAGTCTTCCCGCTAACAGATTGAAGCATGCCGAAGTGATGTACACCACACCAGCCCGCTACGAGGTGCGTGGGGCGAGCATCAACCTCGACATCGCCTCTGATAGTTCGCAGACCGACGGATGGCAGGGAGAACTCACGGGAGCCTGGAACCAAGAACACGAGGCGATGTGGAGCGAAAAGGCAGGACTGATCTATCATAAAGGAAAACTCGACTTCAGCGTGAACTATCAACACAATCATGGCAAGACCTACGGAACAACGGACGAGACCTCGCTTCACCATCTTGACGACGGAACGACACACGACATTGAGACGCACGAGACGCAGCGCAGCCGCGATCACGAGCATCTATGGCGAATGGGACTTGACTATGCCTTTACCGACAATCATCGGTTGAGCCTGAGCTACACCGGCAATTACGACACGGAACACGCACGCGAGGACGTGACGGGTAACGTGATGGCGACCAATGCTTATCGGACGAGAAAGACCATGCACGACGTGATGCTCGACTACCAGTTGCCTACAGGCACGAAGGTCAACGTGGAATACACCTATTATAATACGCCCTCGACACAGCATCTCATCAGCACGCTGCCTACGGGCGAGCTCCACTTCGATACTGACGAGCACCAGCGCATCAACCGCTGGAAGTTCCATCTTGGACAAGAGCACAGCCTTGCGGGCGGATGGGGACTCAACTACGGCGTGCGCTATAATCTCACCAATGACCACAGTTGGCAGACTTTTCTGCCTACGGGCAGCAACACCGCCGCCAGTCCCACCAATTCATACAGTCGCCAGAACGAGGACATCGTCAACATCTATGCGGGTACCAACGGCAAGATAGGAGAGAAGCTCGACTTCGAGGTCTCGCTGGCTGCCGAATATTATCACTCGCCGGCCTGGCATCAGTGGAATGTCTATCCCACGCTGTCGCTGACCTACATGCCCAACAGCGGTCACATGCTTCTGCTCAACGTCAGTAGTGACAAGAAGTTCCCCGACTATTGGACGCTGCAAAACTTCACGTCGTTCAGCAATGGCGGCTATAACGAAGTGGTGGGCAATCCGAGCCTCAAGCCTTCAAGCAACTATCAGACACAGTTGGTCTATGTGCTGCACAACAAATACCAGTTCGTGGCATGGTTCAACTACACCGATGACTACTTCACGCAGACACCTTACCAGCGCCATGATCGGCTGACCGTGCAATACAAGTTTCTCAACTTCGACTATTCTCAGCAGTTGGGCTTGCAGGCGTCTGTGCCTCAGCGCTTCGGCAGCTGGCTCGACAGCCGTCTTACCGTTCTCGGTGTGTGGATGAAGGAGAAATGCTCGGCGTTTTACGACATCCCCTTCAACCGCGACATCGCTTGGGTGATGGCCAGCCTGCGCAACAACTTCACCCTTGTCCCCAACCATCTCTATCTCAATCTCGACGGCATGATACGCTCCAAGGCTCATCAGGCCATCTACGACCTGCCGGCCTCGGGCAATGTCGACCTTGGACTGAAATACATCTTCTGGAAGAAGCGTGCCACGCTCCATGTGTTCTGCAACGACCTCTTTGAGACTTCCGTCATCGACCCTGTCATCCGCTTCGGCAACCAGAATATGAAAATGGACTTCTCGTGCTATCGTCAGGTGGGCGTATCGCTGGTCTATAGGTTCGGAGGATACAAGGACAAGAGCAAAGAGGTAGACACGGCGCGGTTCAAGCAGTGATGCTAAGCAGGAGGATGCTGCAAGGCGGGCGGATGCTGCAATGCGGGCGGATGCTGCAAAGCAGCATCTTACAGAACTGTGCCATACCCTCACTGCGGCACATTATAGAGAAGGAAGGGCCGGAAATAAGCAGAAAAAGTGTTATCTTTGCGTGTATGAAGTGGAAACGAAACCTTATCGCCATTGCTATAGCACTGTCGGCGGTCATCGGCCTGCTGTGTTTTTGGCTTTTCCGACAGTACAACATGCAGCACGCACGGATGCGCCAACAACTTGATGACGCCATCGCCGAATGCGACTATGAAGAGCTGCTGATCCGAGGTCAGCGGCTCTACCATAAGCAGATGACGGCAGTGTATGTCATTGGTGATCAGGATAAACACCAGGAAACGTTGTGGAAAGCGATACGTATCGAACGGAAAGGAAACGTTGTCAAGAAGACCACGATAGAGAAATACAAGGTCGTGAAATCTGACAGTGCTAAGAACGGAAAGGAGAAAATACTATCTCTCGACACTGCCAGATCCCATCCCTTCGCCTCCATCATCAAAGAGATGCGTAGAGGTTTGCATCAGGTGGTGGACACCGCTGCCCTACCGGACGTGGCTACTTTCTATAATCTGCTGGACGCGAAGATGGCCGCTTGTGGTATGGAAGAAACAATGAAGGTAGAACTGTGGAAAGACAATCGGATGATTACGCATACAGAAAGGATTGGCTACAGTCACAACCACGCTGTGGAGATTGCCCGGTTGCAATGGGACGTAGACGGTCATACGCTTAGCTACCGCGTGTTTTGTGTACCCTTGGGGTGGATCGTGCTTAGCAACATGGAGGGTGTCATCGGCCTATCGGTGGTCGTCATCCTTTTGTTGTTAATGGTGTTCTGGATGTTGGGGCGTACCATCCGGGAGTTGCAAGCTGTCGACGAGATGAAGAGCGACTTCGTCAACAACATGACGCACGAGTTGAAAACACCGGTCTCTGTGGCATACGCCGCCAACGATGCACTGCTCAACTTTGGTCAGTCGTTGCCGAAAGAGAAGCGGACTGAATACCTGAAGATAACCTTGCAACAACTGAAGAAGCTCGGACAACTCGTGGAGCAGATCCTTCAGATGACCATGGAACGGCGCACGACCTTGCAGCTCGATATGCAGCAAGTCGATGTGGCGCCCGTGGTGGAAAGCCTTGTCGAGGAGTATCGCTTGAAGGCCGACAAGCCCGTGGCTTTCCATATTGTAGGTGGCGACAACCATCCTATGGTATTTGCCGACGCGGCTCAGTTGCAGCATGTGTTAGGCAACCTCATAGACAATGCCTTGAAATACTCAGGAATCACGGTTGATATTACCATCAGTCTGTCTGATGGGGCTATTACCGTGGCAGATAATGGTATCGGTATTGCCAAGGAGAAGTTGGAGTATATTTTCGACAAGTTCTACCGTGTGCCGCAGGGCAACCTCCACGACGTGAAGGGCTATGGCCTCGGGCTCTATTACGTGCGCAATATCATGGAGCGCATGGGTGGCGAGGTCAGCGTCAGAAGTACGTTGGGGAAAGGCACGGAGTTCATATTGATGTTCGGTCAATAAGTAGGAGGTGCGGCACTCTCCGTCGTGTAATGTATGGGGCGTGACGCCGCATCTCCTACAAAGTTGTATAGAAGAAACAGAAACGATGGAGCAAAAGATAAAAGTATTGTTGGTCGAGGACGAGGCATCGTTGGCCATGATCATGAAGGACACGATGGAGCCTGAGGGCATGAGTGTGACGCTTGCTGCTGACGGCGAGGAAGGACTGCGCGCGTTTTTTGCTGACAAGCCCGACGTGCTGATCGCTGACGTGATGATGCCGCGTATGGACGGCTTTGAGATGGTGAGGCGTATCCGTGAGCACGACAAATTGACACCGGTGCTCTTTCTCACCGCCCGCTCATCGGTCAACGACGTGGTCAATGGTTTCAAGATGGGTGGTGACGACTATCTGAAGAAGCCGTTCAGTCTGCAAGAGCTCATGGCACGCGTCTGCCGCCTGGCTGAACGGCAGCAACTTTATAGTCATTCCTCATCGTCGGAGCCGAAAGAAAGTGACCGCTGGATAGACATCGGAAGCTATCGCTTCAATCCCGTCACACAACAGTTGGCGTGGCAGGAACATGTGGAAGAACTGTCGCACCGCGAAGCCGAGTTGCTGCGGATGTTGGCTGAGCACGCCAATGATGTGGTGGAGTCGCGTGACATCCTCTTAGCATTGTGGGGCGACGATACGCTATTCAATGGGCGCAGCTTGCAAGTGTTTATTACCAAGCTGCGCCATCGCTTGGAGCGTGACCCGCAGCTGCGCATCGTCAATGTACGCGGCATCGGTTACAAGCTCATCATCACTTGACGAGCTTTTGTTTCATAGCCTTTGAAATAACAAAAGTAAATTGAAGGAACAAACAGAGCATCCATAGTCTGAGCGTTTTCAGACCATGGATGCTCTTGTTGTTTTGAATAGAGTAGGATGGACTACATGCCCATTTTGCTTGTCGGTGAGTCTTTCTTTTGTGAGTCGTTGAAGTCGTTGTTGATCTTCGAACTGTACTGTCCGAACTGCTTCTTTGTGTTGCCAAAGTTCCACTTCACGGACAGGGCTATGACCTGTAGAGGAATGGAGACGTGGGTATGGTTGCTGAAGTCGGCACCGGCACTGTGCTGGTTGATGATCAGGTGGCTGCGGAGCGGGTTGGCATAGCGGGCCGAGAGCTCTAAGCGATCCTTGAAGAAAGAGCGGGTGAACGAAGCATTGAAGAACTGCATGCCACTGTTGTAGCCCATGAGGTTGTACTGGCGTGTTTGGGCGAAGAGTCCGAATGAACTCTTGATTTTCCATGGCAGTTGCTGCTCCAGTCCGACATAGGCGTTGCCCGACCATCCCCAATTATGATAGCCCAGCTCTTTCGCCTTCCAGTCACCGTAAGACACGTTGCCGCTGAGCATCAGCGTGGAGTTCTTGCAGGCTGCCCAGCGGACGAAGGCATCCACGTAGGTGTTTCTGCTCTTGCCGTTGTTGGCGTAGGTGCTGTTGTATTTGTTGTCGGCATCCACGAACTGGTAGTTCTCTATCTCATTGCCGATGTAGTCGTGGCTGAGGCTGACGTTGAACATCACCTTCGGCATGAAGAAGTTGTAGGCCAGCGTCACGTTGTGCGACTTCACCACGGCGAGTGACGGGTTGCCGTAGGTAAGCGCTGTCGGGTCGGTGCGGTCGGTGTAAGGGTTGAGCTGGCTGATGCCCGGTCGCGAGATGCGCATGGTGTAGGTCAGACCGAGGTTGGACATCGGTGTGATGTTGTAGCCGATGCTTCCCGAAGGCACGAGGTTGCCATAGTCCTTATGGAAGTTGCGGTCGCTGTGCTCAGCATATTTCACGCTCTCGAAGGTATGCTCGTAGCGCAGGCCGAGGCGTGCGTTGTACTTCTCCTTGGTGAGCTTATACTGTGCATAGCCTGCCACGATGCTCTGCAAGTTGCGGTAGAGCATGCTGCCGGCGTCGTTGAGCACGTCGTTACCGTCAACGATGTCGTAGAGTCGGCTGTCGCTCTTGTTGCGTCGGCTGATGAACTTCGTGCCCGTCTCCAGCGTCTGTCCTTTGCCAAGGTCCAAGGTCAGGTCTGCCTGACCCGTGTGGCTGGTGCCCCATGTACGTGAGTCGGAGAAGAGATCGGTAAGGGTGAGTCCCGTCACACCCGACACATTATTATATATAGTCCATGTACGGTTACGGGCCGGGTTGTAGTCGAAGAGATAGCTCAGCGTCAGCGACGAGGTATGGTCAGCGTTGAGCCACCGCTGATAGTCGGCACTGGCATTGGCGCCCATAAAGCGGTTGCGTTGGCTGGAATTGTAGACATAGCTGAAGCCATTGCCGTAAGGGCCTCCCGAGAAGGAGTTGCGCGGTTGCATATTCTGGTTGGTGTAGCCGCCATTGACACCGGCACTGACGTTGATGGTGCTCAAAGAGTCGAGGGCGTAGCCTAAGGTGAAGTTGCCAAAAGAGAAGGGATGCTTCTGCTTGAACTCCACGTCTGTGGTCTGTAGCGACTCACCAAGAGAAGTCTGTTGCAGACGGGTGTTGGTCACCTTGAGGTTGCCAAAGTCCTGCCAGGCAAACATGCCCATGGCGCTGTAGGTCAGCTTGCCATGCTGTCCGCCGATGTAGGCGTTGGCGCGCTCGCCCTTGTTGCTGAGGGAGAGCTCGACATTGCCGTTGTAGCAGTTGCTGCAGTCACTGTTGGGTTGTCCGCTTTGGTGCACCAGCTTGATGTCGAGCACGCCACTGGTACCCTCGGCATCGTATTTGGCGCCCGGTGAGGTGATGACGTCGATGCTCTTCACCATGGAGGCAGGCATCGACTTCGCCACTTGTGAGAAGTTGTTTTGGAACATCTGGTTGGGCTTGCCGTCGACATAGACCTTAAAGCTGGCAGATCCCTTCACGGTGACGTTGTCTTGTCCGTCCACGGTGACCATAGGTACCTTGCGCAGCATGTCGAGGAGCGTCATGGTCTTGGCGTCCTCGTCCTGCTGTACGTTGTAGGTCATCTTGTCGGTCGTCATCCTGACGACGGGCTTTTGCGCCACCACTTCCACGCCTTGCAGGTCGAGGCTGTCGTGGATGGCTTGGAGTTTAAGGCTGTCGGTGGTGTTGACCGGAGCCTGGGCCAGAGCGGCGATAGGGGAGAACGAAAGGAGAGTGATGGCAAGCGCCTGCTTGCCTTTGATATTGTTTTTCATTGTCTTGCTATTGTTTTTGGGTGGGACGCTGCAAAGCAGCGTCTTACTGAACAGAGGCTACCGCTTCCTTGAGCTCTTCCCAAGAGATGTCGAGGAGCTTCATTTGGCGGGCAAACTCGGGGAGGACGGTCTTGAGAAACGTCTGACGCCGTGTCTGCTTGATGTGTCGCTGCGCATCTTCCGCTACGAAATAGCCGAGGCCGCGCTTGTTGAAGATGATGCCTTCCTGAGCGAGCTGGTCGTAGGCCTTGACCGCCGTGTTGGCATTGACGCCGAGCGTGGCGGCATATTCGCGCACGCTGGGGATACGGTCAAAAGCCTTGTAGACACCCGCGAGGATCTCGTCGCTCAGGCGGTCGGCTATCTGCAGGTAGATGGCTTTGTCGTTGTTGAATGCCATATACGTGAGTGTTATGTGTTGTGAAGTGTGATTACTTGCCGAGTTGCAACTTGTCTGTGTCGATGTCACCGGCACCGGACACACTCTTGTCAAGTGATTGCAGCGTGCCGCAGAGGTCGACGTCACCGCTGCCGGCGATGCTGATGCCCGCATAACCGCAATGTTCGAAGTTGAGTGTGCCGTCGCCGCTTCCGGCAATGTAGAGCTTTGTCACTTTGACATTGGTCAGCTTGCTCTTTACGTCACCGCTGCCGCTGATGCTGAACGAAGCATTGCGGGCCTGTATGGTTCCGGTCTCTATGTCACCACTGCCTGCTACGATATATTGGAAATCACCGGAGAGGGTAACGTCTTTCAGCTTGCTGTCGCCGCTGCCAGAGATGGACAGCTCCAGGCTTTTGCCGGTGATGTTGCTTTCGGCATAGAAGTCGCCACTGCCGGCGGTGGAGAGGGCAATCAGCGAGGGCGCGCTGATCCAGAGCTCGGCACCATCTCCTGTGGTGTTGAAATGTAAGACGGTGATGCCTTTTTGCTTCTTCTCTTCCTTTTGCGTGATGACGAGCTCACCACGGTTGGCGGTGACAGTGTGAGAAGCGTACCAACGTGGGGTGGCCTTCAAGACAACTTTGTAGGTGTCGGACTGCGTGAAGTGGATGTCGCAGTTGGAGTAGTTCTTGATGCTTTGGAAGTCGCGGAGGTTGAGCGTGTAGGACTTCGTGGGCTCGTCGTTGTTGTTGACTTTTTCAATGCGGCAAGCAGAAACGGAAATGAGGGCCACAAGGGCGATAAACATAAATGCTAACTTTTTCATGGTGATACTTTTTAATGATTGGGAGATGCTGCTAAGCAGCGTCTTACAAAACGAAACGGACGCCTTTTATTTGTTGATCCATTGGTTGTTGATGACCTGCAGACGGGTGTAGCGACGGAAGGCGAACCAGTAGCAGAAGATGATGAGCGCGATGCTGACAACGAAGTAGAGGGCATTCCACCATGCATCGTAAAGTATGATCGTGTAGCCACTGTTGATGAACTCAGTGAGAAGGTTCGCAGCCAAAGCACCAAACATGAGGAGCGCGATGCCGAGCCCCATCCACGTAAGGACAGCCATCACGAGTGGATGCTTGTGGTAGATGCTGCCGAAAAGCAGGAAGCAGGCGTGCTGCGTGATGGTTCCTAAGAGAATCACGAGGAAGCCTTCAACAGGGGATGGGTCGCCATTGAGATTTGTATAAAAATGGAAGATGCCACTATTGTTGAGGCCTTCCGTGAGTGCGCTGGTAGCCCACTGTGCTGCATTGCTGTTGATCATCAAGCTCATGAGATATTGCAGTATGTCGCCGGCAAAGAAACCCGCGATGGCAGCCAGCGGCATGGCAACCACGAGTACGAGGTAGCGGGCGATGAACTTCTCTTTGTTGGAGGCTGGGAGCATGAAGTTGTTGATGCGTTGTTGGCGGCTGCGGAAGCTGGAGAAGATGAGCGCACCGCTGCAAAGCAGATAGGCGGACAGAGCTACGGAACAGAGGATGCCCATGGTATAAGCACTGCTCGACGATGACTTGAAGACGAGCGTGAGGATCTGTGGGATGACAACCAGACCGAAGAAGGTCAGGGCCATGGTGGCTATTTGACGCTTGCTGAGCAACAACTCCCAGCGAAGCACTTGCTTAAATCGTGACATAGTAATGTATAATGTATAGTGTATAATGAATAATGTATAATGTATAGTGTATAATGAATAATGTATAAATAAGTGCTAAGCACTAAGCATTTCCGAGCTTTCCGCTGATCGTAGCGTTGAAGAGCAACTCCAGGTCTACTTGTGTCTCCTCACCGTCGCCGCGCGGCATGATGACGGCGTTGCCTTGCAGTGTGGGTTCGGCGTAGAGCACCGTATTGTCCATCTCCTGCGGCGAGAGGTAGCGGAAGGCATAGCGACGAGAGATGTCTGCGATGGAACTGTTGAGCAGCACGCGGCTTTGGTTGATGATGACCACATGGTCGAGCAGACTCTCGATGTCGTGAACCTGATGGGTGGAGATGATGAGCGTGCGGTCGTCCTCCATGTAGTTGGCCACCACCTTTCGGAAGAGTGCTTTCGACGGGATGTCGAGGCCGTTGGTCGGCTCGTCCATCATCAGCAGGCGGGTGCCCGTGGCAATGGCGAAGCTCATATACACCTTTTTCTTTTGTCCCATGGACAGCTCCTTGAGGTTGGGATGTGCCGGCATCTCGAAGTCGGCGAGGCATTTGGCCAGCAGGTCATCGCTGAAATGAGGATAGAAGGCGCGCATCATGTCGGCGAAGGCTTCGAAGCTCATGTCGGGCATGGCATATTCCTCAGGTACGATAAATACTTCCTGCAGCATTTCGGGGAGGCGCAACCGGCTTTCCATGCCGTTGACCGTCACCGTGCCACTGTCGGGTCGGAGCAGTCCACTGATGAGATAGAGTAGTGTGGACTTGCCGGTGCCGTTTTTGCCCAGCAGTCCGTAGACGCTTCCGGGTTGCAACTGCAAGGCGAAGTGGTCAAACACTTGGTGCTTGCTGCCCTGATAATGAAAACAGAGGTCTCTTACATCAATCATATTATTCTTTCGTTTAATTGTTACCTATATTAGTGTACTACTTTAATAGTACACTGCAAAGATACTATGATTGATTTGAAACAACCAAATATTTGGGCAACAAAATGCTTGTCTTTGGTGGATATTTAACTTTTATACAGATAATAATAGCATTTTCTTTGCTTCTGTTAACTATTTTATAAGAAAGGTCAGAGCGCGATCATGCGAAGAGTAAGCTGTGGTTATGGTGCGAAAAAGGGGTTGTACCACGTTTGTGGTATGCAATATGACGTGATTATGCGATTTCTATGATGGGAAAATCGTCGTAACTTTGCATCGTGAAAAAAACAATAGATGTAGAACCGCTGAACGCAACATCTTATATAAGAGTTGAGGGAAGCATAAAAAGTAAATGACTATGAGCAACGAGAAAAAGCTTCATTTCGAGACACTGCAACTTCACGTAGGCCAAGAGCAGGCCGACCCCGCAACAGATGCGCGTGCCGTGCCTATCTACCAGACCACCTCTTATGTGTTCCACAATGCACAGCACGCCAGTGACCGTTTCCACCTGAAAGATGCCGGAAACATCTACGGTCGTCTGACCAACACCACACAGGGCGTGTTTGAGGACCGCGTGGCCGCACTGGAAGGCGGCGTAGGCGGACTGGCTGTTGCCTCAGGCGCTGCTGCTGTGACTTACGCTATCACCAACCTGGCATACGCCGGTGATCATGTGGTGGCTACCGATACCATCTACGGCGGTACCTATAACCTGCTGAAGCACACGCTGAGCAAGTATGGCATCGACACAACTTTTGTCAATCCCGACGACTACGACGCTTTGGAGGCTGCCATTAAGCCCAACACCAAACTCGTATATATAGAGACCCTTGGTAACCCGAACTCCAACATCAGCGACATCGAGCGCTCTGCCGCCATCGCCCACAAGCATGGCATCCCCTTGGTGATCGACAACACCTTCGGCACTCCTTACCTGATTCGTCCTATCGAGCACGGAGCCGACATCGTGGTGCACTCTGCCACTAAGTTCATCGGTGGGCACGGATCATCCTTAGGCGGTGTCATCGTCGACGGTGGTAAGTTCGACTATTTTCAGAACGACAAGTTCCCCGGCTTCACCAAGCCCGACGCCTCCTATCATGGTCTTGTCTTCGGCAAGCTGCCCGCTCCTTTCGTGACCCGCGTGCGTGCCCTGTTGCTCCGTGACGAGGGTGCCTGCATCTCTCCGTTCAACGCTTGGGTGCTGCTGCAAGGTCTGGAGACGCTGTCACTGCGTGTGGAGCGCCACGTATTCAACACATTGAAAGTCATCGACTATCTCAAGACCCAGCCGCAGGTGAAGAAGATCAACCACCCGTCACTGCCCGATCACCCCAACCACGACCTCTACGAGCGCTACTTCCCCAACGGCGCCGGCAGTATCTTCACCTTTGAGATCGATGGCAGCCAGCAGAAGGCTTGGGACTTCATCGACCATCTCAAGATCTTCTCTGACCTGGCCAACGTGGCTGACGTGAAGTCGCTCGTCGTGCATCCAAAGAGTACCACACACTCTGAGTTGAGCGAGGAGGAGGCTTCCGAGCAGGGTATCTTCGACGGAACAATCCGTCTGAGCATCGGCACTGAGCACTATGAGGATCTCATCGCTGACCTCGATCAGGCTTTTGAGGCCGTGAAGAACGAGAAATAAGGTCAAGGAGCGATCGTCGTTTATCAAGAATTTAGAGAATTGAAGAATTAGTAATCATTAAAAAGAAACACATTATGGCAAGAATATATAAGCAGATCACAGACCTGATTGGTCATACACCTTTAGTAGAGCTCAACAAGTACTCGGCTCAGCGTGGCCTGGAGACTCCGGTGCTGGCCAAGGTAGAGTTCTTTAACCCCGGCGGCAGCGTGAAGGACCGCATCGCCCTGGCAATGATCGAGGCCGCTGAGCGCGACGGTAAACTCAAGCCAGGAGCAACGATCATCGAGCCGACCAGTGGCAACACGGGTGTAGGCTTGGCCTTGGTGTCAGCCGTGAAGGGCTATAAGCTCATCCTTACCATGCCCGAGACGATGAGCATCGAGCGCCGCAACCTGGTGAAGGCTTATGGCGCACAGGTGAAGCTCACCAGTGGCAAGGACGGCATGCCGGGTGCCATCAAGGCTGCTGAGGAACTGCGTGACTCCATCCCCGGTTCGGTCATCCTTGAGCAGTTTGAGAATCCCGCCAACCCGCAGAAGCACTATGAGACGACAGGTGTGGAGATCTGGGACGACACCGACGGCAAGGTTGACATCTTCGTGGCTGGTGTGGGCACTGGCGGAACGATCTCCGGTATCGGTCGCAGACTGAAGGAGAAGAACCCCAACGTGAAGGTTATCGCTGTGGAGCCCACTACATCACCGGTGCTCAATGGCGGCAAGCCCGGACCGCATAAGATTCAGGGTATCGGCGCTGGCTTCGTGCCAAAGACCTACGATCCGAAGGTCATCGACGAGGTGTTTGACGTGGACAACGACGCTGCTATCCTCGCCGGCCGCCAGCTGGCTCAGCAAGAGGGACTGCTCGTGGGTATCTCTTCCGGTGCAGCCGCATACGCAGCCACTGAGATTGCCAAGCGCCCGGAGAACAAAGGTAAGACAATCGTGGCTCTGCTGCCCGATACGGGCGAGCGCTATCTCTCGACAGTGCTCTACGCCTTCGAGGAGTATCCACTTTAACAACAACGTTTTCTCGTTTGCATCATTGCATACATTTTAGGCCCGCTGCCTGATGTCCCACTTCCAGGGGACAAGGCGGTGGGCCTTTTTCAATGTTGAATGGTGAATGGTGAGTGATGAATGGGAGCGGCCGGAAGTGTTGAATAGAATACCCCAAAAGGTAGAAACAATACGAATGGAGACAGTCAAGTCAGCGTGTTCTTTTTGAAAAATTAGTTGTTAGTAAATGGTCAAACGTTCGTTGGACGATAGTAAAACGTTCGTTTGACTTTAGTACAACGTTCGTTCGACGATAGTCAAACGTTCGTTTGACTTTAGTACAACGTTCGTTCGACCTACGTCAAACGAACGTTTGACCATCATCAGATAACGCTTCTTTGCATGTCTGGTCGTGCAAGTCAATGTGTCTAAAGACGATTCTAAGTCCATGCAAGGACGAAAAATCGCGCGTATAGAAGCCAAAAGGCACTGACAGGAACGCTGTCAGTGCCTTTTGATGATGATCGCTTAAAGCTTTGTTTATGCAGGAGTGACCATGATGAATGTGCGGATGATCCAGTAGCAGAAGATACCGCCAAGGTAGCCCAGCGCTGCAATCCAGCTCACATGCTTCATATACCAGCCAAAGGTGATCTTCTCCAGTCCCATAACCACAACGCCGGCAGCGGACCCAATGATGAGCATGGAACCACCCACACCGGCACAGTAGGCGAGCAACTGCCAGAAGATGCCGTCGACAGCCATGTCGCCTGTCGGAGCCACAGGATACATGCCCATGCAGCCTGCCACCAAGGGCACGTTGTCGACAATACTCGACAACACACCGATGATACCCGTCACGGCATAGTGGTTGCCGTCAAAGGCAACGTTGAGGCCTTTGCCGATGGAGGTCAGCACACCGGTCTGCTCCAGGCTGGCCACTGCCATGAGGATGCCAAGGAAGAAAAGAATCGTGGACATGTCGATGCGATGGAGTAGATTGACCACCCGCTTCTTGGTTCCGTGAGTCTCGTAGGAAGTGGAGAGATTGCGGTAGAACAACTCGGTGGCAATCCACAGTACACTCAGCACGAGCATGATGCCCACGAAGGGAGGCAGACCGGTGATGCCCTTGAAGACTGGTACGAACATCAGACCGCCCACACCGATGCAGAACACGGCGGCACGCTGGCGATGACCCAGCTCCTGCTCTTCGGTCTCCACAGGAGCGTCGGGGCTGTCAATGTCCTCCAAGTCGCCGTGGAGAGAATATTGCAGGATGAATGCCGGGATGACCATCGACACAATAGAGGGAATCGTGATCTCGGAGAGTACGCCTAAGGCAGTGATGACACCCTTGTTCCACAGCATGATCGTTGTCACGTCGCCGATGGGCGAGAACGCGCCACCGGAGTTGGCGGCGATGATGACGAGTGAGGCGTAGATGATGCGGTCCTTGTGCTCTTTCACCAGTTTACGCAGGATCATGATCATTACGATGCTCGTGGTGAGGTTGTCGAGGATAGCAGAGAGGAAGAACGTCAGGAAGGCGATGCGCCACAGCAGTGTGCGTTTGCCTTTGCTCTTCATCACGCCACGCACCCAGTTAAACCCGCCGTTCTGGTCCACGATCTCCACGATGGTCATGGCGCCCATGAGGAAGAACAGCGTCGTGGAGGTGTCGCCCAAGTGCTCAGTGATGGCCGTGCCTGCCTTGTTGATGAGTTCCTGACCGCTGAATCCCGGCAGATAGCTTCCCGGGTCGATCATGAACAACGTCCAGCAGACCACAAACATCAGCAGGGCTACGGCAGCTTTGTTGACTTTCGTCACGCTCTCTAAGGCTATGAACAGATAGCCCACGCAGAACACGACGACAATAGCGATAGTTAATGTTGACATAAGCGTTACGTTTTTATGCTTTCTCTGTAATATAGTTAACCAAGTGCAAAGATAATCATTTTTCTAAAAGCAAGAGGCGAAAAAGCCAAATATTATGCTTTTCCGCCTCTGTTGTATTTGTTTTGTCATTTGGTGTTTATCCGTTTGATATGTCCCAGAAGCGTTCCTGACCACTCAAAGGCATACTTCGTTTCTCTCATTGCCAAAGAAAGACAATGGAAGCTATTGGTTAAAGGATGATGTTGCTGCCGAGCTGTTTGGCAAGGGCGTTGCGCATGGTCTGCAGTTCCTGGTAGCGGGCCATCAGCTCTTTGAGCTTGCCGATGTCCTTGGTGCTTTGCGCGATCTCGGCCTGCACCTGTTTCAGTTGTGCCTCGACATAGTCCTTGCGGAAGTCAAGCATCAGGTGCATGGCCTGGTTGCGCAGGTCGTCGGTTTCGTTCTCCATGCGTTGCTCCAGTTCTTCTTTGTTTTTCGGTGCTTCCTCCTTCTCAATGAGATGGTACTTGTCGGCTGTCATGTCGGCGGCAAGTTGTGCGATGGCGATGTTGTCGTGGTGGAGGAAGTAAGGCTCCGCCTTGAATCCCGGTTCGGTGCTTTTCTGTGCAGCCTCTTGCAGAATGCGGTTGTAGACCTCGCTTTGGAACGAGAGACTGTCGGTGGTGAGGCTGTAGTGGATATATTGTGCCACGGTGAGCGAGTGGAGCTGTCCCTCGTCATCCTCGACGTTGTTGAGGATGATATGCTCGCCATGTTTGATGATGAGCTGAATGATCATGCTCTCCACCTGAGTAGCCTGCACCTGTGGCGTGACCGGCATCGACGGCTGTGACACGGGCGCTTGTGCGGGAGCAGAAATGTCGCCGGGGACAGCCGAGCCCGGAGCACCACTCTTACGGCTACGGATGAAGTTGTTCATCTGATTGATAAGGGTAGCCTCACCGATGCCGATGCGCTGTGAGCAGTCATGGATGTAGGTATCGCGGAGAATCTGGTTGGGCACCATCGACACGGACTGTACGATGGAGCTGATGGCATCGGCGCGTTTCTTCGGGTCGGTTTCTCCACGCAGCATCAAGTCGGTCTTGAACTGGATGAAGTCGGCTGAGTGCTCCTCGATGTATTTCCGAAAGTCGGCGGCGGAGTGGGAGCGTGAGAACTCGTCGGGGTCCTGGCCGTCGGGCAACAACAGCACCTTGAGGTTCATGCCCTCGGAGAGCAGCATGTCGGTGCCTCGGAGAGCGGCGTGTATGCCGGCGGCGTCGCCGTCGTAGATGAGCGTGATGTTCGACGTGAAGCGGTGGAGTGTGTGGATTTGGTGCAGGCTGAGTGCCGTACCTGAGTTAGCCACTACGTTCTCGATGCCGCACTGGTGCATGGCGATGACGTCGGCCTGCCCTTCAACCATGAACACGCGATCCTCCTTGGCAATGGCGCGCTTGGCCTGCCAGATGCCGTAGAGCTCGTGATCCTTATGAAAGATGTCGCTGTCGGGCGAGTTGACATATTTCTGATTGACGCCTTTTGTACGGCTGTCGAGCACGCGGGCCGTGAAGCCCACCACCTTTCCGCTCACGCCAATCCATGGGAAGACTACGCGTCCGGCATAACGGTCGATCAGCTCACCACGGTCGGTGCGGTAGCAGATGCCCGTTTTGAGCAGATACTCTTCTTTATAGCCTTTCTGCAGAGCGACACGGGCCAGGGCACGTCGGTCAGAGATGTCGAAGCCCAATTGGAACTTCCGGATGATGTCGTCGCGGAAGCCCCGGCTGCGGAAATACTGCATGCCGATAGCCACACCGTCGGCATGGTTGTGGAGCAAGTCCTCGAAATACTTTGAAGCCCATTCGTTGACGATGAACATCGACTCACGCTGGCTCTGCTCCTCCTTTTCCTTGCTGGAGAGCTCGCGCTCGTGGATTTCGATGTGGTATTTGTTGGCCAGCCAGCGCAGAGCCTCGGGATAGGTCATCTGCTCGTGCTCCATGATAAACGACACGGCGTTGCCACCCTTGCCACAGCCGAAGCAGTGGCAGGTGCCACGGGCGGGAGATACATAGAACGACGGTGTCTTCTCGTTGTGGAACGGGCAGAGGCCTTTGTAGTTGGCGCCCGAGCGCTTGAGTGTGACAAACTCCGAGACCACGTCCACGATGTTGGCGGCCTCTTTGATTCTCTCTACTGTCTGACGGTCAATCATGGTTCTGCGTTAGAAAGAGACGAGTGTATAGAGATACATCACGGCGGCGGGGATCGCCATCAGGCTGGAGTCGAAGCGGTCGAGCATGCCGCCGTGTCCCGGCAGGATCTTGCCGCTGTCCTTGATGCCCAAGGTGCGCTTGAAGAGACTCTCCACGAGATCGCCCCAAGTGCCAAAGACCACGATGACGAGACCCAGTCCGGCCCATTGCCACTCGTTGAGCTGATGAGCCTGTCCGTTGTTGGCGTAGAGTCCAATGACGAAGGCAGCGATGATCACGATGACACCGCCTCCGATGCTTCCTTCCCAGGTCTTACCCGGAGAGATGCGTGGGAAGAGCTTGTGCTTGCCCAGCAGGGAACCGGTGCAGTAGGCGCCGGAATCGTTGAGCCAAAGGAAGATGAAGACGCACAGCGGCAGGAGCATGTCGTAGTGCACGCCCGTTGCGTCGGCGTTGACCTCAAAGGCGAGGATATTGATCAGCGACAGCGGCATGGCGATGTACATCTGTCCCAGCATGGTATAAGCCATATCGGCTACCGCGTTTTTGTTGCCAGTGTACAGCTCGCTGATGAGCAGATAGACGATGCTGAGGATGTAGGGCACCATCACCACGAAGTTGTTGACCATTCCCGTGCGCCATCCGGCCACGGCAAGGAAGAAGTAGACACCGGCCACCGTGGAGATGAGACGGTTGACCTGCACGTCGGCCACGAAGTTGTTTACCAGTCCGGTGTACTCCCAAAGGGCGAGAGCTGTTATGAGGGCGAAGAGCGCCACCATGGTTGTGGGAGTGAGGAAACCAGCCACCATGACGATGACAAAGAGCACGCCTGTGATGGTGCGGATGATCAGATTGAGTTTTTTGTCGTTCATCGTATTGTCGTTTAAGTTGTGTAATAGCGTATGGGCGCACCCGTGGAGGCGCGCCCATACCTTTTATATATATGTATTAGTCAGCTTGCTCAGCGTCGCCTTTCTTTTCAGTGTTGGCGTGAGCGTCAGCCTCTTCAGCTTGCTTCTGCTTCTCGGCAGCTTCGTGCTCGGCCTGTGCCTTTTTCACCTCGTCGGGCATGTCCTCGAGTTTTGGCTCAGCAGCCTTGGCCTTTTCAGCCTCAAGCTTGTCGTTCTCTTCCATGAGTTCCTGTGAGCGGCTCACCCATGGACGCTTGCCAAAGATCTTCTCCACGTCCTCGGCATAGATGACCTCCTTGGAGAAGAGCAGGTCGGCCAGCTGTTTGTGACCTTCCTTGTGCTGCGTGAGGATGTTCTTGGCGCGCACATATTGCTCGTTGATCATCTTCAGCACCTCGTCGTCCATGATCTTTGCGGTGGTCTCGCTGTAGGGGCGCTGGAACTGATACTCCTGATTGTTGTAGTAGCAGATGTTGGGGAGCTTGTCGCTCATACCCGCATAGGCTACCATGCCGTAGGCGCTCTTGGTGGCGCGCTCCAGGTCGTTCATGGCTCCGGTAGAGATATGTCCGGTGAAGAGATCTTCGGCAGCACGTCCGCCGAGCAGTGCACACATCTCGTCGAGCATCTCCTCTTTGGTGGTGATGACGCGCTCCTCAGGCAGATACCAGGCAGCGCCAAGCGCCTGACCACGCGGTACGATGGTCACCTTGACCAACGGATTGGCGTGCTCGCAGAACCAGCTGATGGTGGCGTGACCGGCCTCATGGATGGCGATGGAGCGCTTCTCCTCGGTGGTCATCACCTTGGTCTTCTTCTCCAGACCGCCGATGATGCGGTCCACAGCGTCGAGGAAGTCCTGCTTGGTGACGGTTTTCTTGTCGTGGCGGGCGGCGATCAGGGCGGCCTCGTTGCAGACGTTGGCAATGTCAGCGCCGGAGAATCCCGGAGTCTGACGCGCCAGGAAGTCGATGTCGAGGCTGTCGTCGGTCTTCAGCGGCTTCAAATGTACTTGGAAGATAGCCTTGCGCTCTGCCATGTCGGGCAGGTCGACGTGGATCTGACGGTCGAAACGTCCGGCACGCAGCAATGCCTTGTCAAGCATGTCGACGCGGTTGGTGGCTGCCAGAACGATGACACCCGAGTTGGTGCCAAAGCCATCCATCTCGGTGAGCAGGGCGTTGAGCGTGTTCTCGCGCTCATCGTTGCCACCCATGGCGGGGTTCTTTGAACGTGCACGTCCCACAGCATCGATCTCATCGATGAAGATGATGCACGGTGCTTTTTGCTTGGCTTGGGCAAAGACGTCGCGCACGCGACTGGCACCGACACCGACGAACATTT
The DNA here is from genome assembly GCF_025457485.1 of Hallella absiana. NCBI lineage: Bacteria > Pseudomonadati > Bacteroidota > Bacteroidia > Bacteroidales > Prevotellaceae > Hallella > Hallella absiana. Next base: position 65,648 of record NZ_JAMXSP010000009.1, read on the forward strand.
CCACGAAATCGGAACCCGACATCGAGAAGAAAGGCACGCCGGCCTCTCCGGCCACAGCCTTGGCAAGCAGAGTCTTACCTGTTCCCGGAGGTCCGATGAGCAGGGCTCCCTTAGGAATCTTTCCACCCAGGTCGGTATATTTCTTCGGGTTCTTGAGAAACTCCACGATCTCCTGCACTTCCTGCTTGGCACCTTCCTGTCCGGCAACGTCCTTGAAGGTGATGCCGAGCTCGCCGGCTTTCTCGTAGAGCTTGGCTTTGCTCTTGCCTACGCTGAACACGCCACCGGCACCGCCTGTGCCGCCACCCATGCGTCGGCCGATGAACCACATCAGCACGAAGAAGATGATCAGCGGGGAGAGGTTGATGATCAGCGACATGATGTCGCTGGTCTTGGCGTTGTCGTAGCTGTAGCTGGCAAACTTGCCTTTGGCCTGCTCGGCAGCTAAGTACTTGTCGAGCTCATCGACGGAGCCGAACTCTACGTTGACATAGGGGTCGTTGCCTGTCTGCTGCGCAGTCTGTTGGAATACGTTTTGGATATACTTAGGCTTGACGTACATCTTCAGCGTGTTGTCGTTCTTGTTGACGACGATGCGCTGGGCATAGCCTTTCTCCACGTAAGTCTTGAAATCACTGTATTTGGCATCCTTGCTTGTGCCTGCGGCCTGCGCCAGGGAGTCGCCTCCACCGGTGAAGAAGAGCACGGCAAGGCCAATGAGCACGATGATGTAGATCCAGTTCATGTTGAACCGTGGCATCTTCGGCTGATTGTTATGCCTTGGAAATTGATTGCTGTTTCTGTCCATTTCTGAGGAGTAGAATTGTTATGTATGTTAGAATTGTCTTGTCTGTCGTTTAGTCCACGTCGGGCAGTTCGGTGAGCTTGGCGTCCTCCCAGAGGTTCTCCAGGTCGTAGAACTCTCGTGTCTCCGGCATGAAGATATGCACGAGCACGTCGACATAGTCGATAGCCACCCATTGGTTGTTGCCCAGTCCGTTGACATTTACGGGTTTTTCGCCCGCTTCCTTTCGGCAGATGTCGCCTACGCTTTCGGCGATAGCCTCCACCTGCGTGGGTGAGTTGCCCTGGCAGATGACAAAGTAGTTGGCGATGGCGCCGTCGATGTGGCGGAGGTCAGCAATGACGATGTGCTGTCCCTTCTTCTCTTGTATGCCCTTGGTGATGGACTTTACGAGATTTGTTGCTTCTGTCATGTATCTGTTTAAACTTGGTATACCTTATTAATATATATATGTAATGATTTGAATTGCAAAGATACGGTATATTATCGAAAGAGAGTAGTCTTTCGATGTTTATTTGATATTTTTTAGGAAGACGAGAGAGGTATGGAGAGTCTGAGAGGGGTGGAAAGAGGTAGTAAAAGAGAGAAAAATGCGTTTTTTATAAAAAAAGTCTCCAAAAGTTTTGGCGTTTCAAAAAAAGTCCGTACCTTTGCACTCGCAATACAGAAGCAAGGGTGTTGCTTCCAAAGCAATTGAAAATTGGGATATGGTGTAATGGTAACACAACAGATTCTGGTCCTGTTTTTCCTGGTTCGAGTCCGGGTATCCCAACAAGAGGTCGCTGAATAGCTTAGCTGTTCAGCGATTTTTTTTGTTTGTGCCTGACAAGGAGAGGAGGATAAGAGAAGGGAGCGTCACGATATATCGTGACGAACAGAACTTCCCCCCCCTCGTATTACCGAAACAGACTGAAGTTGACGCTGCCGTAGTGGCGGTGGTCAACGAAATGAGGATGCGACTCGAAGGAGTGGTCCTTGCCATGCTCCAGGACGAAGATGCCGTCGGGAGCAAGCAAGTCGTGCTCGAAGACAAGATCGGGCAGGGTGGGGAGCTGCTCAAGCGCATAGGGAGGATCGGCAAAGATAAGAGAGAACTGCTGGTGGCAGGACTTGAGGAAGCGGAAGGCGTCGCCACGGATGAGCAGGTCGTTGTCAGCACCAATCTTCTTCATGCACTGAGCGATGAAGCGGGCGTGGTCACGGTCTGCCTCCACGCTGATGACCTGTGCGCATCCCCGGGAGAGCATCTCCAGCGAGATGCTGCCGGTGCCGGCAAAGAGGTCGAGGGCGGTGATGCCGTCGAAGTCGAGGTAGCCGCTGAGCACGTTGAAGATGTTTTCCTTGGCAAAGTCTGTGGTAGGTCTTGCCTTAAAGGTACGTGGCACGTCGAAGTGACGGCCTTTATAGATGCCAGTGATGATTCTCATTATTTTCTTTTTGAACAAGTTGAATGTTGTGTGAGTGGCCTAAGACGCTCTTTAGTTGAGTTGGAAGTTTTGCCTAATTTGAGCGTTACTATGCCAAAGGTCTATCCGAGTTAGAAAGTGACCATGTCCGGGAGCTTATCCGAGATAGAGCGTGACCATGTCGAGAGGTATGCCCTTGATGTCGGTGATGGCGGCTCGGTTGAAGTCGGCTTTAGGGTTGATGAAGGTGACTTTGCTCAGATATTTTTGCAGCATGGCGGTGAGTTCTTCCTTTTCGCGAATGTTGCCGGAGAGGTAGAGCTCGTCGGATCGCTGGTCCATGGCGAGCTGTTTCCAGATGAAGAGAAGGAAGAAGACAGCGTCTTGCCACTCCTTGATGGGATATTGGTTGGAGAAGACGAAGCGGTTGCGCTCAAAGCTGAACGCCTCCATCTTGCCGTCATGGAAGTGGGCATAGAGCTTGCGGCGGTTGGAGACAAAGCTGCGGCGGTGGAGATACATCCACACGGGGCGCATGAGCGCGATGAAGCGAGCATCGCTGTAGTGATCCTCGACGACGAGTCGCAGGTCCTTGTTCAGAGCGAAGAGCGCCACTGCATTGAGATCCGGGAGGATGTTGCTCTCCACGGCATAGCCTTCGTAGCCTGTGATGGCCTGGTGATAGAGGATCTCGTTCTTGGTCTCGTCGTATTCCTCGATGGGCACAAGCACCACGGGCGTGTCCACGAGCACCTGAGCCCGATGGGTAGGCCGCTGCAGGATGTCGGCGGTCTTGAACGCTTCGCGCAGGTTGGCGGCCATCGACACACCGCTTTTTGCCGTATAAGGCTCGTAGACGATGTTGTTGGGATGGTCAGTGTCAGCGATGGCAAAGATGAGCGATCCCTTGCTCACGCGTATGGTCATGCGGGGCGAGAGCCCCTGTCGTGTGGTATTGTTGTTGTCTTGCATAGTTTATTCCCAGTTACCTGCGTTGTCGTTGGGTTGTGTGGTATCGCCAAATTTCAGTCCGGGAAAACGTCCGGACTCGTTGGCGGCCTGTGTGAGATTGTCGATGCTGTTCTTGTCGAGCCCCTTGAGATAGTCGTCGTAAGCAGCACTGCACTCCATGAGTGGTATCTGGCGACCGCTCTTGGCGATGGTCGTGGTGGCATCAACGGTGAATCGTTTGCCGTCGGAGTAGGGGATATACTGCAAGGAGTCGGCGAGCAGTCCGCTCTTGATGAGTGTGCTGAAGTCGGCCGTGTAGACTCCGTGGCGTAAGCGATATTTCTCCTCGGCGGTGCGGATCTTTAATAATCGTTCCTTGACGGCATTTTCGCGCTGCTGCTGTTGATGCTCAAAGCGCATGGGCGAGCTGACGCTCAGCACGCAGAGCACAGCCAGGGCGATGGCGCAGGCAAGGAGCCCGTAAGTGTTTTTATGTTGAATGTTCATCTTTCTCGATAATTATTACTACCTTTGCCCTACAAGGGTTTCGTAGTTGCAAAGATACGAAGAATTATTGTTTCATCAAAGAGAAAAGTGAAGATAGCGCAATTTATAGATATGATCGTCGGGCAGTTTGGCTTTCAGCCTACTGCCTGCCAGCAAGCGGCGTTGCAGACCTTTGGACAGTTTTTGGCTGACCGCAGGCCAGAGTCGGTGATGATCCTGCGTGGTTCGGCGGGTACGGGCAAGACTTCTTTGGCCGCTGCTATGGTGGGCACGCTGCATCGTCTTGGGCAGAAGCTCACACTCATGGCACCGACCGGTCGTGCTGCCAAGGTGTTCTCGCGTGGCAGCGGTCTGCCGGCCTATACCATCCACCGGCGTATCTATCGTGAACGTGCCTACCAAGGACTCGACGGGCAGTTCAATCTCAATGACAACCGCAACCATCGTATGCTCTTCGTTGTCGACGAGGCGTCGATGATCGGCTCCGGCGCGCAGGGTGAGGACACCTTCGGTTCCGGCTCGCTGCTCGACGACTTGATTAAGTATGTCTACAGTGGTGACAACTGTCGTCTGCTGCTTATAGGTGATAAAGCCCAGTTGCCACCGGTGGGTGAGGAAGAGGCTCCGGCACTCTCGACCGACGTGCTTCGGGGATACGGACTCGTTGTTTATGAGTGCGACCTCGACGAGGTGCTTCGTCAGGGACAGCGGTCGGGCATTCTCTTCAATGCCACGCGGCTGCGCGATATGATCGTACGTGACGAGACCGCCCAGTTGCCGCCGGTGACCTTCGAGGGCTTTGCCGACATAGTCAACCTCAGAGGCGACGAGCTTGTTGAGACGATAGCCTCAAGCTACAGCCAGGTAGGTATGGACGACACCATCGTCGTGACACGGTCGAACAAACGGGCCGGCATTTACAACCAAGGCATCCGCAACACCATCCTCGACCGCGAGGACGAGCTCTGTTCGGGCGATCTGCTGATGATCGTACGCAACAACTACTACTGGACCGAGCGAGAGCAGGTTGCCATCCGCGAGAGTGTGAGCAAAGGCGAGCCAGGGCAGCCGTTGCCCGTGAGTTTTCTGGCCAACGGCGACAGGGCGGTGGTGGAGCGTGTGCGCAACATCCGCGAGCTCTATGGCTTCCGCTTTGCCGACGTGTGGTTGCGTTTTCCCGACTACGACGACTATGAGATGCAGGTGACGGTGAACATGGATTCGCTGCTCACCGAGGCTCCCGCGCTGACACGTGAGCAAAGTGAACAGCTCTTCAATCAAGTGATGGAGGACTATGCTGATCTAAAGACTAAAACAGAGCGGCTACGGGCTGTGAAGAACGATGCCTATTTCAACGCCCTACAAGTGAAGTTTGCTTATGCCGTCACCTGCCATAAGGCTCAGGGCGGACAGTGGAGTCACGTCTATGTTGACCAGGGTTATATGACCGACGACATGGTCAACGCTGACTATTACCATTGGCTCTATACGGCCTTTACACGTGCTACAGAGAAACTCTATTTGGTCAATTGGAAGAATGGGTGAAAAGGGATGTCTGGCCAAGAACCTTTACAAAAGGCTCTCTTCGCGGACGACGGTTCCGGAAAAGTGGCTAAAGGAAAACAATGGAAAAACAGGTCTGAAGGACATGAAAACAAGATGTCAGTTTGTCCAACATATCTGCCTTTTCTGTGTGGTACCGGATTCTTCGGGGAACTTATTTCCCGGCTCTGTATTTCTTGCGTATATTGGCAGGCGAGGCGTTGAGGTGCTTGCGTGTGTAGGTACCGAAGAAGCTCAGACTTGGGAATCCCATGTCGTTGGCGATTTCTTTGACAGTCTTTGATGTGTAGCAGAGCTGTCGACGGATCTCGTTGGCCACCGTCTCGTCGATGAGCTGCTTGGCTGAGTGTTCGGTCTTCTCTTTGACGATATGGGAAAGATACTTTGTGGTGATACACAGCTCGCGGGCGAAATAGCTGACGTTTCGGATTTTACCTTCACTTTGAGCCAGCAGTTGCAGAAAGCGCTTAAAGGTATTGTCGGTCTGACTGTATTGGGCGTCTTGAGGTACTGATCCCGTGCGGTTGTTCACCATGTCAGCGAGCTCATAGATCATACTTCTGTGCAGGGTGTACAAGATATTGCTTCGAAATTTGGTAGGTTTGCGTTTGGAGTAGATCTTGTAGAGATGATGATATTGTCTGCCTACCTCAACCTCTTCCTCTGTGAGATGGATTTTGGGGTGAGTACTTACAAATTCTATGTTAGGCCACAGATCCTTGTCGCCCAGAAGACTGTCGTTGATGACCGTGGGCGAAAGACTGAGCACCATCAGCTGCAGGTCGTTGGAGAAAGAGAAGTCCTCCAGTGTGGTGCGGGGAAAAGCTATGAGCAGGTCGCCACTGGTCATGGTCGTCTTCTGCTTATGGTTGACAGTGATGGACAAAGATCCTTGGCGGCAATAGGCCACGATGAACCTATTGGGGATGAAGAAGTCGACTTGGTGCGAGGTATCGGTGAAGTCGTCATAGAGGATAAACTCCGGCTCTGTCCCTGCCACTGGATGGATGTTGGCAGTGGCAGTGATATTGTTGGTCGTGGGTGCTTGCTGTGGAGTGGACATAGGTAGCTATATAAATAAGGTGGTGATTAAATGGAGAAAGGTGTCATGGCGTGTGTTTTCTCTTGATAAGTGACCGTGTCGACGCGCCGTCCCCGCAGACTGCGTACGCGCGGCATGTTATCGAACCATGGGTCTTCGGTGACGAACCAACAGAAGTGGCTAACCTCGTTGATAGAACGCAACCGGTTGTTGAGCTCTCGGGCGAAGCGTGGGTTCACAGCGGAGAGGAAATGGTGACCGTCATGCATCTCGATGGCGAGCACCAGATGTTGTTTCCTGTTGCGTGCGGTGGATGAAGTATTGGCTGTCGCAGCTTTACCGAGGTCGCGTGTAGAGGTCGTCACGTGTATGTCCCAGCCGTCGCGGTTAAGGCGGTCCATGATGCCCCGGAAGACAATGCCGTGGGGCGAGGAGTCGCGGATACCCGTGTATGCGATGGAGTAGTGGATCATCTCATGGAGCAACACGCTTTGGAACTGGTGCTCGTTTTGGTCGTAGTAGTTGCTCATGCCCAGTGTGTAGTCGTAGTTGACGACCTTTCGCCACGTGCGCTTTCGCTTGAAGGAGAGAGAGCCCAGTCGCGTACGCGACCGTCCGATGTGGTAGCGTGGCTCGGGCAGCCCGCCGTCGAAGTATCGACGGTTGAACGTCTGAAAGTTGGCGCGTAGCCATGAGATAGTGATTTGCATGAAAACGATCCTTTACTTTTATCAAAGCAAAGTTAGTGTTTTTCCTTTTATCTACAAAGCGATGAGGGGGTAAAGTTAGGCTTTCGGCAGTTTTTCATGAAAAGCGGTAAGCAAAACCAACTCTTACAATGAACGACAGCGATCATTGGAATTTCTTTCGGGGAGGCACTATAGATAGTAGGTTCCACCGACGTTGCAGTGACATACGGCTAATAGGCCTCGCGATATTTGCTCTCGTCCTTATCCTTGAGCATGCCGAGATAGCTTTCGTAGCGCGACTCGGCGATGTAGTGGTTGCGAACCGCCTCAATCACGGCGCAGCCCGGCTCATGGGTGTGGGTGCAGTTGGCAAAGCGGCAGTCTTGTGAAAACTTGAAGATTTCGGGAAAATAACTGGTGATCTCTTCCGGTTCCATGTTGAACGTACCGAAGCCTTTGATGCCCGGTGTGTCGACAACATAGCCGTTGTTGTCGGGTAATGGCACCATCTCGGAGAACGTAGTGGTGTGCATGCCTGTGTCGTGGGCTTCACTGATGTCGGCTACACGGGCTTCAGTGCCGGGAATCAGCAAGTTGAGGAGTGTGGACTTACCGACACCTGAGTTGCCACTGAGCAGTGTCACCTTGCCGCTGAGCAGTGTGCGCAGTCCGTCGATGCCATTGCCGGTGAGTGCCGACACCTGGTGACAGGGATAGCCGATGTTGTCGTAGAGCGTCACCATCATGTCCTGATAGTGACGCTCTTCGTCGGTGAGCAGATCGGTCTTGTTGAACACCAGTACCACCGGCACGCTGTATGCCTCGGCAGAAGCCAGAAAGCGGTCGATGAATGTCGTAGAAGTCTGTGGGTGCGCCACGGTGATGACGAGCATTGCCTGGTCGAGGTTAGCCGCGATGATATGGCTTTGCTTCGACAGGTTTTGTGACTTACGGATGATATAGTTCTTTCGGTCTTCGATCTCTGTGATAAAAGCAGTACCCTCCCGGTTGATGTCTATATGCACCCAGTCGCCGACGGCAACGGGGTTGGTGCTTCTGATACCCTTCAGCCGAAAGTTACCTTTGACCTTGCTGTCAACGAGCTGGCCGTCATCGGTCTTGACGGTGTACCAAAATCCGGTGTTTCTTACGACAAGTCCTCTCATGCGCCATGGATTAAACGGTCATCACCTCTTTCTGCTTGGCAGCCAGGGTGGCGTCGATCTCCTTGATATATTTGTCGTGCATCTTCTGCAAGTCGGCTTCAGCGTCCTTTTCCTGATCCTCAGAGAGTCCGTCCTTGATAGCCTTCTTCAACTTCTCCTTGACCTCAGCGCGTGCGGTACGCACCTGCACTTTCACGCTCTCGCCAATCTTGTTGCACTGTTTGACGAGTTCCTTGCGGCGGTCCTCAGTGGGCTGTGGAATGCGCAGGATGACCATCTCGCCATTGTTTTCCGGTGTGATGCCGACATCGCTGTCCATGATACCTTTTTCGATGTCCTTGATGGCCTTGCGGTCCCAGGGACGGATGGTGATGGTGCGAGCGTCAGGAATAATGATAGAGGCTACCTGGTTGAGGGGCATCATCTGACCATAGGAACTTACGCGCACGCCATCGAGAATGGCAGCGTTGGCACGGCCGGCACGGATGCGTGCGAGCTCCTCTTGAAGATACTTCGACGCCTTCTTCATTTTTTCCTCGGCGCCATTGAGGGTTTGCTTTACGTCTAACATATTTTTAGTGCTTAGTTTTCTAAGTCACAAATTTAAAAAGATTTTCTGGACGATGCAACTATTTCTCCAACTTTTTTCTTTCGCGACATAATAACAGAGGAATAAAGACATAGTAACATATTAAACAGATGGATGAATAGACATAGTAACATATTAAACAGATAGTTTTTTAGACATAGTAACATATTAAACAGATGGATGAATAGACATAGTAACATATTAAACAGATAGTTTTTTAGACATAGTAACACATTAAACAGATTATGCTATTTTATGTTCTATCTGTTACTATGTCTAAAGTTATTATAGTTATTGTGTCTTTATATACTCTGTCTTTTATACCGTGCTGCTGTTTACTTTGTCTGCAACCATGGAGGTGAGCTCTACGAACTGCTGGACGGAGAGCTGTTCGGGCCGCTTGGTCATGATGTCCTGAGCGAAAAAGTCAGGCGTGGGCATGGTCTGAGGTGTGAAGAGCTGGCGCAACGAGACGCGCAGCATCTTGCGGCGTTGGCCGAAAACCGTCTTCACCACACGTTTGAAGAGCACTTCGTCGCAACCGAGATCATTTACGTTGTTGCGCGTCATGCGTATCACGGCACTCTTGACCTTTGGTGGCGGGTTGAAGACGCCCTCGTCGACGGTGAAGAGATACTCCACGTCGTACCACGCTTGTATCATCACGCTGAGGATGCCGTAAGCCTTGTTGCCCGGTGCAGAGGCGATACGCTGAGCCACTTCGCGCTGAATCATCCCCGTGCAGCAGGGAATGAGATCTTTATAGTCGAGCATCTTGAAGAAGATTTGGGAAGAGATGTCGTAGGGATAGTTGCCGGTAAGCACAAACTGTTTGCCGCCGAAGATCTTGTTCAAATCCATGCGCAGGAAGTCTTCCCCGATGATCTGGTCGCGCAGCTCGGGATAGCGTTCGTTGAGGTAAGCCACGCTTTCGGAGTCGATTTCCACAGCTTTCACCTCCCGGTTTTTCTTCACCAAGTACTGTGTGAGGACTCCCATGCCCGGTCCGATCTCCAGAATGGGCAGAGCCGGGCAGGCGTCTACTGTGTCAGCGATGCGTCGTGCCACGCCAAGGTCGGTGAGAAAGTGCTGACCGAGGTTTTTCTTTGGCTTTACTTGTTTCATGTTGCAGATATGTATTTTTCTTTGGTTACAAATGTACGAAAAACATTGGGGATAGACAAGAAACGGGACAAAGAATTGCCGTCAACGCACAAAAAAGACCGGAAACAGATTGCTCCATTCCCGGTCTTCTATGTATTCTCTCTATTTTATTTCAAATTTATAAGGCTGTTTACTTGCCCTCGACCATATGGTCCATTGTCAGAGCCAGTGCAGAAGCACCTACGAAAGCAACAGCTACCAATGTGATAAATGTCATCATACTCATAATCTTTTTACCTTTCTTTACTTTTAATTCTACTTTTGTTATCCTTTGTCCGTGGTCTCGTGTTGTGGAGATCTTCTTGTGGACTTTGTTATCCTTATGACCTCTATGGGTCTCTGTTTTACGCTTGCAAAGGTAGGCGTTTTTCTCTGTGTGCGCAAACAATTATAGTTTTATTCGCAAAATATGTGATTTTAATTGATACGTGTCAAGCGGATTGACGTGTGTCAATGGATTCTAGAAGGGTAGAAGCGTACATTATAAAATGATTATTTTTCTAAAAAAGTTTCGTTATTCCACTGAATTACATTACTTTTGTATGCTATATGAAGAAGAGAAACACCATCAACAACATAGTGAAGGTGGCATTGAGCCTGATGCTGGGCGGTGCCATCCTCTATTGGATGTATCGTGGTTTTGATTTCCAAGGCATGAAGCAGGTGCTCCTCCATGGAATGGACTGGACATGGATGCTCCTTTCCTTCCCCTTCGGCATATTGGCTCAGGCTTTCCGTGGCTGGCGTTGGCAGCAGACTTTGGAGCCTGTCGGGGAGAAGCCCCGCGCCTCGGTGTCGGTCAACAGTGTTTTTGTGTCCTATGCCGTGAGCTTGCTTATACCACGTGTAGGTGAGTTTGCGCGTTGCGGCATCCTTCGGCGATGGGACGGTGTGTCGTTTCCCAAGGCTTTGGGGACAGTGGTTACGGAGCGTGCCATCGACTCGTTGCTGGTGCTGGTGATGATCTTTGTCACGCTTCTCTCCCAGTTTCGTGTTTTCCAATCATTCTTCCGGCGTACGGGCACGCGTGTCGATGAACTGTTGGCAAGCTTCTCGTCTACCGGTTGGCTGGTGACAATGATATGCGGTGTCGCCGTGGTGATACTTCTCTGGGTGCTGCTCAGAAAGATGTCTATATATAATAAGGTGAAGGAGCTCTTCCATGGACTGTGGCAGGGAGTGATGTCGGTGCGCTATGTCAAGAATGTGCCACTGTTTATTTTCTACTCCGTTGCTATCTGGGCATGCTATTTCCTCCACTATTATCTCACCTTCTTCTGCTTCGGGGCGACCCGCCATCTGGGTTTCGCTTGCGCGATGGTCACATTTATCGTCGGCAGTATTGCTGTCATCGTGCCCACGCCCAACGGTGCCGGCCCCTGGCATTTTGCGGTGAAAACCATGCTCATTCTCTATGGCGTGGCGTCTACGGCAGCCTTGAACTTTGTGCTCATCGTCCACAGCATCCAGACCTTGCTCGTCGTGGTCATCGGTATCTATGGGTGGATGGCACTAAGCTTCACGAAGAAAAAGACGAGCAACAAGCAAGAGACAATCATCAGTGAATAGATAAAATATTTATTGTAACCATTAAACGTAATATTATGAGTGAAATCAGCAATCTGCAGCCAGCAGCCATCTGGCGCAACTTTGACGCACTGACACAGGTGCCACGTCCGTCGGGTCACTTGGAGAAAGTACAGCAGTTCCTTCTTGACTTCGCAGCAAAAATCGGCGTAGAGGCCTTCAAGGACGCTGGTGGAAATATCGTCATGCGCAAACCGGCTACCCCAGGCTATGAGAACCGTAAGACTACACTGTTGCAGGCTCACATGGATATGGTGCCACAGAAGACTCCTGACAGCAAGCATAACTTCGAGACAGACCCGATTGAGACCTATGTCGAGGACGGATGGGTACACGCCAAAGGCACTACGCTTGGCTCTGACGACGGTATCGGTGTGGCTGCCATCATGGGCGTGTTCGAGAGCAACGATCTCAAGCACGGACCTTTGGAGGCTTTAATCACACGCGATGAGGAAACCGGTATGTTTGGTGCCAATGAGTTGCCAAAGGGAGAACTCAATGCTGACTACTATCTCAACCTTGACTCAGAGACATGGGGCAACTTCTGTATTGGTAGCGCAGGCGGTATCGATATCACCGCAACAATGCAATATCAGGAAGTGGAAAACGACCAGGAAGCTGCCGTCAAGGTGACCTTGAAGGGATTGCGCGGTGGACACTCTGGTCTGGAAATCAATGCTGGTCGCGCCAATGCCAATAAGGAGATGGTGCGTCTCGTGCGTGAGGCTATTGCCGAGCTTGCTGCCCGCCTGGTCAGTTGGGAAGGCGGCAACATGCGCAATGCCATTCCTTCTCATGCTGAGGTGGTGCTTGCTCTGCCAAAAGCCAATGTGGAGACACTGAAGCAGATGGTAGAAAAACAGCGACTGGCCATTGAGGATGAGTTCAAAACCATCGAGAGCAACGTGCAGTTCTTCTGCGAAGACGTTGACAAGCCTGCTACACTGGTGCCGGAAGAGATCCAGGACAACCTTGTGGACGCCATCTATGGTTGCCACAACGGCGTGGTGCGCTTCATTCCTGTCAAGCCCGACGTAGTGGAGACTTCTTCAAACCTCGCCATCATCTCTATTGGTGAGGGGAAGGCCGCCATCAAGATCCTGGCTCGCTCCAGCCGTGAGGATATGAAGATGTATGTCGCTACACAGTTGGAGAGCGTGTTCTCCATGGCTGGCATGAAGGTAGAGTTCTCTGGTTCCTACGGTGGTTGGGATCCTAACCCCGACAGCTCTCTGCTGAAGTTGCTTTGCAAAGTCTACAAAGAGCAGAACAGCAAGGACGCAACGGTCGTCGTGGATCATGCCGGACTGGAGTGCTCGGTGATCCTGGAGAAGTACCCCAATATGGAGGTAGTCTCTCTCGGTCCTACGCTCCGCAGCCCCCACACCGTCAACGAGCGTTTCGAAATCGCTACAGCAGAGCCTTTCTGGAAACTGCTGACAGCAGTACTCGAGCAAGTTCCAGAGAAGTAGACGATAAAGACAGGTTCCTTTTTAAGACATAAAGACATATTCTGAAGGACAAGTCCTCTTTTAAGACATAAAGACATAAAGGACATATTTTAAAGGACATGTTGTCTTTTTTAAGACATAAAGACATAAAGGACATATTTTCTTTTTTGTCTTTATGTCTTATTTGTCTTTACGTATAATGAAATATGTCATTATGTCTAAACAAGAAGAATATGTCTTTTATGTCTTTATGTCTAAAAAAAAAGAATACGTCTATTACATCTTCATGTCTAAAGTAAAGAAGAATATGTCTTTTATGTCTTTATGTCTAAAAAAAGGACACGTCCATTATGTCTTTATGTCTAAACTAAAAGAAGCATGTCTTCTTGTCTTGCTTTTGGCATCTTTGTCATCAAAAAGAATATTAAATCGTTGGCTCACTCACTTATTTTTTCTAATTTTGCAGTCAGTTAATCAATATTCATCAATTTATGGACGATTATCACGCGGAAAACTTCAAGTGTTAACGTGAGGATTCGACTCGGAGAGTCAGTCCCCACACTTCTTATCATGGAGATTGGCTACAATGAGAACATATTGGAACATTGAGAAAAAGCTGAGCGCCCTCCAGGAGTGGCAGCCCAACTGCTGGATTCAAGTAACGTGCCCCACCGACGATGACCAGCGCGAACTGGTGGACAAATTTAATATTCCCGACTATTTCCTTAGCGACATCAGTGATACGGATGAGCGTGCCCGCTATGAGTACGACGATGGTTGGATGCTCATCATTTTGCGTATTCCTTACGTCAAGGAGGTGAAAAGCCGTACTCCTTATACTACAGTGCCGCTTGGCATCATCCATAAGCGCGATGTGACCATCACCGTTTGCTTCTACGAGACGAACATGATGATCGACTTCGTCAGCTATCAGCAGAAACGCGGCGAAGGCTTCACCGACTATGTCGACATGATCTTCCGTCTCTTCCTCTCCAGTGCCGTGTGGTATCTGAAACGGTTGAAGCAGATCAACACCCTTATCGAAAAGGCTAAGCACAACCTCGACAGCGAGATCAACAACGAGAGCCTGATCGGACTGTCAAGGCTGCAAGACTCGTTGACCTTCTTCATTACCTCCATCCGTGGCAATGAAAACCTGCTGCAGAAACTGAAGTTCAAACTGCAAGTCGATGAGTTGGATGCCGACCTTATCGAGGATGTCAGCATCGAGATGACCCAGGCGCGTGAGACCACCAACATCTATTCCAATATTCTGGAATCGACGATGGACACCTATCAGAGCGTCATCAACAACAATATGAATACCACGATGCGTACTTTGTCGTCTATTAACATCGTGCTGATGTTCCCTACGCTCATCGCCAGTTTGTATGGTATGAACGTCGTCAACGGTTTGGAGACATCGCGCTATGGCTTTGTCATCACCATCGCCATATCCATAGTTGCGACAGCGATCAGTCTTTGGTATTTGAAACGGAAACGGCTCCTTTAATACGCTAAACGGCGGCAAACTTAAGTTTTTTCGTAAAAAAACGGTGGTTTTTGTTGGAATTACAGTTTTTTTGTTTAAGTTTGCATAATAATATCAAATAGCATGTGTTGTCTGCTCCCCTTGTTGTCTATTTATAGAGGCGGGGGAGAGGCAAGTGATAAACCGAATCATAAACTTAAAACGGTGTAATGATGGACTCTCAAGAAAACGCCTTGGAGCAGGATAAGAGCCTGGCCCAAGGAGCCACGGAAGGCGAACAGAATGCTGTGCAGGCACAGGACGAGAATGTAGAAAACACAGAGGCTGCCACTGAGAAGCCTGCCGCAGAATCGTCTGAGACAGTGCAGCAGGAAGCGTCTACAAACCAGGAACAGTCGGCTGATAGCCAAAGCCAGGAAGACAAACCACAGAAGGCTGAAGCCTCGGCAACGGATCAGAATGGTGACAGTTCCGCTGAACAGCCTGCTCACAAGGTCTATGCCTCTAAGCAGGAGGTGCTCGAAAGAATCAAGGAGATTGCCCGCAACGAGGACAAGCCCGATAAGGATGAAGTGGAGCACTTGAAGTCTTCCTTCTATAGATTCCACATTGCCGAGCGCGAGAAACGGCAGAAAGACTATCTCGAAGCCGGCGGCGATCCTGAGAAATATCAGGTTCTGCCCGATGACGACGAGGAGACTTTCAAGGCAGAGATGCAGATCATCAAGGAAAAGCGCGCCAAGGCTTTCCAAGAGCAGGAGGCTGAAAAACAGGCCAATCTGCAACGTAAGCTCGATATCATAGAGAAGATAAAGGCAATGGCTACCTCTCCCGAGGAAGCCAACAAAAACTATAATGAGTTCAAGGAACTGCAAAAGGAGTTCAAGGAGATCAAGTCTGTGCCGCCGGAGAAAGCCAATGAGGTGTGGCGCAACTACCAACTCTATGTAGAGCAGTTCTATGACTTGCTCAACCTCAACCGCGAAGCGCGTGAGTACGACTTTAAGAAGAACCTCGAAGCCAAGACAAAACTCTGTGAGGAAGCAGAGGCTTTGGACAAGGAGCCCGACGTGGTCAGTGCCTTCCATCAGTTGCAGGAGTTGCACGCACAGTATCGCGAGATAGGACCTGTCGCCAAAGATCTGCGTGAACAGATTTGGGCGCGCTTCAAGGCTGCCAGCACGGTCATCAACAAGAAACACCAGCAGCACTTTGAAGAGCTTCGTGCCAAAGAAGAAGAGAATCTCGCCAAGAAGACGGAGCTCTGTGAGAAGGTGGAAGCCTTAGCCAAAGAAGAAAATAAAGGCATTGGTGATTGGGAGAAACACTCCAAGGCTATCATCGCCTTGCAACAGGAGTGGAAGACCATCGGCTTTGCGCCACAGAAGATGAACGTGAAGATCTTTGAGCGCTTCCGTGCCGCCTGTGACGACTTCTTCAGCCGCAAGAGTGAGTTCTTCAAACAGCTGAAGCAGCAGTTTGCTGCCAACGCAGAGAAGAAGCGCGAGCTCATCAAGAAGGCTCAGGAAATGACCGACTCCACAGACTGGAAGGCTACGGGTGATAAGTTTGTTGCTTTGCAAAAGGAATGGAAGACCATCGGTGCCGTGCCAAAGAAGCTCGGTGACCAGCTGTGGAACGAGTTCCTCACGGCTTGCAATCATTTCTTCGATGCACGCAACGCCGCTCATGCCGGCACCCGTACTGAGGAGAAAGCCAACCTGCAAAAGAAACGTGATATCATCGCTCAGCTCAAGGAACTTGCAGAGAAGGGCGTAGAAGACGCACAGGACAAGGTTCAGGAACTTGTCGACGCATATAATGCTGTCGGCCATGTGCCTTTCAAGGAGAAAGATAAGATCTTCAAGGAGTACCACGATGTGCTGGACAAGATTTATAGCGACCTGCATGTATCCGTGGCCCGCCGTCGTCTTGATAACTTCAAACAGAACCTCCGCAACGTGGCCAAGCGTGGCGAGGATGCCGTGGACAACGAGCGTGGCCGTCTGGCCCGCCGCTATGAGCAGCTCAAGCAAGAGATTGCCACCTATGAAAACAACCTTGGCTTCTTGAATATCTCAAGTAAGAAAGGCAACAGCCTTGTTGACGAGATGAACCGTAAAGTGCAGCGACTCAAAGATGATGCTGAGCTCGTGCGCCAGAAGATCAAGGCTATCGACAGTCAAGATAATAATTAACCTGCCAATCATTATAGAAGATCCCAAGCTTTGAGACGTGAGTCTCGTGCTTGGGATTTCTTTGTTTGTGGCAGAAGCAACATTTATTACCTTTTTTCTTTTTCCCCTTTTTACCCTTTTATCTTCCTCTTTTACTTTATTCCTCTTTTCCTTTTTTCCTTTTATACTTTTCTTTTTGGCTTTCCCGTCTCCGTCATGGGGATGTGATCGATGTGTCGTACTTCCCGTGGAATCCAGTATTTGGGCAGGACACGGCGGCAGATGGCGGTGACGGCATCGGTGTCGGTGGCTTCGGTGAGTAGGATCTCGGCCTCGCCGAACTTCACGTCCTTGCGCCGTGTGATGATGAACGGAGCGGAGAGATAAGGCTTCAATGCATGTTCCACCTCCTCAATCTGTATCTTGATACCCCCTGAGACAATCACGTTGTCCTTACGTCCGAGGATTCGGAAGCCCTTGCCGGGGACGATCTCTGCACGGTCGTTGGTCTTTAGTGTTCCCTCATGCACCAAGGGTGCATTGATCATCAGACAATCATCTTTATCCAAACTTACTTTGACACTTGGGAAAGGCTGGTACCACTCGCTGGCCTCTGAGCCGTTGAGGCGTCGCAAGGCGATATGCGAGAGCGTCTCCGTCATGCCGTAGGTGCTCCACACCGCATGGGGGAAGTCACGCAAGGCTGCCGCAAGCTGGTCGTCGATAGCACCGCCGCCAATGATCAGATGACGGATCTGACGTAGCAGAGCCGCTTCTTCGGGCACTTGCAGGGTGTTGTAGACTTGCAGGGGAACCATGGCGGCAAAGGTTGGAGCCGGGATTTTCTGCCCTTGTGGACAAGGGTGGGGCAGGGCAGCAGGGTCGTGGAAGTCGGTCTCTGTGACACTTTGCCCTTGTAATAAGGCCGCCATGGGATGCCCACTCGGCTCTACGCTGAGCAGGCGCAGCCGACGCTCGATGGACCGGACCACGACCATCTTAGCACCGATATACTTCAGGTTCATGCAGAGCAGGGCCGTGTCTCCGGGTTGCAGTCCCAGAAAGTCGCAGGTGATGCGGGCCGAGTTGCGCATCTTCTCCTTCTCGGGCCACATCGGTTTGGGTGCGCCCGTACTGCCACTGGTGTGGACGAGCACGCGATCGCTACTGTTGCGCCACTCACTCAGGAATTCTTCGAGTACCATAGCTTGTCGTCTTTAATCTCCAGAGGCATGGCGATGTTGTCGGTGTAGAGCAGACCTGTTCCCAACCCCTGCGCCAGGGTGATGTGTGGTCCGTACACGTCGGCACAGAACTGGGCCACGGCGTTGAGTCCGACATTGCTTTCCAGTGCCGAGGTGATCCATGAGCCGATGCTACGGTCTTGGGTCATTCTGATCCATTCGCGGCATCCGTGCATGCCGCCATGCAGGCTGGGCTTCAGCACGAGATAGGCCGGCCGGATCTTGTCGAGCAGCATGGCTTTCATCGACGGCATGTTGATGCCGATGAGCTCCTCGTCGAGTGCGATGGGCAGGGGCGAGTGCTCGCAGAGTTCCGCCATCTCTTTCCACTGATGCGGCTTGATGGGCTGTTCGATGGAGTGGATGTCGTAACGGGCCAGTGCTTCCAAGCGCTGCATGGCATTGTCGGGCGTGAAGCCACCGTTGGCATCTACTCTAAGCTCCACTTGCTCCTTGTTGAAACACTCACGGATGTGCTTCACTAAGTCCAGCTCACGCTCGAAGTCGATGGCTCCAATCTTCAGCTTCACACAATGATAGCCTGCCTTAAGTTTTGTTTCCAGCCGCCCGTACATCTCGTCAAAGGTTCCCATCCACACGAGTCCATTGATGGTGATGCCCTCTTCTCCCCGGCTGAACGGAGTGTCGAAGAGTGCTGTAGACCCCTTAGCGTCGAGTTGTGCAAAAGCCGTCTCCAGTCCGAAGAGAATGGAAGGGTAAGGCCGCAACATCTCATAGGGGATGCCGCCCAGACGGTTGACCAGGTCGCAGGTGTCGCGAAGAAGAGCCTGATAGCGTTCGTCACTCATGGCGTCGCAGCTGAGGTCAGGCAGTGTCGAGCACTCTCCCGTGCCGTATATGCCGTCGCGCTCAAGGGTAATATAGTAAGAATGGTGGGTGGTGTACACGCCGCGGCTGGTTCCCGCCGGTTGTTTGAAGTGCAGCACCCTGTCGGTGATCTCGTATTTCATGATAAAGCTACTTTTGTTGCGTGAAGGCAAAAGTAAGAAAAAAAGGATAAAAAAGCAAGTTTTATTTTGTCTTTCACTAAGATTACGCTATCTTTACACAGAAATCATTTATCAGTAAGCAACAGCATATCATGAAAATAAAGATATTCTATAATCATAAAGAAGAGTTGTGGAACTCCTGGAGCCATGCAGGCGGCATCTTCTTGGGCGTGGCCTTTGGTGCTATCTTCCTTTATCTCTGCTTCTCGCGTGGCAATGGCTGGGCCACAGCAGGCGTCATCCTCTACCTTGTGGGCATGCTCGGTTCGTATATTGCTTCTACCGTCTATCATGCCCTCTCGGCCTGGTCACCATGGAAGGAGCGGTTGCGCAAGTGGGATCATGCGGCCATCTACTGGCATATCGCCGGTTCCTATTCTCCCATCACGCTCATCGCCTTGCGCCATGAGGGCTATTGGGGCTGGACGCTGTTCTGCTTTGTATGGCTCTGCGCCATCGTGGGCACGATCACGAGCTTCCATAAGCTCAAGGCCCACAGCAATCTGGAGACGCTGGTATACGTTGGTATGGGCATGAGTGTGCTCATCGCTTTCAAGCCCTTGATCGATTCTGTGAGTGCGGCGACGGTCATCTGGATCATCGCCGAGGGTGTGTGCTATGTCACCGGCGCGCTGTTCTACACCCTTCGCCGTCGTCGCTACATGCACACCGTCTTCCATTTCTTTGTCCTCGCCGGCAGCGTCTGCCACCTCATTGCCGTATGGGACATCCTCATGCGCTACCTTTGAAGACATAGTAACATTGGTAAATAAAGACATAGTAACATATTGAACAGATATAAGACATAGTAACATATTGGACAGACTAAGACATAGTAACATATTGAACAGATATAAGACATAGTAACATATTGGACAGACTAAGACATAGTAACATATTGAACAGATATAAGACATAGTAACATATTGGACAGACTACGACATAGTAACATATTGGACAGACTAAGACATAGTAACATATTGGACAGATATAAGACATAGTAACATATTGAACAGATATAAGACACATTGTCTAATAATCTTTCGGTCTCCTCTGTTACAAAGTCTTAGTCTGTTCAATATGTTACTATGTCTTATATATACACTGTTACTCTGTCAAACAAACAGTGTGTACATGCTATGTATTATGGACGGTTTTTTTGTAGGTGCGATACTTATGTTTGAATTGCAATTGATCTGAGCCGAAGTTGATGAGAAATCCATCATCGATGCCTGTGGCGTTGAGATAGTTCACTAATTGAATTTCATTGGCCATGGTAAGGCAGGTAGTAGCCTTTAACTCAAGGATGAGTCTGTTGTCAACGATTATGTCAGCCCTATAGCTTCCAACTACGATGCCATCGTAACGAACCTCAAATGGAACTTCTGTTCTAACAACGTGCTTGTGCTTCCTGATCTCAATGAGCATCGCATTCTTGTAGACGGCCTCTAAGTAACCCGGCCCCAACTGACGTCGGACAGCTTTCGCACACTCAATCATTAGTTTTATTAAATCATTGATGTCCTCCATTTATACTCTTGTTTATGTTATTATGTCTATTACTATGTTATTATATCTGTTACTATGTTACTATGTCTTATGTTCACTCTGTTACTCTGTCTTAAGGGAACTGAGGATACTTGTCGAAGTCAGGCTTGCGCTTTTCCAGAAAAGCGCGTCCGCCTTCCTGTGCCTCGTCGAGGGTGTAGTAGAGCATTGTGGCGTCGCCGGCAAGTTCCTGGATGCCCGCCTGACCATCGAGCTCGGCGTTGAATCCTGCCTTCATCATGCGGATGGCGAGCGGTGAGCGCTCCATGATCGTCTCGCACCAGGCCACCGTTTCATCCTCAAGTTGGTCAAAGGGCACCACCTTGTTGACGAGTCCCATCTGCTCAGCTTCCTTTGCGGAATACTGTCGGCAGAGATACCAGATCTCGCGTGCCTTCTTCTGTCCCACGATGCGTGCCAGATAGCTGGCACCCAGTCCAGCGTCGAAGCTGCCCACCTTTGGTCCTGTCTGCCCGAAGATAGCGTTTTCGGAAGCGATTGTCAGGTCGCAGACCACGTGAAGCACATGTCCGCCACCGATGGCGTAGCCGTTGACCATGGCGATGACAGGCTTGGGCAGTCGGCGAATCTGCATCTGCACGTCGAGCACGTTAAGGCGTGGCACACCGTCGCTACCGACATATCCGCCACGTCCCTTGACGTGCATGTCGCCACCCGAACAGAAGGCCTTGTCACCGGCACCCGTGAGGATCACCACGCGGATGTCGAGATGGTCGCGGCAATAGGTGAAGGCCTGGCTCATCTCCCACACCGTGAGTGGTGTGAAGGCGTTGCGATAGCGTGGACGGTTGATGGTGATCTTTGCGATGTGATTGTATTCTTCAAAGAGGATCTCCTTGAAGTCGAAACCCGGTATGGTTTTCCAATTTCTCTTTTCCATATTATAATAAGGTGTTAAAGTATTCTTGATAAGCCCTCAGGTCGTCTTCGGCATTGGTGAAGACTTCAAGGAGCATAGGACGCTCCGCCTTTGGGCTGACGAGCGCACCGAGGAGATTGTAGAGCTCCTCCTCGTTGTGAGCGTGACAGTACATGATGTCGTTCTCGCGACAGATGCCCTCTGCTGTGGTGGCGTGCACGCCCATGACCATGCTGCGTGCCAGACTTTGGCGCAGTCCGTCGAACTTGGCAAAGATCTCACCACCGCTGTTGTTGAGCAACAAGATGCGGAGGTTCTGCCTCAGGTTGGTATTCCACAGTGCGTTTTGGTCGTAGAAAAAGCTCAGGTCACCGATGACACAATACACCGGATCGTCTGTGGCGAGCGAGAAACCGGCAGCCGTGGACAGCGAGCCCTCGATGCCGTTGATGCCACGATTGCAGTAGACATGCTCCCGGGCATAGAGACAGCCCAGTCGCACCGACGTGCTGTTGGCGTAGTGCAGGGCGTAGCCTTCCGCGGTATTGCTGAGCCGCTCCTCAAGGAGTTGCACGGCCAGCAGGTTGGAGTAGCGAGGGACGAACGTCCGGCGGTGATCCTCTGCTTTCCAGCGTAGCGTTTCCCAGCGGTCGAACCACTCGCGCGGTCCCTCCGCTGTGATGGCGGCAAGCACGTCGTCGGGCCTTGCCTGTACGATGCCGTGCAGGTTCATCATCGGGTCGTGGACAGTGCCGTTGGCATTCACCTCCCAGCAGATAGCGTCCTTAGCCTGTCGCAGGAGCTGCTTGGCACGCTTGCTGACCAGTGTGTCGCCGATGTAGAGGATGAAGTCGGGCAAGAAATCCTTGTTGCCTCCTGCCATAGCTAACATCTCTTCCAGTGACGTGGCACCGTCCTCACCGCTGAGAACCTCGTTCCAGACCACATAGTGTTTGTCGGTGAGTGCCGGAATCCTGCCTTTGGCCAAGTCCGACGGCTTCATCTGTCCGATGACGATGAGCGGTCGCTCAGCCTTGGCGAGTTGCTGCAAAAGGTCGTGGGCTACGGCTGTAATTGCATTGGCCGAGACGCACGCTTCCTTTCCGCCATCGTGAGCCGCCAGCAGAGAGTTAAACGCAATCATGCGTTCCGAGGGCAACTCGCGTGTATTGAAAGAGTAGAGGGGTTCTGTGATGGGTACGTTGATGTGCACCGGGCCTTGGCAAGGTTGTGTGGCGGCGATGAGTGCCTCGTTGACGAGTCGGTTGCAATACCAGTGCTCCTCGTCGTTGTGCGGTTCGGGCAGATCCACCGTGCGTTTGACAAAGCAGGTCAGTGCCCCCGGCTGAGGCATTGTCTGTCCGGTGAGTTGTCCGATCCACTGCTTGGGTCGGTCGGCCGAGACGACCACGAGAGGCAGATGCTGATACATTGCCTCGGCGACAGCGGGCAGCGTGTTGAGCAGTGCCGTGCCGCTGGTGACGCAGACGACCACCGGTTCCTCTGTGGCCTGACAGAGTCCGAGTGCATAGAACGCGGCACTGCGCTCGTCGGTGATGGGGTAGCACTGGATCTCAGGGCACACGTCGAGGTTGTGCACGATAGGCGCGTTGCGTGACCCCGGACATACGACTGCATGGCGCACGCCGTGAGCGATGAGCAGCGCAGTGAGCGTGTTGACATTATCTTTATCGCAATACATCTCTCATGGTGTTGAGTTTCATCTCTGTCTCCTTCCATTCCTCTTTCTCCTTACTTTCCGGCACGATGCCGCCTCCGGCGTGTAGGATATAGTGGTCATCGGCTATCTCCATGCAGCGTAGCGTGACATAGAGCCGTGTCTCTCCTTCCGGATCATAGGGTCCGCAGAAGCCGCTGTAGTATTTGCGCTCATCCTTCTCATATTCGAGAATGAGTTTTTGGGCAGCGTCCTTGGGTATGCCGCACACGGCAGGGGTAGGGTGGAGAGCATTGAGCACGTCGCCCAGTTGCACGTCGTCGTTGAGTGTGAAGTCAAAATCAGTGCGCAGGTGGAGCAGTTGCGCCGCCATGGTGGTGTGGGGATGTCCGTGATCCAAGGTCTTGGTCATTGGACGCAGCGTGTCTGAGATGTAGTTTGCTACATAGCGTTGCTCCTTGCGGTTCTTCTCCGACCATTTCAGCTCCTGCCCAGGTCTGTAGTCGACCGGCATCTTCTGCGTGCCCGCCAGGGCCATGGTGTGGTAGTTGAGTCCGTCGCCTTCGATGAGCACTTCGGGTGTAGCCATGAGCCACGTCCCCGCATGTTCCATGTTCACCAGGGCGATATACTGATGGGGATAGAGGCGGCAGGCGTGCAGAAACAGTTCTTCGGGGGCTCCGACGGCATATTGCATCTCATGCACATGCCGGGCTATGACCAATTTGCTAACCTTTCCAAGCTTGAACATCGTCTTGCAGAGGTCGAAACGCAGACGATAATTTTTCCGTTCCAGCTGATCGTACTCTGCTATCTTGCTCTTCATTTCCGTGTCGCTGTGTTTCTCGCTATGCTTGAAATCCCCTTCACCCACAGCTTTTTGCTCGATGCTGTCGGGTTGCAAGAGCCAAACGGGTGTCTCTTCCGACGGTTGGAACGGTGCGAAGACGAAACCCTTGCGGCCGTTGAGGTCTTTGACAGACTTCATGGCCACGGGTTCACCCTCACGCTGTTCCAGTCGTACATATTCTTTCTGCTCCGGCAAGCGGTAGCATACATAGTTGTTTGTGGTCATTCCTTTCGTGGCGACAAGATATAGTTTGTGACATGTACCGTAGAGATCAGCTCACCCTTGGAGTTCTTCACGTTGATCTGCCATTCATGCAGTGTGCGACCCTTGTATTGCAGTTGGGCATAGGCCGTGACGGTATCTCCCACCAGCACCGTACGCAGATGGTTGCCACTGACATTGATGCCCACGCAGATCTTGCCAGGACAAAGTGCCATGGAAGCTACGCCCGCAAGGTTCTCGCAAAGTGCCAGCGTAGCGCCGCCGGAGAGAAAGCCAAACGGTTGTCGGTTGAGATCGTCGACCTTCATGCGTGCCATGCATGTGTCGGGCTCCTCGGTTGAGAGAAACTCCATATTCAGTGTCTTCGAGAGCCCTCCCTGCTTCTCGATGACGGCTTTTTCTTTTTCTATGTTCATGGTTTTGTTTTTTATTTTATTCTTCCTTGCAAAGATACGAAAAATTCTATTACCTTTGCCAAACAAATCATCTATTATGCAGTCTAAACTTAATAACACTATGAATAAAATGAGGAAAGTCCTGATCGCAGGGCTCACCTTTCTTGCTCCAATGATGGCCGTGGCCAATCCCGTTGACGACCTGCTCAACCGTATGGACGCAGGAGCCGCACGCAAGTTCATCACAGAGTTGCAACCGTCAGATACCGATTTCTTTGAGCTCTCGCAGCGCGACGGCAAGGTCTGTGTCAAAGGCAATACGTGGGTGAACATCGCCACGGGTGTCAACTGGTATCTCAAGCACCATGCCGGCATCATGGTCAGTTGGAACAATATGCACCCCCGCCTGCCCGAGCGCCTGCCCGCTGTCAAAGGTAAGGAGCGCCATACTACCTGGCTCACCGACCGCTACGACTTCAACTACTGCACGTTTTCCTACTCCATGGCCTTTTGGGACTGGAACCGCTGGCAGGAAGAGATCGACTGGATGGCCTTGCACGGCATCAACATGCCATTGGCCGTGACGGGCGAAGAAGTGGTATGGCGCAACATGCTCTTGAAGCTGGGCTATTCCAAGGAAGAGATAGGACGCTTCATTGCCGGGCCGGCTTTTCTGGCCTGGTGGGCGATGAACAATCTCGAGGGGTGGGGTGGACCGCTGCCCGAGAACTGGTATCGACAGCAGGAAGCATTGCAGAAACGAATCCTGCAGCGCGAGCGTTCTTTGGGCATGCACCCCGTGTTGCCGGGTTACTGCGGCATGTTGCCGCACGACGCCAAGACAAAGATGGGTGTCGGCGTGACCGATGGCGGGCTGTGGAACGGCTATACGCGCCCGTCCAATCTCATTGCTACCGATCCGTCCTTTGACCGCATCGCTGACCTCTATTACAAGGAGCTGACGCGGCTCTACGGCAAGGCAAGCTACTACTCGATGGATCCTTTCCACGAGAGTGCCGACAACAGTGCCATCGACTATGCGGCCTGCGGACGCAAGCTGCTCGCCGCCATGAAACGTGTCAACCCCAAGGCGGTATGGGTGGTACAGGGCTGGACCGAGAACCCGCGCCCGGCGATGGCAGACAGTCTGCCGGCTCAAGACCTGATGGTGCTGGACCTCTTCTCGGAGTGCCGCCCGATGTTCGGAGCACCTTCGGTGTGGCGGCGTGACAAGGGCTACGGCGATCACCCATGGCTATTCTGTATGTTGGAGAACTTCGGAGCCAACGTGGGGCTTCACGGACGCATGGACCAGCTCCTCCATAACTTCCGGCTGGCAGTCGCCCCGACCTCTCCTCTGCAAAGTGCCAGACAGCATCTGCGTGGTTGGGGCTACACCATGGAGGGCTCGGAAAACAACCCCGTGATGTTTGAACTGATGAGCGAACTGCCGTGGATGACCGACTCGCTGCCCAACGATGAGGACATTGCTGCCTTCAAACAGCGGTGGCTCAACAGCTATGTGCGTGCCCGCTATGGCGTGGCAGACCCTGCACTGCAGCAAGCTTGGCAAGTCTTGGCCAACAGCATCTATAACTGTCCGCTCGGCAACAACCAGCAGGGGCCTCATGAAAGCATCTTTGACGGACGTCCCTCGATCGACAACTTCCAGGTGAAAAGCTGGTCGAAGATGCACAACTACTATGATCCCAACGATACCCGTCGCGCCGCTGAGCTGATGACAAGCGTCGCCGACAAATACCGCGGCAACAACAACTTTGAGTACGACTTGGTGGACATCACCCGTCAGGCCCTCGACGACCAGGCCCGACTGCAATATCTGCGTACCATCGCGGACTACCGTGGCTTTGACCGCCGTGCGTTTTCGGCCGACTCAGCCCGTTTCCTTCACATGTTGCTTTTGCAGGATAGTCTCCTGGGCACGCGGCGTGAGTTCCGCCTTGGCCATTGGACCGAGGCAGCGCGCTCGTTGGGACGTACGCCGCAAGAGAAGGATCTCTATGAGTGGAACGCCCGTGTGCAGATAACGACCTGGGGCAACCGCGACTGCGCCGACCGGGGAGGGCTCCGCGACTATGCCCACAAGGAGTGGCAAGGACTGTTGAGCGATTTCTACTACGTGCGCTGGCAGACCTATCTCGATGCGCTCTCCCGACAGATGGCCCATGACAGCCGCCCCGACGCCTCGGCA
This sequence comes from Hallella absiana, assembly GCF_025457485.1. Lineage (NCBI taxonomy): Bacteria > Pseudomonadati > Bacteroidota > Bacteroidia > Bacteroidales > Prevotellaceae > Hallella > Hallella absiana. Next base: position 92,276 of record NZ_JAMXSP010000009.1, read on the forward strand.
CTTGGCGAGGGAGCAAATGCCAACAAGACGGCGACAGAGCTTTTTGCCATGGCGCTGCCCAAAGCCCCGGTTATCGACTGGTATGCGATGGAAGAGCCGTGGACGCTTCGACACAACACCTATTCACCGGTGCCGGTAGGCGATTGCGTCGACATGGCAAAGCGGGTGATGGCGTTTTTGAGAGAAACAAAATGTCGGGCTTTCTGACAAAAAAACGGGTGCGAGAAGGCGATTTTCTCGAGCAAGTGACCTCTTGCTCCTGATTTCTCGATTCTCGTGATGTTTTCTTAATTTGTTGATTAACAGTGTTTTGTGAATTATCCCGATTTTCAGATCTTCTCAAAGTCCCTTTCTGAGGGAAAATTCTCTAGAAAATTTTTCGTCATCTCAGTTGTTTTATCGTGTAAAACAACTGAGATGACCACATAAAACAATAAGTTTGACGAAGTAAAACCACTGTTTTGATGAAATTGCCCCATGATTTTCGTGTTTCCAAGTCGATTTGCGCTGAGCCAGCGCACTATATTCTCTCTAGAATGAAAGAGAGAACAGATGGCGTTTTGTCAAGCAATTTTGTGTCATAAAAGTTATTGGATTCAGAATATATTTATTACTTTTGTAGTCGGTCAACAATATTGAAAGAACAAGATGAAGCAAAATACAAATGCAGTGAAACGACTGGTGAGCCTCGACGTTCTGCGCGGTCTGACAGTCATGTTTATGATCTTCGTAAACAACGGAGCCGGTGAGGAGATCTTCTCCACTTTGCAGCACTCCAAATGGAACGGGATGACGCCCTGTGATCTCGTCTTTCCCTTCTTCCTTTTCATCATGGGCATCTCCACCTATCTCAGTCTTCGTAAGGGCGGATTCCGGTGGACACCACAGCAGGCCCGTAAGACCATTAAGCGCACGCTGCTGCTCTTCCTCATCGGACTGCTCATCAACTGGTTCGACATGGCCATGGACGGCCGTCCGCTTGACTTTGCCCATCTGCGCATCATGGGCGTGATGCAGCGCATCGCCATCTGCTATGGAGCCACCGTAGCCGCTGTTCTCACCATCCATCATCTAACCCATTCCTTCCGTGGACTGTGGGTGCTCGTAGCTCTGTTGTTGACGGGCTATTCCGTCGTGCTGCTTGCTGGTGGCGGTTATGACTACGACAGCGTCACGAACATCCTCTCGCGCGTGGACCATGCACTGTTGGGCGATGCCCATCTCTATCATAAGTCGCCCGTAGACCCCGAGGGACTGCTCTCCAGCCTGTCTGCCATGACCAACACGATGATAGGTTTTCTCGTCGCTTCGTGGGCACTTCGTAAAGAGCGTCCCGAGTTGGGACATCCCCATCTCGTCGTCCTCTCACGGCTGTTGGTCTGTGGCGCCGTTATGGCCTTTGCGGGCTGGCTCCTGCAGTTCGGTCTGCCTCTCAACAAGCGCGTGTGGAGTCCCTCCTATGTTCTGCTCACCTGCGGCATTGCCGCCTCTCTGCAGGGACTGCTTGTAGGCTGGCTTGACATCTACAGAGCCCAAAGTCAGACGACAAACAGCGGCTCTGCCGGGCAACCGTGGTTGGTGAAATTGACGCTATGGTTCGGCATGAATCCCCTCTTCCTCTATGTGGCCAGCGAGGCAGTAGGCATCTTTTTCGGTGCCGTGGGCATTAAGGAAGGAGCCTATTCTTTGCTCCATGCGGTGATTCTCAACGGCTATTGGGCCAGTGTCGCCTATGCTGCGCTGTTTGTCGCCCTGCACGCACTGATGGGCTGGGCACTGTGGAAGAAGCGGGTGTTCATCAAGTTATGAGCGCCGAAATTATGTGTATTATTAGAAAATAAACTTGCCATCTTATTTGCTTGTCTGAGAAAATAGTTCTATTTTTGCAGAAACGATAAGCAGATTCCATGATGAGCAACGACATTAAGCTGATACCCTACGGCATTTCCAACTTCAAGCAAGTGCGGCGTGAGAACAAATATCTGGTTGACAAGACCATGTATTTTGAGAAGATGGAACGAACCGGCAATTTCCTGTTCTTTGTCCGTCCGCGTCGTTTTGGCAAGAGCCTATTTCTCAGTATGCTGGAGGCTTACTACGACATCAGTGAGAAGGATAACTTCGACGAGCTGTTCAAAGGGCTCTATGTGGCCGACCATCCCACGCAATACAAGAACAAGTATCTGATGTTGCACTTGGACTTTTCACAAGTGCAGGGGGATATAGACCATATTGCAGACAATCTGAATAATTACCTGTCTGTCCAATGTGAGCTCTTTGCGTTGAAATACGCGAAGTTCTATCCTCCACAGCTTACGCAACTGTTGCAGATAACCCCGACAGGGGCAAGCAAGCTGACGCTCATAGGCAACCTGTCCCGACAGTTGGGAATAGGCCTTTATCTCATCGTTGATGAATATGACAACTTCACCAACGACGTGCTCAATACCAAGGGACAACAGGCTTATCATGAACTGACGCATGGCACGGGTATCTATCGGGAACTGTTTAAGAAGTTCAAACCAGTATTCGACCGTATCATCATGCTCGGTGTGTCGCCCATCACCCTTGACGACCTCACCAGCGGCTATAATATCGCATTGAACATCACGATGCACCCGTTCTTCAATCAGATGCTCGGATTTTCTGAGGACGATGTCAGGCAGATGATACGTTATTACCAAGGTGTTGGTGCATTGCCCGCTACGGTGACCGAGGAGGGTATCATCGCCGATATCAAACCTTGGTATGACAATTACTGCTTTGCTGGGGAAAGTTTCGGTAAGGAGCCGAGTATGTTCAACAGTGATATGGTGTGTTATTATCTGAGCAACCTCGTAGAGCAAGGTCGTCGCCCTAAAGAGCTCATTGATTCGAACACAATGACCGACTATGCCAAGATGAAGCGCTTGATAGAAATAGACAAGTTGGACGGTGAGCGATTGAATATTATCCACGAGATTACTGAGAACGGATACATTTATAGTCCGGTGGTCAGCCACTTCCCGGCCGAGCGAATGATGGAGTTTGGCAATTTTATCAGCCTGCTTTATTACTACGGCATGCTCACCATCGGTGGTGTGCGTGGTGAGAACTTGAAGTTGGTCATTCCCAACAACAATGTGCGCCTACAGTATTATCATTACATGTTGGACGAATATCAGACCATCTATGCGCTGCCGGTCACGGATTTGCGAAAGGCTTTTGACGGCGCGGCCCTTGACGGTGACTGGCAGCCGCTCATCTCCTTCATTTGCCAGGCTTACCACGACACCACTGCCGTGCGCCAGTTAATCGAGGGCGAACGCAATCTGCAAGGATTTATGAACGCCTACCTCACGCTGACTAATTACTACCTTGTCGCGCCGGAGATGGAGTTCAGCCACGGCTTCTGCGACTTCTTCCTGCTGCCCAACTATGCGGTCTATCCGATGGTGAAGCACAGCTATATCTTAGAACTGAAGTACCTCAAGACCGATGCCTCTGATACAGAGGCGGAACGGCAGTGGACAGAGGCCGAGCAGCAGATAAAAACTTATGCTGCGGATAAGAAACTGCAGAGCATGCTCCACGGCACACAGCTTCATCCTATCGTCGTGCAGATAAAAGGTTATGACTTGGTGAAGGTAGAGGAGATTCAGACTTATATAATATAATTTCAAGGATGAAGAAGAAACTCTATTTGTTGGTTTTTTTGTTAGCCGCTTCAATCTTTGACTTGAAGGCTCAGGTTAAAATTAGCGGATTAGTACAGAATGAAGAACATGTTGGCATTGAGTATGCAACGATTTGTGTAGACAGCATCTTCACTCTTACAGACAAAGAAGGGCGTTTTGCTTTAGAGATTCCAGGTAACATTAAAAGTCCTATGACCTGCTCGCATATTAGTTACAAGAAGAAAATGATACCATATTCACAATACAAGGGTGGAAATGTTTGTGTTGTAATGGAAGACAGAGTGTATGACATAGCAGAGGCTTCTGTAGCTGCCCGAAAGGGTAAGGTGACTACCATTCTACGGAAAGGTATGAAACTTCCAGGGGATGTCGCTTTCGGAAATGCTCCTTCTGGGAAAATAGAGATAGGTCCTAAATTTAAAGCAAGTGATAATTTCATTATAGATTATTTCAATTTGCACATAGAAGAATGCACCTATGAGCAATGTACACTTCGACTTATCGTTTATAAAGTGGTTGAAGGTCAATTCGAGCCAGTTAGTTCCAAGCCTATCTATATTAATCTGTCTTCAGAGAATAAGAATTCAGATGTTAAAATAATGACCAATTCGCCAATCACTTTGCAGAAAGGAAACGAATACTTTGTGGGGCTATCTATTGTTTCCGGATCTCAAGGCACAATCCATTTCCCTGCTGCTCTTCGCAAAGGGATAGCAAGAAATGTGGTTAAAGGTACGATGAAAAATCTCCCCGCGACTGTCGGTATTGCAGTAACAGGACGAAGACTTCCTGCTAAATAGGATAGCCTGAGTAATTTTTAGCATCCCCTGAAAGGCGCTGTGGAAGAAACGGATATTCGTCAAACTGTAATCTTCTTTCATTGGCGAGGGTGAGTGACGCTCACGCTTATCGCACTGTCATCGTGCAGGGTTGCGCATGTTGCACACCGGCTGAGGTGGTTATTAATTATTAAATAGCTCTTGTTCTCGTTTCTTTTTTGTAACTTTGCATATAGGAAAAATATATTCGAATATAATTATTAGTATGAACATTTTAGAGTTAAGCGAGCAGGAGATCGGACGACGCCAGAGCCTGCAGGAGCTGCGCAACATGGGTATCGACCCGTATCCCGCAGCTGAGTTCCCCACCAATGCCTTTTCAGTAGACATCAAGAAAAACTTTAAGGAGGGGGAGAAGCAGGAGGTCGTCATCGCCGGCCGTATGATGAGCCGCCGTATCATGGGCAAGGCCAGCTTCGTAGAGTTGCAGGATAGCAAGGGCAGAATCCAGGTGTATGTCACCCGTGATGACATCTGCCCCGACGAGGATAAGGACATGTATAACAAGGTCTTTAAGAAACTCCTCGACATCGGTGACTTCATCGGTATCAAAGGTTTCGTCTTCAAGACACAGACGGGTGAGATCTCTGTTCACGCCCAGTCGCTGAAACTGCTGAGCAAGAGCCTCAAGCCGCTGCCTATCGTGAAATACAAGGATGGTGTGGCTTACGACAAGTTCGACGATCCTGAGCTGCGTGCCCGCCAGCGCTATGTCGACCTCATCGTCAACGACGGTGTGAAGGATACATTCCTCAAACGTGCCAAGGTGCTCAAGACCATGCGCAACTTCTTTGATGAGGCAGGATACACTGAGGTGGAGACTCCTATTCTGCAGAGCATCCCCGGTGGTGCCAGCGCACGTCCGTTCATCACGCACTTCAATGCGCTGAACATCGACATGTACATGCGTATCGCTACTGAGCTCTATCTCAAGCGACTCATCGTAGGCGGCTTCGAAGGTGTCTACGAGATTGGTAAGAACTTCCGCAACGAGGGTATGGATAAATACCACAATCCGGAGTTCACCTGCATGGAGCTCTATGTGCAATACAAGGATTATAACTGGATGATGTCGTTTACCGAGCGCTTGCTCGAGACCATCTGTGTGGCTGTCAACGGTAGCACAGAGGTGAAGAACGGCGACCACGTCATCTCCTTCAAGGCTCCTTTCCGCCGTCTGCCTATCCTCGATGCCATCAAGGAGAAGACGGGCTTCGATCTCGACGGCAAGAGCGAGGAGGAGATCCGCGACATCGCTGTGAACAAACTCAAGATGGAAGGCATCGACGAGAGCTTCGGTAAGGGTAAGCTCATCGATGAGATCTTTGGTGAGTTCTGCGAGGGTACGTTCATCCAGCCAACATTTATCATTGACTACCCAGTGGAGATGAGTCCGTTGACGAAAATGCACCGTTCTAAGCCCGGACTCACAGAGCGCTTCGAGCTGATGGTCAACGGTAAGGAGCTCGCCAACGCTTACTCTGAGCTCAACGATCCTATCGATCAGGAGAACCGCTTCAAGGAGCAGATGAGGCTCGCCGACAAGGGTGACGATGAGGCAATGATTATCGACCAAGACTTCCTGCGTGCCCTGCAATATGGCATGCCGCCCACCAGTGGTATCGGCATCGGCATCGACCGCCTCTGCATGTTGATGATCGGTAAGGAAAACATTCAGGAGATCATGCTCTTCCCGCAGATGAAGCCTGAGGCTAAGATGCCACAGAGCAGCATCAAGGAATGGGCTGCCCTCGGCGTACCTGAGGACTGGGTGTATGTGCTGCGTAAGGCTGGCTTCAACCTCATTTCCGACATCAAAGACGAAAAGGCGCAGGGCTTGCAGCAGAAGATCGGTGAGATCAACAAGAAATATAAACTCGGATACGAGAAACCGACAGTCGACGACATCCAGCACTGGATCGACGGTGCCAAGAATCTCTAAGACGATAAGTTGACTATGCGTCTGTTCAGAAGAATCAGTAGAGCTCTGGGCCTGCGGAAGAAAGGCTCTATCCCCGATTTTGGCCGTGTGGCCATCATCGGGGGCGGCTCGTGGGCTACCGCCATCGCTAAGGTGGTGGTGGAGCACACGGGACACATCGGATGGTATATGCGGCGTGACGACCGCATCGCTGACTTCCGACGGCTCGGACATAATCCGGCCTATCTCACAGGTGTACACTTCGACACTGATGACATCGAGTTCACTTCGGACATCAACGAGATTGCCACTGAATACGACACGCTCGTCTTCGTCACGCCCTCGCCTTACTTGAAAGACCATCTGAAGAAACTCACAGCCGACATCAGCCATAAGTTTATCGTCACCGCCATCAAGGGTATCGTGCCCGGCGAGGATGTGGTCTGCTCAGACTACTTCCATCAGCGCTACGGCGTGCCCTACCGGCAGTTGCTCTGCATTGGCGGACCGTCGCACGCTGAGGAGGTGGCTCTCGAAAGACTTACCTATCTCACCGTGGCTGGCAGCGACGAGAAGATGGCAAGGGAGTTCTCGCGCGTGCTCGCCTGTGACTATGTGAAGACTGAAACCTCCACCGATGTCACGGGTATCGAGTATGCGGCTGTGCTGAAGAATGTCTACGCTATCTGTGCGGGCATCTGCAACGGCATGGGCTATGGCGATAACTTCCAGGCAGTCTTCCTCACTAATGCTATCCGTGAGATGGATCGCTTCCTGACTGCCGTCAACCCGGTGCACCGCAACATTTGTGACAGCGTCTACCTCGGTGACCTGCTCGTGACGGGCTACTCCAACTTCTCACGCAACCGCACCTTCGGTATGATGATCGGTAAGGGTTACTCCATCAAGAGTGCCCAGGCTGAGATGAAGATGGTCGCGGAAGGTTACTACGGTACGAAGTGCATGGAGGAGATCAACCGGCAGCTCCACGTGTGCATGCCAATCCTCGATGCTGTCTATGACATACTCTACAAAGACCTGCGTCCGCGTGATGTCATCCCCTCTTTGACAGAAAGACTCTCGTGAGTGCTTTGACATAAAGACATGTTCTTGGCTTTAAGACATAAAGACATAAAAGACATGTTCTTGTTTTTAAGACATAAAGACATAAAAGACATGTTCTTGTTTTTAGACATAAAGACATAAAAGACATGTTCTGTTTTTTAAGACATAAAGACATAAAAGACATGTTCTTGGCTTTAAGACATAAAGACATAAAAGACATGTTCTTGTTTTTAAGACATAAAGACATAAAAGACATGTTCTGTTTTTTAAGACATAAAGACATAAAAGACATGTTCTTGTTTTTAAGACATAAAGACATAAAGGACATATTTTTATGAAGAAGTATTTTTGAGTTTAGGAAAAGGAGAGCAATATAATATAATGAGTAAGATGGATGAAGAAGAGTTAAAGAGAAAGGCGCTGGAAGAGAAGATAACTAAGATTATTCAATGCGCCTATAATGTTCGGGGCGTGCTGCCGAAAGGATTCTTGGAAAAGGTATATAAGAATGCCTTGTATCTTGAACTTCGAGAGCACAACCTGAATGTGACACCCGAAGCACCCATCGATGTCTATTATAAGGGCGTTGTGGTTGGGGAGTACAGAGCGGACATGCTTGTGGACAATGATGTCATCATTGAGTTGAAGGCAACGCAATGTCTGACGAGGCAGGATGAGGTCCAAATAGTCAATTATCTGACGGCTCTCCATATCGATACCGGATTGCTCATTAACTTCGGAGGCGATAATCTGGAGATAAAGCGTAAATACAGGGAATACAAGAAGACAAAGTAGTAAAACAAGTATAAGTTAGTATTATTCATTTAATAAGGTAAGATGATGAGAAAGGATTAGGCAAGACCACATCACAGTGAGAAGGCTATTCGTATAGAAGACGAAAGTAGAAACTGAGACAGAAATAAAGACTAAGGCAAAGACAGAGGGTAGAATATATCTTTATGAATTATATGTTCTTTATGTCTTTTTGTCTAAGAAAGAATAGAAGAAAAATATGTTCTTTATGTCTTTCTGTCTAAGAAAGAATAGAAGAAAAATATGTTCTTTATGTCTTTCTGTCTGAAAAAAGAATTAATGAGAATATGTTTTTTATGTCTTTCTGTCTTAAAAAGAAAAGTATGTCTTTCTGTCTTCAACAGAGTAGTCTGTCTATCTGCCGTGATTCTGTCGTGATCCTAACTCTGACTCTTGAAAGATTATCATGAAAAACATTGCATTAGACACAACGAAGGCTGTACAGTTCCTCAAGGCTGGTACAGTGGAGGCTTACGAGCCAAAGGTGAAGGCCGCTCAGGAGGCCTTGGAGAATGGAACATGCGAGGGTAACGACTTCCTCGGCTGGTTGCACCTGCCCTCTGAGATCACAGAGGAGTTCCTCAACGAGATTCAGGCTTGCGCCAACACATTGCGCGAGAAGTGCGAGGTTGTCGTTGTCGCTGGTATTGGCGGCAGCTATCTGGGCGCACGTGCCGTCATCGAGGCACTTGGCAACTCCTTCGCATGGCTTGTCGGTGACAAGAAGAACCCCACCATCATGTTTGCCGGTAACAACATCGGTGAGGACTACCTTGCTGAACTCACTGACTACCTGAAGGGTAAGAAGTTCGGTGTCATCAACATCTCCAAGTCTGGTACCACTACAGAGACTGCTCTGACCTTCCGTCTGCTTAAGAAGCAGTGCGAGGCTCAGCGTGGTAAGGCCGAGGCCAAGGATGTCATCGTGGCTGTCACTGACGCGCACAAGGGTGCTGCCCGTGCCGCTGCTGATAAAGAAGGCTACAAGACATTTGTCATTCCTGACAATGTAGGTGGCCGCTTCTCTGTGCTCACTCCGGTAGGTCTGTTGCCGATCGCTGTGGCTGGCTTCGATGTCAAGGCTCTCGTCAAGGGTGCTCAGGACATGGAGAAGGCTTGTGGCAAGGACGTTCCCTTCGCCGAGAATCCCGCTGCACAGTATGCTGCTACCCGTCAGGGACTGTATACCCAGGCTGGCAAGAAGATCGAGATCGTCTGCAACTTCCAGCCGAAGCTCCACTACTTCGCTGAGTGGTGGAAACAGCTCTACGGCGAGAGCGAGGGTAAGGACGGTAAGGGTATCTTCCCCGCTGCTTGTGACTTCACTACCGACCTGCACTCTATGGGCCAGTGGATCCAGCAGGGCGAGCGTACCATCTTTGAAACGGTGATCTCTGTCGAGACTCCTAACGAGAAGCTGCTCTTCCCGCATGACGAAGAGAACCTCGACGGACTGAACTTCCTTGAGGGCAAGCGTGTTGATGAGGTGAACAAAATGGCTGAACTCGGCACCCGTCTGGCTCATGTCGACGGTGGCGTACCAAACATGCGTGTCAGCGTGCCGCAGCTCAACGAGTACTACATCGGTCAGCTCATCTATTTCTTCGAGAAGGCTTGCGGCATCAGCGGTCTGCTGGAAGGTGTCAATCCGTTCAACCAGCCTGGTGTGGAAGCTTACAAGAAGAATATGTTCGCACTGCTCAACAAGCCTGGCTATGAGGCTGAGAGCAAGGCTATCCAGGAGCGGTTGGCGCAGGAGAAGTAATAACAGACCCTCTTCCCTAATCCCTCTCCCTAAAGGGGGGAGAGGGGATTTTGCGATACCTTTATAATCATAATCGATGCAAGATATAAGAAAAGCAATCGAGAGATACTTATCCAAGATGCAGGAGAGTCATCCCGGGCAGAATGTCTGGAAGGGCTTTCGCTGTGTCTTGTTTGATATGGATGGTGTTCTTTACGACTCCATGCCCCATCACGCTATTGCCTGGCAACAGTCGATGGCGGAGTTTGGCATCACGATGACGGCAGCTGACGCCTACGCCACAGAAGGTGCACGCGGCATTGACACCATTCGTCACTTCTTCCTCCTGCAAAAGCACGAGGAGATCACGCTGGAACAGGCACAGAAGATGTACGACGAGAAGACGCGTATCTTCCACGAGATGGGTGAGGCTCCTATCTTCCCAGGTGTGAAGCCGCTCATGCAGGCTATCCAAACGTCTGGGATGAGCGTCAACGTGGTGACAGGCAGTGGTCAGCGTCCGCTCATTGATAAGTTGTTGACAGACTTCAGCGACTATCTCGTCCGCGAGCACATTACGTCAGCCTACGATGTGAAGCGTGGAAAGCCTTATCCTGATCCTTATCTTCAAGGTATGCGAAAGGCAGGATATGCCGACCCGCGTCAGGCCATCGTCGTGGAGAATGCCCCCCTCGGCGTGCGTGCCGGTAAGGCTGCGGAGATGTTCACCGTGGCGATTAACAGTGGCCCTCTGCCCGACAAGGCACTGACAGACGAGGGTGCTGACGTGCTCTATCCGTCGATAGAGGCGTTTCTGGCCGATTGGCCGGAAGTGGTGAAGGTTGCCGGAAAGTAACTTGTTGTTTATATATAAATAAGGAGTCCGATGATGAAGCAGATGCTCTTATACCTATTATTATATGTCCCATTAGCTCTTTCTGCCCAAGAGGAGAAGACAGGTCAAGTTGTGCAGCAGAAAGAGATGTTGAAGCCGCAGTTGCGTAAGTTCGTGGTGGCTGACATGGAGACGCGTGTGCCCGTGCGTGATGCTGTCGTCAGCACGAAGTCGGGCTATCGCGACACCACCAACTACCGGGGCATCTGCTATATTCCAGTGCAGTTTGACACGCTGTCGGTCAGTCACGGTAAATATCTCACGGAGCGACTGACGGCAAAAGAAATCAAGGACACTACGTATCTCATTCCAAATAGCCACCAGATCAGTGAGGTGACCGTATGGGGCGATGGAACGCCGTCAGTGTCAAAGGGGCTGACAGAACAAGTTCGACAGATCTTTAGAGAAAATACGAGAGGCGGCTTGGGTTTTGACTTTGCTAAGATACTTGACAAACGCTACCGTCGCGACATGAAGCATCTGCGGAAGACGCGCGAGATCTTCAAGGAGATGGACAAGGACGATGAGGATCCCATCGTGAAAGCCTATAAAGAGGCAATGGAGGAGAAAAAACGGGCGACGGAGAGTAAGACTGAGAGCAAATAGACATCAGTATGATGAAGCAGCTGTTGTTACACCTATTATTATATGTCCCTGCCACCCTATATGCGCAAGATGCGAAGTATGTCCCGTTTCTCCAGCAAAATCCAAGGGTACAGTCTCAATTGCGCAGGCTTGTTGTTGCCGACATGGAGACGCATGTGCCTGTACGTGGCGCCATTGTCAGCACGAAATCGGGCTATCGCGATACCACCAACTATCGTGGCATCTGCTACATTCCTGCCCAATTTGACACACTCTCTGTCAGTCATGCGAAGTATTTGACAGAACGTCTGTTGACGGGCGAGGCCAAGGATTCTACATTCTTGCTTCCTAATTTTCATCGGCTTTCTGAGGTTACCATATGGGGAGACCATAGACTCTCGGCACTTGACGGAGTCGACGATGCTCTCAAGAAGGAAGCTCCAGCACACACGTCTGCCCCAGCGGGTGTTGGCCTCGTTGTTACGTTCGACTTTGCGAAGATGCTCGACAAACGGTACCGTCGCGACATGAAACACCTTCGGAAGACACGCGAGGTGTTCAAGGAAATGGACAAGGGCGACGGGGATCCTATTGTCAATGCCTACAGACAGGCAATGGAGGAGAAAAAACGGACGGCGGAGAAAGAGAGTAACAAATAAAGACTTGTTGCTCTTATTCCAGCAAATCCTTTGTCCAAAACGACATGGGAGGTTCTACGTCCTTGAACCCTGCTTTGGCATAAATACGGCGAGCCGGTAGGTTGTCGGCTCTGACTTCGAGAGTGAGTTTGCAACAGTGGTGTTGACGGGCCCAATCTATTAACTTTTGGATGAGCAGAGAGCCTAAGCCTTCGTTGCGGTATTCAACTCCAACAAAGATGTCGTGGATGTAGAGATAGGGCATCGCATGGAAAGTAGAGAAAACTTCGTAGCACGTCGACAATCCCACATATTCTTTCCCCCGACGAAGGAGAAAGCAATGTGCGTCGGGATGTTGAGTCATGTACGTTGCCAATCGCTGTTGTTCATCGTTGTTGAGTCCGCGCTCCATGCCTCCCATCGGGTGTATCATATATTGTCCGAGCAGCGTGAAATACTGTCCACGTTGCTCGGTATTGCGAAAGTCACATTCTACTAACTCTGTTTCTTGTTTGCTTTCTGCCATATCCTTTAATTGCCTTTTAAATGTTACCCTTCCCGGAAGAAGTCGAGAGCTTCCTTGATGAGCTCGTCGGAGGCTGTTTGGTTGATGCGTATGTCACCGATGCCTGCCAAGAGTGTGAAGTTGATCGTGGTGCCCGTGTTCTTCTTGTCGTGGTGCATGAGTTCGATGAGCTGATCGTAGTCATCGCAACTGAAGTCAAACGAACCGTAGTTTTCACGGATGAACTGCACAGTCTGCCGCATCTTGTCCGTCGGGAACCCGGTGAGTACAGAAGAAAGATAGAGTTCACAGATGAGGCCAAAGGCTACCGCATAGCCGTGGAGTAGGGGCTCCTTGCCGGGTGTGTCGAGCGAGAAGGCCTCAAAGGCGTGTCCGAAGGTGTGACCGAGATTCAGTGCCTTGCGGATGTCCTTCTCGTGAGGATCTTTCTTCACGATGCGCTTCTTGACGTTCACAGAGTAGGCCAGCATGGTTTGTAGTTGCTTCAGGTCAGGGTGATCCAAGTCGAAGTTGAGCAATTCCGCCCAGTGCTTCTCGTCGGAGATGAGACCATGCTTGAGCATCTCGGCATAGCCCGAACGGATGTTCTCATCATCGAGTGTACGCAGGAACTCAGTGTCGAGGATGACGAAGCGCGCATTGTTGAACACACCGATCTCGTTTTTCAGTCCGTTGAAGTTGATACCCGTCTTACCGCCTACCGAGGCGTCTACCATAGCGAGCAGTGTTGTCGGGAGGTTGATGAAGTCAATGCCACGTTTGAAGGTAGAGGCCGCGAAGCCGCCCAAGTCCGTCACCATGCCTCCACCGAGGTTGATGAGCAGTGAGTGACGTGTGGCTCCATGGTCACCGAGCTCCTTCCAAACGTGCGACAGCGAGGTGAGATCCTTATGGCTGTCCGTCGACTGGATGGTGATGACGTAAGCATTGCGCAAGCCAAACTGCTTGGCAAGCACAGGCCAACATTTCTCGTGGGTGGTCTCGTCGGTAAGAACAAAAATCTTATCGTGCTCACATTCTGAAATAGCTGTGGCTACTTCAGTTTGCAAATGTTTGGAAATAATCACTCTCTGCTCCATAATCATACTCTTTTATTTACCACAAATATAGCCAAAAAAGACGGATTATAGAACAGAGAGCTACTGATATTAAGGTTTCTTAAATATAGAACCTTCTTTTTTGCGCACACGACCTAAGCAGTGTGCAACTTTTATTGTTGTATCTTTTAGATGAGTGGCATGCCGAGTTCCTCGCATTCCTTTCTCATGTCCTCGGGCCAGATGCTGGCTTGTATCTCACCGATATGCGCTTTGTGGAGCATGACCATGCACAGACGGCTCTGTCCGATACCGCCACCGATGCTCAGCGGCAGCTTGCCGTCGAGGAGCTGACGGTGGAAAAAGAGTTTCTCGCGCTCTTCCTTACCTTCTATCTTCAACTGGCGCAGCAATGCTTCCTTGTCCACACGGATACCCATAGAACTGATCTCAAACGAGCGGCCAAGCACAGGATACCAGATGAGGATGTCGCCGTTGAGGCCGGCCTTGCCGTTCTCTGCCACTGTCGACCAGTCGTCGTAGTCGGGAGCGCGTCCATCGTGCTTCTTTCCGTCGGAGAGCTTTCCACCGATACCTTCCACAAACACGGCACCGTACTTCTTGCAGATGGCATCCTCACGCTCGTGGGGAGAGAGGTTGGGATACATGTCGAGTAAGTCCTGGCTGTGGATGAAGTGGATATCGCGCGGCAGGAAGGGTTTCAACTGGGGATAGCTTTCGCATGCCAGGAACTCTGTGCGCAGGATAGCAGCATAGATGCGGCGCACCACATTCTCCAGGAAAGCAATCGTGCGGTCACCCTTCTCGATGACAGCCTCCCAGTCCCATTGGTCGACATAGAGCGAGTGGAGGTTGTCCATCTCCTCGTCGGCGCGTATGGCGTTCATGTCGGTGTAGATGCCGTAGCCCGGCTGTATATTGTATTCTGCCAGTGTCAGTCGCTTCCATTTAGCCAGGGAGTGCACGACCTCAGCCTTTGCCTCACCCATGTCCTTGATAGGGAAGGTGACAGGGCGCTCTACGCCGTTGAGGTCGTCGTTGATACCCAGACCCTGCAAGACGAAGAGCGGGGCGGTGACACGGCTCAACCTCAGCTCAGTGGCGAGGTTTTGCTGGAAGAACTCCTTGATCTGTTTGATACCCTGTTCTGTCTGATGTTTGTCGAGCAGGGCCTTGTAGCCTGTTGGCTTGATAAGTTTGCTCATTATATGATGATTATGTTAATATTGTCGTATAGTGATATGAATATGTATCTTCTACAATAGAATTTTCTTCTATTCTGCTGCAAAGTTACGCTATTAATTATAAATATGCAAGCAAAAGGCAAATTAATTTTTCAAATAGTAAATATTGGTCTTTGCTCTTCTGTCAGTTGTCAAGGCATAAGCAGTTTGACTTACACAATGTGAGCTCCTTGTTTCCCGACAGAAGGAATCCGATAGAAGCATTGTTTTTTTTTTAAGTTGAAAATTTGGTAATAGCGAAAATATTGCTTACCTTTGCAGAACGATAATAAAGAATATGGCCTCGTAGCTCAGTTGAATAGAGCATCAGATTCCGGTTCTGAGTGTCGCGGGTTTGAGTCCCACCGAGGTCACACTTTTGCGCTCCGCCGTTCCAAGGAACAGCGGAGCGCATTGTTTGTTTTTACACTTCCGACGGCAGTTTTTGTCGGGTCAAATCTTGTTTCCCCCCTCTCTTTACGTCCTTCTGTCTTTAAAAACTGCTAAAGTCTTTGCAATATGACTTAATTTCCTTATCTTTGCGAATAAAATATGAGAAACCAGTATTATATCTAAAATGGACATAACAGAAAGATTTATCAATTACACAAAGTTCGATACACAGTCGGCCGAGGACTCTCAGACCGTGCCGAGTACCGCCAAACAACTTATCTTCGCCAAATATCTTAAGGAGGAACTTGAGAGCGAAGGCCTCGAAGACGTCGAGATGGATGACATGGGCTATATCTACGCTACCCTGCCTGCCAACACGAAAAAGGAGACGCCGACCATTGGCTTCATCTCTCACTACGATACGGCGCTGGATGCAAGTGGCGCAAATATCAAGGCCCGTATCGTGAAAAACTACGATGGAGGCGACATTGAGTTGTCATCGGGCATCATTTCTTCTCCTAAGAAATTTCCAGAGCTGCTTGCCCACAAGGGCGAAGACCTGATTGTCACCGACGGCACTACGCTGCTTGGCGCTGATGACAAGGCCGGCATCGCAGAGATCGTTCAGGCCATGTGCTACCTGCGGGATCACAAGGAAATCGAGCACGGCAAGATACGTGTTGCCTTCAATCCCGACGAGGAGATCGGCATGGGCGCCCACCATTTCGATGTGGAGAAGTTTGGATGTGACTGGGCTTATACGATGGACGGCGGTGATATCGGTGATCTGGAATATGAAAACTTTAATGCAGCATCGGCTAAGGTGACCATTAAGGGATGCAGTGTGCACACAGGATATGCCAAGGGTAAGATGGTCAACGCCAGCCGCCTGGCTTGCGAGTTCAATGCTCACATCCCGGAGACTGACATACCTGAGACTACAGAAGGCTATCAGGGCTTCTATCATCTGCTGGGCATCGAGAGCCATTGCGAGCAGGCCAAATTGAGCTATATCATTCGCGATCACGACCGTCGCAAGTTTGAAGACCGTAAAGACTTCATGGAGAACATTGCCAAGGAGATGAATGAGAAGTATGGCGAAGGCACGGTGAAGGTAGACATCAAGGATCAGTACTACAATATGAAGGAGAAAATTGATCCCAAGATGTATGTGATCGACATCGTCCTGAAGGCTATGCAGGAGAGTGGTGTCACACCGAAGGTGGAGCCTATCCGTGGCGGCACCGATGGTGCACAGTTGAGTTTCCGTGGACTGCCTTGCCCCAACATCTTTGCCGGTGGTGTGAACTTCCATGGGCCCTATGAGTTTGTCTCCATCCAAGTGATGAACAAAGCCGTGGATGTCATCGTGAAGATTTGCCAGATAGCCGGTACGTTCAACGACTAATAACTTGTTTTTGAATGGAGAGGCATGGCGCTTCTCCATTCAAGACCTTGTGTTGTCGGCACATTTCCTCTGTATTCTGTCTTATCTCGTTTTTCTCCTTGTTGTGGGAAAGGCGGGGATCACTCCTATTTATATATTATAGATGTCTGAACTTCCCAATCTGGTCAAAGACTTGGCACTTATTCTTGTAGTTGCCGGAGCCGTTACATTACTGTTTAAGAAACTTAAGCAGCCGCTTGTGCTGGGCTATATTGTAGCCGGATTCTTAGTGAGTCCCCACATGCCTTACACCATGTCGATACTTGACAAACACGATATCCAGACGTGGGCAGACATAGGCGTGCTCTTCCTGTTGTTCTCTTTGGGTCTCGACTTCTCGTTCAAGAAGATCCTTAAGATGGGCATGGCACCGGTCATCGCGGCCTTGTCGATCGTCTTCAGCATGATCATCTTAGGCATCAGTGTGGGGCATCTCTTCCATTGGAACCATTACGACTGCATCTTCCTTGGCGGTATGCTTGCCATGTCGTCGACGACAATCATCTACAAGGCCTTCGACGACATGGATCTCCGTCAGCAGGGCTTTGCTTCGCTGGTGATGAGTGTACTCATTCTTGAGGACATCCTTGCCATCGTCATGATGGTGATGCTGTCGGCTATTGCCAGTGGCAGTGATCCCAATGGCGGGCAGATGCTCGATTCGGTGTTGAAGATAGGCTTCTTCCTCGTGCTGTGGTTTGTTGTCGGTCTTTTCATCGTTCCCACCTTTCTGCGGCAGACACGCCGGCTGATGACCGACGAGACGATGGTCATCGTGGCCTTGGGTCTTTGCTGTCTGATGGCGTGGATCTCCACCGCTGTCGGCTTCAGCTCAGCCTTCGGTGCCTTTGTCATGGGCAGCATTTTGGCGGAGACGATCGAAGCTGACAAGATCGAGCGGTTGGTGGAACCGGTGAAGAATCTCTTCGGCGCCATCTTCTTCGTGTCGGTAGGTATGCTTGTCGAGCCCAGTGTGCTCGTGGACTACGCCCTGCCTATTGCCGCATTGGTGGTGACCATCCTTGTTGGACAGGGCATCTTCGGCACGCTGGGTTTCATGCTCAGTGGTCAGCCGTTGAAGACAGCCATGCGCTGTGGCTTCTCGATGGCACAGATTGGTGAGTTTGCCTTCATCATCGCCTCACTTGGACTCTCGCTCGGTGTGATCAGCAACTTTCTCTATCCTGTTGTCGTGGCAGTCTCGGTCATCACCACGTTCCTGACTCCTTACATGATCCGTGCCGCTGTACCCTGCTACGACGGCCTGGAGCATGTCCTGCCCAAGCGGTGGATTCGTCGGCTCAACCACTTCGGTCAGGCTCATCAAAACACGGTAGAGGAGCAGAGCAACTGGAAACGTTTGCTCACCAAGATGGCAGTCTCTACCTTGGTCTACACCATTCTGTGCATGGCCGTGACTGCCGTGATGCTGTCCTTTGCCTTGCCCTTCTTTCGTCATTTACTGCCCCACTGGTGGGCCAATGGCGTGTGTGGTGTGCTGTTGCTGCTGTTGTTGGCACCTTTCCTGCGTGCCATCGTGATGAAACATAACCATAGCGAGGAGTTCAGGACGCTGTGGGTTCAGAGTCGTATGAACCGTCTGCCGCTGCTGTTCACCGTTCTTGCACGTGTCGTGATCGCTGCTGCCTTTCTGTTCTATATCTGCAACTATCTGGCCCGCTTCGCCAATGCCGTTGTCATCACGCTGGCTTTGGTGGTGCTGACGCTGATCGTCTTGTCACGCAGGATGAAGAAGCGGTCCATCGCCTTGGAGCGTCTCTTCGTTCAGAACCTTCGCAGTCGAGAGATAGAAGCCCAGGTTCAGGGCAAGCGCCGTCCGTTGTATGGCGATCATCTCTTGGAGCGCGATATCCATGTGTCGGATTTCGATGTGCCCGAGGACAGCGCATGGGCGGGACAGTCTTTGCGCCAGTTACAGTTCCGCACGCGCTATGGTGTACACGTGAGCAGCATCCTGCGTGGCCATCAGCGCATCAACATCCCCGGCGGTGATGACATCATCTTCCCGGGTGACCGTCTCCAGGCTATCGGCAGCGATGAGCAGCTGCAGGCATTTGGCAAGGCTCTCAAGGGAGAACTGGTGCCTGAAGACCCGAATATAGAAGAAAGGGAGATGAAATTAAGAAAGATGGTACTGTCGCGCTCCTGCGCTTTCTTGGGCAAGACTCTTGGTGAGAGTGGCATCAGAGACCGCTATAGTTGCATGGTAGTGGGCGTGGAGGAAGGTCAGCAAAACTTGACCATGATTAGTCCCTCGCGTAAGTTTACGGTCGGAGATATCATCTGGGTAGTAGGGGAGCGCAACTCTCTGGAGATGCTGGCCGAAGCCAACAACGGAAAAAATGCGACAAGCAGCTGTGAATAACGATGGCAGCTAAGATAGAAGAAAACAAAAAGAGGAGGCAATGACGGTTTTGTGGTCATTGCCTCCTCTTTTTGCTGATATTCGTCA
The DNA here is from genome assembly GCF_025457485.1 of Hallella absiana. Taxonomy (NCBI): domain Bacteria; kingdom Pseudomonadati; phylum Bacteroidota; class Bacteroidia; order Bacteroidales; family Prevotellaceae; genus Hallella; species Hallella absiana. The sequence goes on from NZ_JAMXSP010000009.1 coordinate 111,573, forward strand.
TGGAGCGGCCGCACAGGCATCTATGGGAAATGCAGTCAGTCTCACGCTGGGGGGCTAATAGCTTCTGGGCTTGAAACCGTGCTCGATAAAGGGTGCGCTCCTTCTTGAGTGCAACACTTCGTGTTAAGAGTAAAGGGAGTGTGCCATGCTTGAGCGTGTCGCTTCATGTTTCGGTTTGTCACTCGTCATCATCGTCAAAGCCGAACATGGCAGGCTCGATGAAGGCGTCGAGGGCCCGTCGCTCTTTTTTGGTGGGGCGTCCCGTGCCTCTTGCTCTGTCGACGAAACCGCTGATGCGGCTCATCTCCAAAAGTTCATATTGCTTGGGATCCGTGACGTTTTCGTAGACTTGCGGAATGAGTTTGGCGCCAACACGCTGTTCGATACAAGCCAGAATGCGGAAAGAGTAGGTGATGGGCGGTTTTTTCACGCTGACGACCTGCCCCTCTTTAACAATATGGCTTGGCTTTACGTTGGCTCCGTCTACGGTCACACGGCTGTTCTTGATAGCATCCACTGCCAGGGAACGTGTTTTATAAACACGTGCTGCCCAAAGCCATTTGTCGATGCGGGCCGAAGGACCGTGCTGAGGAAGAGTATCTTTCATACAATGTTGAATGATGAATGATGAGGAATGAATGATTGCAATGACGAATGTTGAATGTGGAATGATGAATGTTGACTTCATTCATCATTCCACATTCAACATTGTTTAGTGCTTTTTTCCCAGTTTGTTGTACTGGTTCATCGTGTTGTCGATGCCTTGGAGGACAAAGCTCTTGATGATGTCTACTGCCATGTCGATGGTAGGCTGCAACACTTTCATGTCGTCGTCGGAGTAATGGCCGAGCACCCAGTCGATCTGTCCGCCACGTGGATAGTCGTTGCCGATGCCCACGCGCAGGCGTGCGAAGTTCTGGCCGATCAGTTGCATGATATGTCCCAGACCATTGTGTCCTCCATTGCTTCCATTGGCTTTCAGCCGGAAATCGCCCAAGGGCAATGCCACATCATCACTGACGACGAGCAACCGGCTTTGGTCGATTTTCTCTTCGTTGAGCCAATAGCGCACGGCGTTGCCGCTGAGGTTCATAAACGTCGTCGGTTTGAGCAAGAACACCTTTCTGCCTTTCAGGGACGTCTCAGCCACAAAGCCGTAACGGCGATCCTCAAAACAAATATTGGACGCTTTAGCAAAAGCGTCCAATACCATAAATCCTGTATTGTGGCGAGTACCGGCGTATTCATCACCGGGATTACCCAGACCACAGATCAAATACTTATCCAATGTCTATCGATATCGGTAACCTACAGAGATGGATTACTTGCTCTCAGCGTCAGCTTCTGCGTCTGCAGAAGCGTCAGTGTCGTCGCTGGCTGCGCTGGCGTTGGCGTTACGTGTCATCTTCACGGAGCAAACGACCACGTCCTTGCCTGTAGCGAGCTCCAGACCCTCGTAAGAGAGCTGGCCAACCTTGATGCTCTTACCAATGCGCAGAGCAGTGACGTCGACGTCGAGGTGCTCAGGAATCTGCTGGTAAGGAGCAGTAACGTTGATCTTACGGATAGAGAGGTTCATACGGCCACCGTCGCGAACACCCTGTGCCAGACCTACGAGCTTCACAGGAATACCGATGGTGATAGGCTTCTGATCGTTGACCTCATAGAAGTCGACGTGCAGAGGAGCGTCTGTGACGGGGTGGAACTGGATCTCTTTGAGCACAGCAGTGTGGTCAGTGCCGTCGATGTTGATCTTCACGACATAGATGTGGGGAGTGTAGATGAGCTTGCGCAGCTCGCTGAAGGGAGAGGCAAAAGCCAATGCTACTGGCTTGCCGTCTACGCGCTCCTCACCATAGAGGTTGCAGGGAACCATTCCCTCCTTACGAAGGGCTTTAGAAGCTTTCTTACCAAGGGCCTCGCGCTTCTTACCTGAAATGCTGATTTCTTTCATTTGTGTTACTCTAAATTAAATCGTTAATTAATTCGCCATCACACTGAATCAATAATATGTATCAATCTGAAAAGCGGTGCAAAGGTAGTGCTTTTATTTGAATTGAGCAAAGCAATGTGCAAAGTTTATCTAAAAAAATAGTCTTTTGATACCTCTTTCTTGCATATCCACGGAATTTTCCCTACTTTTGCAGCGTAAAACATGTTTTAAGACGGAATAGAAGAAAATGATTAATCGCGAACTAATACGTATAAAGATAGTCCAGTTAACCTATGCATACTATCAAAACGGTAATAAGAATATGGACGCAGCTGAGAAGGAACTGCTTTTCAGCCTCTCCAAGGCATACGACTTGTACAACTATCTCTTGGATCTGATGGTCGCCATCACGCAGGAGGAGCGTCATCGTCTCGATGTGCTCAATCAGCGTGCTGAGCGTGAGGGCACACAGCCGGCCTCGCCCAAATTCGCTTTCAACAAATTCGCGGTTCAACTGGAAGAGAACAAGATGCTCAATGAGTTCCTTGAGGACAAGAAACTCACATGGAAAGACGATATAGAGTTCATCCGTAAGCTGTGCAACCAGATCGAGCAGAGCGAGCTGTATCAAGAGTATATGAAAACTCCCGAGACGACTTACGACGAAGATCGTGAACTGTGGCGCCGGCTCTATAAGATGTTTATCGAAACCAACGACGATCTCGACGCTCTGCTGGAGGAGAAGAGCCTCTATTGGAATGACGACAAGGAGGTGGTGGATACCTTCGTGCTGAAGACCATCAAGCGCTTCGATCCGAAGAACAAGAACAAGCAGGAACTGCTGCCGGAATGGAAGGATGTCGAGGACAAAGACTTTGCCCGCAAACTCTTCCGCTCCACGATTCTCAATGCCGATGAGTATCAGCACTACATGAGTGAGGCTTCCCGCAACTGGGATTTCTCGCGTCTGGCCTATATGGACGTAGTGATCATGCAGATCGCTATTGCAGAGATGCTCACCTTCCCAAATATTCCGGTGTCGGTGACGATCAACGAGTATGTGGAGTTGGCTAAGCTCTATTCCACTCCGCGCAGTGGCGGATATATCAATGGCATGCTCGACTCCATCGCCCGCCATCTGATCGACAGCGGTAAGATGATGAAAGAGATGCCTGAGCGCTCAGAACGCCCCGATCATCAGCCGATGGGTCGAAATGGTCAGTCGGCAGGTCGCATGCGCTTTGTCCATCACGATGCGCCGGTCGAGGCTCCCCAGCCTGAAGAAGACAGCGAGGATGCTCAGCCTTCAGAAGCGAAAGCGTCAGAAGAGCCCGAAGAGCAGGAGTAGACTATATATAATGTAGACTATATATAATAATGTGTAGCGTGCCTCTGGCATCAATGGGGTATGCGGCTATTCATAACAAAACAATCATCTTTTAATCAGACAGTAAATGAATACAATGGTACTGGCTGCTCAGGCAGCTCAACAAGGAGGCGGCTTCGGTGGAATGCTCATCATGCTGGTGGCACTCTTCGCCATCATGTGGTTCTTCATGATTCGCCCCCAGCAGAAGAAACAAAAAAAGATACGCGAGTTCCAGAACTCTTTGCAGGAAGGATCTAAGGTCGTCACCGGCGGTGGTGTCTATGGCACCGTGAAGCGTCTCGACAACGAGAAGAATGTCGTCGAGGTTGAAGTGGCACGTGGCGTGGTGATCTCGGTTGATAAGAACTACGTCTTCCAGGACGCAGCTCAGCAGCAGCCTAATGCATAATATAGGGTCTTTCCTCAATATGGTCAGAAGCTTCTTGTTCAGTTCCAAGAACAAGCAGTTTCTGATTTTCTTATTCTTCCTCTTCCTCTCAGGCATCTTCTGGCTGATGGAGACGCTCAACGAGACGTATGACGAAGAGTTTCCGGTCGCCGTGCGCCTTGTCGGAGTGCCCAAGAACGTGGTGATTACCACGCCGCTGACCGACACGGTGCGTGTGACTGTCCACGACAAGGGCTTTATGCTCTTGGGCTATGCCACGAGTCGTCGCTTTCGTCCGGTAGTGCTGAAGTTCGACACTTATGCCGACGGCGAGACGGGACACGGCATTGTACCGATGGTCGACATCCAACGGCAGATCAGGCAGCAACTTTTCTCCTCGTCTACCATCTCGGGTATCAAGAGCGACCGGTTGGACTTCTACTTCAACTATGGTCGGAAAAAAGAGGTGAAGGTGAGTCTGGCGGGAAACATTGTGCCGGCCAAAGACTATTATCTTTCTCATGTGCAGTTCTGGCCCGACAAGGTGACGGTCTATGCCAGCAAAGCCAAGTTGGACAGCATCGAGACGGTGATGACAGAGTTTCTCCGCATCACCAACTTCTCTGATACGGTGACGAGAGTGGTCAGACTCCGGCCTATCAACGGCGTAAAGATCACACCGGCAAAAGTCAAAATCACCCTGTTTCCCGACATCCTCACCGAGGAGACCATGGAAGTGCCAATCACAGCAATCAACAGACCCATCGGAACAGTCATCCGCACATTCCCCCAGCGGGTCAATGTGACGTTTACCGTCGGTGCCAGTCTCTATCGTCAAGTCAAGGCCAGTGACTTCCGTGTGGTGGTGGACTTCAAAGATATCTCAGCCCACCCGTCGGATAAATGCAATCTCTACGTCACACAACGGCCGAGAGGTGTAAGCAATGTCCGGCTTGAGATGAACCAGGTCGATTATCTCATAGAGCAGCAATGAAAAGAATCGCGATCACCGGTGGCATAGGTAGCGGAAAGAGCTTTGTCTGTCGTCTCCTTGCCCAACGCGGCATGCAGGTCTATGACTGTGACGCTGCTGCCAAGCGGCTGATGCGCACAGACGCTGTCTTGCAACGTCAGTTGCGTGAGCTCGTGGGCGACGATGTCTACCAAGGCCATGATTTGCAGAAGAGAGTGTTGGCGAGTTTCCTGCTTGCCTCTGATGAGAACAAGCAGGCTGTCGACAACATTGTGCATCCGGCAGTGGCACAGGACTTCGAGCAGAGCGGCTGTGCATGGCTGGAGAGTGCTATCCTTTTCGACAGTGGCTTTGACCGTCGTGTGGCTTTCGATGCTTTCGTCTTTGTCGACGCACCTTTGGAGGTGAGAGTTCGCCGGATCATGGCCCGCGACCATATTACTCGCGAGAAAGCCATGCAGTGGATCGACAGCCAGTTGCCGGCCGAAGAGGTGAGACGTCGTTGCGACTACACGATCGTGAACGACGGTGAAGCTGATCTCGACAGGCAGGTTGATGACATGCTTCGCGCGTTGGGGCAGTAGGCAGTAAGCAGCAGGAGGGTGACGCGCTCTGTTGGTAATAAAGAGAATGCACAAGACAGAAATCAATCAATAAACATCATAACAAAGCAAAATTTTAGCAAACAATGGAAACAATATTATCGATTGCCGGTAAGCCCGGATTGTATAAGTTGGTAAGTCGTGGTAAGATGAATCTGATCGTTGAGGCTATTGATGCCACACATCGCCGTCAGCCCGCCTTCGCTACCGACAAGGTGACCAGCCTGGGCGATATTGCCATGTACACTACCGGTGATGATGTGCCTTTGTGGCAGGTGCTGGACAATGTAGCCAAGAAGGAAGGCTGCAAGGAAGCCTCCATCAACTACAAGAAGGTATCCGGCAAGGAACTCCGTGCATATTTCAAGGAGGTGCTGCCCGAGTTTGACGAGGATCGTGTTCACGACAGCGACATCAAGAAGTTGTTGCAGTGGTACAACATTCTGGTCACCAACGGCTATTCCGACTTCAAGGCTACTTTGGCTCCCGAGGAGGCAGAGAGCAGTGAGGAAAACAAAGAGACAGAGGCTGCTAAGTAATAGCAGTGTTGAGTTGACATATTGTCATACAATTATGCCACAGTGGCCGGCTGGCTGCTGTGGCATATCTGTTGCAATCTATAGTGCAGATAAGTAAGCAAATAGGTTTAAGCATTTTTGAAGCATTTAGGTTTTGTACCAGTCTCTTAAGGCATAAGCCAAGTGCAGGCTTTGACATAAGAGCATAATAGATTGATAGATTTATAATTGTGTGATTGTTAGTTTTAGACCCTGAGTATGTGAATATTCAGGGTTTTTTCGTACCTTTGCAAAAAATATGTTTAATATGAGTTTGTTGCTGTTTAACTTTGCTCCTTCTCAAACTTGGATTCAGGTTGCTTTGTTGGTAATAGGCATCGTAGCTGTGGTGAAGTCAGCAGGCTGGCTCACTGATGGTTCGGTAGGTATCGCCACTCGTATGGGTATTCCTCAAATCGTGATAGGTCTGACCGTTGTGGCCATGGGAACCTCCATGCCTGAGTTCTTCGTCAGTCTGATGTCTGCACTTGGCGGCAAACCTGGTTTGGCAGTGGGCAATGTGGTTGGCAGCAACATCTTCAATGCTTTGCTCATTGTGGGTGTGGCAGCTATGGTCGCCCCGATCTCCATCCTTCATGGCACCGTGAAACGCGACATCCCGTTTGCGCTTGTTGCTTCTGTAGTGCTGTTGATGCTCTGTCTGGACGGCAACATCAGCAGGGTGGATTCAGCTATACTGTTTGTTTTGTTTCTCGTGTTCATGTATCTGACGCTGCTTGAAGCCAGGAAAGGCATGAAGGCAGGCGAGGATTCTTTGGAGCAGCCGGTCAATATCGGTGTGGGCAAAGCGTCCTTGCTAATCGTCGTTGGCTTGATCGGACTGATTGTCGGTTCAGAGGTGTTTGTGGATAATGCCTCAGCATTGGCCCATACCTTAGGCGTGAGCGATGCCGTGATCGGTCTGACGATTGTGGCCTGCGGTACGTCGTTGCCTGAGCTCGCTACCAGCACAGTTGCTGCCAGCAGAGGTAACAGTGGCATTGCCATTGGCAATGTGTTAGGCTCCAATGTGTTCAACATTCTGATGATTCTTGGCGTCACCGGCATCATCTCCCCGATGAGTACGCAAGGCATTACCACTGTAGATCTCAGCGTGATGGTTATCTCCATGATTCTGCTTTGGCTCTTTTCCTTCACCAAGTATCGCATTGAGCGCTGGGAAGGAGGCGTACTGTCGGCGCTCTTTATCGGATATATCGCTTATCTTCTTTGTCAGGTATAGGCTTGGAGCCGTCGCCATTCATCACTGTTTAAATTCAATATTCAATACTGTATTTAATTCATTATTCAATATTTTACAGAGTGCTTGTCTAACCTCTTTAAAAACAAGAACATGAAAAGAGAAAAACAATCCGTGAGCGTGCTGTTCATGCTGTTCAGCACCCTCTTTTGTGTTTGTCTGATTACGGCAAACGTGTTGGAAACGAAGCAGATTGCCGTGGGGCCTGTCAATCTGACGGGCGGACTGCTGGTATTTCCCGTATCCTATATTATTAATGACTGCGTGTGCGAAGTGTGGGGCTATCGCAAGGCTCGTCTGCTGATTTGGCTGGGCTTTGGCATGAATTTCTTCTTCGTGGCGATGGGAGCCCTGTGTGATGCCATTCCCGGTGCGCCCTACTGGCACAATGAGGAAGGCTTCCATGCCGTTTTTGGTTTAGCACCCCGCATAGCCCTGGCTTCTTTTGTGGCGTTCGTTGTGGGCAGTTTTATGAATGCCTACGTGATGAGCAAGATGAAGATCCGTGATAAAGGCCGTCATTTCTCCTCCCGTGCCATTTGGAGTACGGTGGCCGGAGAGAGTTGCGACTCACTGATCTTCTTTCCGCTGGCCTTGGGTGGAGTTGTGCCGCTCACGGCTCTGCCTGCGCTGATGCTGTGGCAAGTAGTGCTCAAGACTGTCTATGAGATCATTGCACTGCCGGTGACCATTCGCGTCGTGAAAAGACTTAAGGAGCACGAAGGTGAGGATGTCTATGACGTAGGCGTCAACTATAATATATGGAATGTGTTCAGCCTCTGATAAGGCTGGAAAGATAGAAATCAGATGATTCAAACAAAAAACAATATGGAAGATACACGCAAATCAGAGGGACTCAAAGCCCTCGGTGCCAAGACACAATACAAGATGGACTATGCTCCGGAAGTGCTGGAGACCTTTGTCAACAAACATCAGGATCACGACTATTGGGTGCGGTTCAACTGCCCTGAGTTTACGTCGCTTTGTCCGATCACCGGACAACCCGACTTTGCTGAGATCCGCATCAGCTACATCCCTGATGTGCGTATGGTGGAGAGCAAGAGCCTGAAGCTCTATCTTTTCAGCTTCCGCAATCATGGCGACTTCCATGAAGACTGTGTCAACATTATCATGGAGGACTTGATCAAGTTGATGGATCCTAAATATATAGAGGTGACGGGATTGTTCACTCCCCGTGGGGGCATCAGCATCTATCCTTATGCAAACTATGGGCGCAAGGGCACACGCTATGAGCTCTTGGCACAGAAACGTTTCGAGACGCACGAATAGGCGTGAATGAAAACAGATAGAGGCTCAGTCATAATATTGTTGGATAAACTGACAATTTTCCGCCTCTGTGGCGGCGATTTTTTGAAGCAAGCCCTCTTCTGCTCTTGATTTTGCGATTTTTAGCTACTTTTTGTAAGTGGCTAATAATCAGAGGTGTACAATCAAGTCGCTTTGCCTACCAAAATCAAAAGGGTACTTTGACGAGAAATTCTCTAGAGAATTTCTCGTCAAAGCACCCTTTTCTTGTTATCATCTCACTGAGATGACCTCGTCATCTCGGTTAGATGACAGAGTAAAATCACTGAGATGACCAAACGAAGCTATAAAAATGGCCTTTTCGCAGTTGCTTTTTCTATTTTATAATACGTTTTTTTTCTATTTTGAGACTTCTTCCCGACTGGTTTTTGTCAAGTTCTTTGTTTGCACGGTAAGACGTCAAGAAGAAAAGGTTTCAGTCGCTTTGCTTTCCTGATTGCTTGTTCCTCGCAGAGCGCATATTGGCATGAAGGATCCATAAAAAGATGCGCATATACCTAAAAAAACCTGGTCACCATTTGAGACAATGGTGCCCAGGGCTTTTTGCATTCGGAGATCTGTTGTGCAGTTATTTGCTTTCCGTGGCCTGCTGGAGGGCCTGCTTGCTGCGCATGGCAGCGATGGCATTGGCCCGCTTGTTGACATCGTTGATGTCGCTCTTGCGGTAGTAGCTGCGGCTCTGTCCGTCGGATGAGAGCACGAGAGAGTCGGCATCTAAGTAGTCAACGTCGCAGGTGTCGTTTACCATATTCGTTACTGACACCTGCCCCGTGTCGCTGAACTTCGGGATGCCTCTTGCGATGACGATCTTGCCATTCCAGATGCCCCAGGCGACGTAATAGCCCAGTTGAGGATAGACCACTGGGCTCTCTTCGGCCAGAGTGCTGCTTTCTTTGACATAGCCGACGCTTTGAGCTTGCCACTGCCGCTTGAGCCAGAAGCCATATTCGCGCGGGATGAGGAACGTCTCTTTCATCGAGTCGCTCATGTTCTCCATCATGCGGGCCTGCAGGCGCTTGCTCATTTTGGCATAGTCGCGCATCTTCGGCATGACGATATAGCACCAGATGCCGCGCAACTGGTCGAGATCCATCACGAAGTCAGCCACGTGCTTGTCGTGTTTGTTGGTGAGCAGACAGATCCAGTCACCCGTCTTGATCTTGCCCCGGACCTTGTGGTTGCGTGTGGCGTCAATGATGTCGTATTTCACCGGATCACTTCCGTCGTTGGGCAGGAGCAGAATGGTAGAGTCGTTACAGCCCTCGCAGGCCAGTCCATAGACGGTCTTGTCGCCTGTGATCTTCAGTTCCGACTCCAACTGAATGTTGGAGAGATCTTTTGTTGCTTTGTCACTGCTGCAAGCTGCAAACAAGCCTGCGGCCAAAGTGACAGTGATCAATGTTTTTGCACGCATCATCGAGAGTGTTACTTTTTGAGTGCAAAGATAGTTATAAATCATAAAAAATCAACCGTACAAGCCGTATTTTGCTTTTTTTTATTTAATTTTGCAGCCTTAGCGAGGGAGGAAGAGACTCCCACAGCAAGAAATAGATGAAAACAGAAGTAGTAGATAAATATGAGTAAGAAAATTCAGTTCAGTCTCGTTTATCGTGACATGTGGCAGAGCTCAGGTAAGTTTCAGCCACGCAAGGATCAGTTGGAGCGTATTGCTCCGGTCATCATAGACATGGGATGTTTCTCCCGTGTGGAAACCAACGGCGGTGCTTTTGAGCAAGTGCAGCTCTTGGCTGGTGAGAATCCTAACGATGCAGTGCGTGCCTTCTGCAAGCCTTTCAATGAGGCAGGCATCAAGACCCACATGCTTGATCGTGGCTTGAATGCCCTGCGTATGTATCCTGTGCCTGACGATGTGCGTGCGATGATGTATCGTGTCAAGCATGCCCAGGGTGTGGACATTCCCCGTATCTTCGATGGTCTGAATGACATCCGCAACATCGCGCCGTCTATCAAGTGGGCCAAGGAAGCAGGTATGACACCGCAGGGAACACTGTGTATCACCACTTCACCCGTCCATACACTTGAATACTACAGCCATCTGGCTGATCAGGAAATAGAGGCCGGTGCAGAGGAAATCTGCCTGAAGGATATGGCCGGTATCGGTCAGCCTGCCTTCTTGGGCAAGCTCACCAAGATGATCAAGGACAAGCATCCCGAGATCATCATCGAGTATCATGGCCATTCCGGTCCGGGTCTGAGTATGGCTTCTATCCTGGAAGTCTGCAAGAACGGCGCCGACATTATCGACACTGCCATTGAGCCGCTGTCGTGGGGTAAGGTTCATCCCGATGTCATCTCTGTGCAGAGCATGTTGAAGAACGCCGGCTTTGAGGTGGCAGACATCAACATGGACGCCTATATGAAGGCACGTGCGCTGACCCAGGAGTTCATCGACGAGTGGTTGGGCTACTTCATCAATCCTCAAAACAAGTTGATGTCCTCGCTCTTGTTGAGCTGCGGACTGCCCGGCGGTATGATGGGTTCGATGATGAGCGACCTTGGCGGCATCCGCGGAACTATCAACAATCTGCGTAAGAAGAAAGGCGAACCCGAGTTGAGCGTCGACGATCTGCTCATCAAGCTCTTCAATGAGGTTGCTTACGTATGGCCTCGCGTGGGCTATCCACCATTGGTGACACCGTTCTCTCAGTATACAAAGAACATCTCTTTGATGAACTTGCTGTCTATGGAGCAAGGCAAGGGACGCTATGTCTATATGGATGATTCCATGTGGGGAATGATTCTCGGCCGCAGTGGCAAGGTGCCTGGCGAGATCGCTCCCGAGCTGAAGGAACTGGCCAAGGAAAAAGGCTATGAGTTTACCGACATTGATCCGCATACCTTGCTGAAACCCGCTTTGGACGACTTCAAGAAGGAGATGGACGAGAACGGATGGGACTATGGCAAGGACGACGAAGAACTCTTCGAGCTCGCCATGCACCCCGAGCAGTATCGCAACTACAAGAGCGGTCAGGCAAAGAAGAACATGCTGGCCGACCTGCAGAAGGCTAAGGATGCCAAGATGGGCAGCAAACTCTCTGCAGAGGAGCTCGCCGCCTTCAAGCACGCCAAGGCAGACGCTATTGTCGCTCCGGTGAAGGGTCAGGTGTTCTGGGAGTTCCAGGGCGAGGGCGAGTGCGCTCCTGCCGTAGAGCCTTACATTGGCAAGGAATATAAGGAAGGCGATACCTTCTGCTATATTCAGGCTCCTTGGGGCGAGTTTGTGGAGGTCAAGGCTGATCTCGGCGGCAAGCTCGTGGAGATCAACGCCAAGCAGGGCAGCAAAGTCCAGAAGGGCAATGTCATCGCTTACATAGAGCGTCAACACTAATATCATATTTCATCATCTATTCTTCTCTTTGCTTCCCAAAGAGCAGAGCCGTCGCCGCTGTGGCGTGGCCAGGCCTGCAAAGAAGCAAGGAGAAGGGTGGATGATGAATTCGTTTTATATGGATTATCAGAAGATCATAGACAAATACTATCCTGCCGACGATGAGTTGCGCCATATCCTGCTCGTTCACAGTCGTGCTGTGACGGCGCGGGCATTGGAGATCTGCGACCGTCATCCCGAGTTGAATCTCGACCGGCAGTTTGTCGAGGAGGCAGCGATGCTTCACGACATCGGCATCTTCCGTTGTGACGCGCCCGGCATTGCCTGTCACGGTACAGAGCCTTATATCTGTCACGGCCGTTTGGGCGCAGAGCTGATGCGTGAGGAAGGCTATCCCAAGCATGCCCGCGTATGCGAGCGGCATACCGGCGCGGGACTGACCAAAGAGGAGATCGTGCGTCAGAACTTGCCGTTGCCACATCAGGATTTCCTGCCTGAGACACTGGAAGAGAAGCTGATTTGCTATGCTGATAAGTTCTACAGCAAGTCCAATCTCAAGAAAGTCAAGACGCCAGAGCAGGCCGCGAAGAGCCTTGCCAAGTTTGGAGAGAACGGTCTCCAGCGTTTCCTGCAATGGAAAACCCTGTTTGAGCCTGAACGTTAAAAATGCGTAAACCCTCGGTTGTTCAACAGATATTGCGTAATTTTGCATAGCTCATGATGAGCGCTATTCATTGTATTCACATTATTCAGAATATCCATTGAGAAGTAAGCCTTTCATTATATTATCGGCAGTGGGTGTCATGGTTGTGGCCATGGCCAGTGGCGCTATGCCTTCTCCCGACAAGCGGCTTACCGGCAAGAAGGCTGATACCACACAGACGGACTCCTCCCGTGTCAAAGGATTGCAGGCAGATGATGCCGCTACCGACACCACGGACATGGACTCGCTGCAACTCGCTGTCTATCACCACAACAAGGCGGTAGACGACTCGCTGCGCCTCGACTCCATCAACCGTAAGAAGAAAAACGGCATCGATGCCCCCGTGACCTATCAGGCCGATGACTCGCTGGTGTATATGGCATCCTCCAATACCGCCCATCTCTACGGTTCGGCTGAGGTGAAGTACGAGAATATGGACTTGAAGAGCGACAAGATCAAGTTGAGTCTTGACAGCAGTCTTGTGCATGCTACCGGATCCAAAGACACCACGGCAAAGGACGGTATCAAGGGTAAGCCAGTCTTTGTCATGGGGCAGGACACCTACGACACCGACACAATGTCGTTTAACTTCAAGACCAAGAAAGGATTCATCAAACATGTATATACCCAGCAGGAGGATGGCTTCCTGACCAGTGAGCAGTCAAAACGCAACGACAATGGTGAGATCTATCTGGCTCACGGACGCTACACCACTTGCGACGCACCGCATCCCGACTTCTATATTGCTTTGTCGCGTGCCAAGGTACGTCCCGGCAAGGATGTGGTCTTTGGCCCGGCCTATCTGGTTGTCGCCGATGTGCCGTTGCCTTTCGCCATTCCTTACGGCTTTTTCCCCTTCACCAAGAGCTATTCCAGTGGCTTCATCATGCCGACGTATGGTGATGAGAACAGCCGTGGATTCTATTTGCGCGATGGCGGCTACTATTTTGCCATGAGTGACAAGTGGGATCTGAAGCTCTTGGGCGAGATCTACACCAAAGGCTCGTGGGGCTTCTCGGCAGCCAGCAACTATCGGAAACGCTATAAATACAGTGGCTCATTCCTCTTCAGCTATCAGGACACCAAGACCGGTGACAAGGGCATGCCGGACTTCTCTGAGCAGAAGAGCTTCAAACTGCAATGGAGCCACCGCCAAGACGCTAAGGCCAACCCTTTCAGCAGTCTTTCGGCAAGCGTCAACTTTGCGTCTTCGAAGTATGAGCGCAACAATCTGACGAGTATGTACAATCCGCAGTCGCTTACCCAGTCGACACGTACCTCTTCGGTCAGTTGGAGCACCACCTTCTCCAGCATCGGACTGTCGCTGAGTTCCTCTGCCAACCTCTCGCAGAATATGCGCGATTCGAGTATCGCCATGACGTTGCCCGACCTGAATATCAACATCTCACGCTTCTATCCCTTCCGCCGCAAGCATCAGGTGGGCGACGAGAAATGGTATGAGAAGATCTCGATGAGCTATACCGGACAGCTCAGCAACTCGATCAACACCAAGGAAGACAAGCTCATGCACTCCAATCTTATCAAGGACTGGAAAAACGGCATGCAGCACAACATACCGATCAGCGGCAACTTTACGCTGTTCAACTATATCAACATCTCGCCCTCCTTCAACTTCACTGACCGTATGTATTCGAGCAAGGTCACTCGCTCCTGGGACCAGGCGAGACAGGAAGAGGTGCGGGACACGACTTACGGCTTCCACAATGTCTATAACTGGAACCTGAGTCTCTCGGCCAATACCAAGCTCTATCTGTTTGCCGTCCCTAACAGAAAGATCTTCGGCGATAAGATTCAGGCCATCCGCAATGTCATCACACCGCAGATCTCCTTCAGCTATGCGCCTGATTTCGGTGCTTCGCGCTACGGCTATTATCAGACCTATCAGAAGACTGATGCCGACGGCAACGTGTCGCTCGTGGAGTATTCACCCTATTCCGACCAGCTCTATTCCGTGCCGGGCAAAGGCAAGACGGGTAGCATCTCGATGGACTTGTCCAACAATCTTGAGATGAAAATCAAGAGCGACGAGGATTCGACGGGTTTCAAGAAGATCAGTCTTATCGATGAACTCGGTGCCAGCATGTCCTACAACATGGCGGCCTCTTATCATAAGTGGAGTGATCTGAGCATGCGACTGAGACTGAAATGGTGGAAGAACTATACTTTCAACATGAATGCGGTCTTTGCTACCTACGCTTATGATCTCGACGAAAACGGCAAGCCTTATGTCGGTAACCATACAGAGTGGGGCCGTGGCCGCTTTGGCCGTTTCCAGGGCATGTCGCAGAACATCTCCTATACGCTCACTCCCGAGAAGATTGCCAAACTCTTCGGTGGTGGAAGCGATGAGGACAAGGACAACAAGAACAAAGACAACAACGATGATGACGAGGGCATAGACACCGACATCAACAGTAATGTCGATGACGAGATGATCAAGGCACAGAATGGAGCCAAGAAGAAAAGTGGTGGCGGAAAGGCCAGCACCGACGACGACGGCTATATGCGCTTCTCCATGCCTTGGTCCATCACCTTCGGCTATGGCATCACGATGAGGGAGAACACTTCCGGGAAGTTCAACTATAAGAGTATGCGCTATCCCTACAGCTTCTCCCAGACTCTGAATATGAGCGGCAACCTGCGCATCAGCGACGGATGGAATATCAGCTTCTCCAGTGGTTATGATTTCGACAACCACAAGATCTCAATGACCACAGCGTCGTTGCAGCGCGATCTTCACTGCTTCAACATGAGTTGCTCTGTGGTGCTGGCTCCATACACAAGCTATAACTTCACCTTCCGTTGCAACGCTGCCACACTTACCGACGCACTGAAGTATGACAAGCGGAGCGGTTACAGCAATGCTGTGCAGTGGTATTAATCCTGTCGTACAGGGTTGCTGTATGGCGTGAGGTACTAAAGTAGAACTTTCGTAAAGAACTATTATTGATAAAGAGATTATGAAGAAACAGACACAAGCCATACATGTGCCCTATAAGCGGCGCGACGCTTACGATGCACTCAGTATGCCGGTGTACAATGCAGTAGCCTATGAGTTTGACAATGCTCAGACGATGAGCGATGCCTTTTGCAACCGTATCGACGCACCTGACTATTCCCGTTGTGAAAATCCTACGGTTTCCAACTTTGAGGAACGTGTCAAGGCCCTCACCGGCGCAAAGAATGTCATTGCGCTCAATAGTGGTATGGCAGCTATCAGCAATACGATCATGGCACTTGCGGCACAAGGCAAGAATGTTGTGACATCGAAGCATCTTTTTGGCAACACGTTCTCTTTGCTCATGTCCACCCTCCGCAAATTCGGTGTGGGCTGCAAGCTTGCAGATCTGACTGATCCGGAGGCTGTGGAGGCTGTTATCAACGAGAATACATGCTGCATCTTTTTGGAGATCATCACCAACCCGCAGATGGAGGTGGCTGACTTGAGCAAGCTGGCAGAGATCGCCCACGCCCATCATATCCCATTGGTAGCCGACACGACAACCATTCCCTTCACGATGTTCTCTTCCCATGACTTGGGCGTAGACATCGAGGTGGTGTCCAGTACGAAGTATGTCAGCGGTGGCGCTACATCATTAGGCGGACTGGTCATCGACTATGGCACCACACCGCATTTTGGTGAGGTGATGAAAAACGAGATGCTTTTTAATCTTGGCGCTTACATGACTCCGCAGGTGGCTTTCCTGCAGACGATGGGACTGGAGACACTCGACGCGCGCTATCGTGTGCAGTCCTCCAATGCATTGGTCTTGGCACAAAAGCTTCAGACTCTCCCTCAGATCAAGCGGGTCAACTATGTGGGCTTGGAGGATAATCCTTTTCATGAGCTCGCACAGCGGCAGTTCGGCACCACGGCAGGCGCTATGGTGTGCATAGATTTGGAGTCGAAAGATGCTTGCTTCCGCATGATTGATCATCTGAAACTCATCCACCGTGCTACCAATCTCTTCGACAACCGCACGCTGGCCATCCATCCTGCCAGTACAATCTTTGGTCTCTTCCCTGACAAAATGAAAAAGGCAATGGATGTCAGCGACACGACGATCCGTCTCTCCATCGGATTGGAGGATGTCGACGATCTCTTTGAGGACATCAAGCAGGCTTTGGAGGGCTAATTATAGGAATCATGAGAGTTGGGCATAGCCCCGGCCTCAACTCTCACCTTTCACCTTTCAACTCTCAACTCTTAGTTATGCAATACGATTTCGATACGATCATTGAGCGGCGTGGTTCGGGTGATCTCATGCACGAGGCACTGAAACCACGCTGGGGACGTGACGACCTGCAACCCTTGTGGGTGGCAGATATGGATTTTGCAGTCTGTCCGGAGATTCTCGATGCCTTGCGTCATCGGTTGGAGCATCCTATTCTCGGCTACACTATAGAGCCGGAAGATTACTTCCCCGCTATCCACGACTGGGTCCTCTCCCATCATCAGTGGGACATCAAGCGGGAGTGGCTGTCGTTTATTCCCGGTATCGTCAAGGGCATAGGACTGGTCTGCAACATCTTTCTGAAGTCCGACGAAAAGGTGATCGTCATGCCGCCGGTCTATCATCCTTTCTTCCTCACGCCCCGCGGCAATCATCGGGAGGTGGTGTGGAATCCGCTTATCAGACGGGAGGATGGTTACTACGACATGGATTTCGAGGGCTTGGAGCGAGTTTGCGACGACAAGTGCCGGCTGCTGATACTATGCAATCCTCACAATCCGGGTGGCATCTGCTGGACACGTGAGACGCTCAGCCGGTTAGCTGACTTCTGCTATGATCATCGCCTGCTGGTCATCTCGGACGAGATTCATTGCGATATGGCACTCTTCGGACACCGCCATATATCTTTTGCCAGCGTGTCGGAGAAGGCTGCTAACATCAGCATTACGTTTCAGTCGCCCACGAAGACATTCAATATCGCTGGCATCATCACCAGTCATGCCATCGTGCCCAACAAGGAATTGCGTGACCGCTTTTTTGGTTGGCTCAAGGCCAATGAATTGGATGAGGCGCATATCTTTGCCCATATCGCCACGGTAGCTGCCTTCCGCAAGGGAGAGGAGTGGCGTCGGCAGATGCTGGCTTACGTGGAGGATAACATCCGTTTCGTGGAAGACTATTGTCGGGAGCATATCCCCGGCATCCGTCCGCTGCGCCCCCAGGCCTCCTTCCTCGTATGGCTTGACTGCCGGGATCTGCAGCTGAGCCATGAAGCACTGCTCGACCTCTTCATCGACAAGGCTCATCTGGCTCTCAACGACGGCGAGATGTTCGGACCCGGCGGTGAAGGCTTCATGCGACTCAACGTAGGCTCACCACGAAACTATATCCGCCAGGCTTTGGAGAAACTCGCCAAGGCAGTGAAAGCACTATAGGGATACACCTTATTTATATAGGAGACTGCGGATACACCTTATTATATATGGGGTTGTCAAGAGCAGTTTCCTTACATACAACAAAAAAAGGGAACTCAGTGAAGAGTTCCCTTTTTTTGTGCTTTTATGCTTTAGTGCTTTCATACCTTGCACTATCATGCTTTATTCTATAGTGTTTTAGAATCCGCCGAAGCCACCGCCACGTGGAGGTCTGCCACCACCAAAGCCACCCATTGGCGGGCGTCCTCCACGACCAGGACCCATGCCGGGACCACGATGACCGTCACCGGGCCCCATGCCTTTGCCGCCAAAGAGATTGAGACGATAGTTGACGTGGAGCATCACGTAGCTGTTGATGCTGTTATACTCAGTGTTGCTGCTCTGCATGGCCGTGATGGTGCGTGAGAGGTTGCTTTGGTTGTGGAGAATGTCGTAGAACTGCAACATCACTGTGAGGGGCTTACCACGCAGGAAACTCTGTGCGAGTTGTGCATTCCATACCAGCTCGTTGGTGTTGAGCGAAGGATCGCTGTAGCCTCGGCGGCTGTTCTCGTGGAGGTCTGTAGAGAGCGACATGCCCCAAGGCAGAGAGAAGTTGACGTTGGCACCATAGGCAAACTGCCACGTATCGAGGTTGGCGGTGGACTGAAGCTCATTGCGAGAGTGGCGATAGGAGAGCTGTCCGTCGAGTTCCACCTCCAGCCAGCTGTTGCGGTAGCTGCCAGAGAGACGCTCCCAAAGGTTGAGATCCTTGGTAGTGCTCTTCTGCGAGTCAGAGGTGCTGTTGAGCGTCACATAGCCTACGTTGTTGGCATAGCTCATGTTGGTGAACGTGTTGATATTCCAGATACCAGCCGAGTCAAGCGGTGTGTTGAACATAAAGGCACCGTTCATGTTCCATTGTCCGTTGATGTTTTCCGGCCGTGTGGTGCGTCCACCAGTCTTCTCGTCGTAGGTCACCTTAGAGCTGATGGAGTTGTTGGTGGTGGAGAATCCCAGGTGTGCCATCATAGCGCGCTGTGTCTTCTCCCAGTAGTTGTTATAGAAGAACCGGAAATTTTGTGTGAATGACGGTTTCAGTCCCGGGTTACCTTTCTGAATGTTGAGCGGGTCAGAGTCGTCGGTGATGTCGAGGAGCTGCGAGATGCTGGGCTGCGCCGTGTTGGCTCGGTAGTTGATGCGCAGGTTGCTGACCTTGCTGAAGCGGTAGCGGAAGTCGAAGGTCGGCGAGACGTTGAAGACATTGCGTGTGGTGTCGACGCTGATGCCCTGGTAGTCCTGGATATAGTGCGACTTCTGTGGCTGTGCCATCACACCGGCGTTGAGTTGCCATTTGGTGCGTATCATGCGCAGCATGAGCTCCACGATATGTGTATAGTTCTTATATTCCGAGTAGCGGCTCAGATTAGTGTCGAGGTAATCGGTGTAGGGGTTGGCGAGACGGTCAAGATAGTTGCCCCAAGAGCGGTAGGCGGGATTGATACCCGAGAAGAGGTCTTCACCGAGATTGGAGAAGTCGTAAGTAGAGCGGTCGCTTTTGCTGTAGCTGTATTTAAAGCGGTAGCGCAGTTGCAGGAAGGCACCGCGCCACAGCGGCTCGCTGTATGTAGCCTGCAAGGTGTAGCCGTAGTTCTTTGTCGGCGTGAGGCTGTAGCGGTTGGTCTGATAGGTAGAGTCCTGTCCCAGGGCGTTTTGAATCTGATAGAGATGCACGTTGCTGGTGGAGAGATTCTTGCTGTCGTTGTCGGAGTAGTTGGCGTCGGCACGCAGCGTGACGTTTCGCCCACGGCTGTTGAGACGACGGTTGTATTGCAGTTCTGCGCCGAGGCTCTTGTTGCGGGAAAAGCTCATGGAAGTGTTGCGACGGCTGTTGACGAGTTGTCCATTCTCGTCGAGTGTCTTAAAGCCATCCTCAGAAAGCGGATCCACCACATATTTAAATGGGTCGTCGTTGAAGGAGGCCGAGTTGTTGGCGCCCAGTCCGTCGCTGGTGGAGTAGGAGGCAGTGGGGCGGAACAAGATGTTGGTCATCGTGTCGGGTGTCCACTCGATGCGTGCCTGCCCGTTCCAGCTGTTGGAGCGGGAATAGCTTTGGTTGAGGCTGTTGGAGAAGGAAGCCGACTTGCTGACGAAGTTCTCACTGGAGTTCTTCGAGTAGATGTCGCCGTCGCTGTGGTTCCATCTGACGCTGCCATCGACTTTAACAACGTTTTTCTTCTCATAGTTGACATTCGCGCCTCCCATTTTCGAAGCGTTGAGTCCGTTGCGGTTTCTGCCGAATCCGCCACGTCCACCGAATCCCATGTCGTTGACATTGTTGGTGTTACCCATGACAAAGACGCGAGCCTCCTTGTTAAACCATCCACCGAAAAGTCTTTCGGCATACCGGTCTTTTGTCCCTACGCCGAGATCGACGTTGGCCATGGTCCCGTTGCCCATTCCAGCTTTCGTGCCGAAGTCGAGCACAGTTTGCTCGTCGCCATCGTCGATACCGGTGACGCGTGCCAGGTCACTCTTTTGGTCGTAGGCCTTCACCTTGTCGATGATGCTCGTCGGGATATTCTTCATGGCCGTTTTGGTATCTCCGGTCATAAACTCCTTGCCGTCGAGCATGATCTTTTTCACCTCTTTGCCGTTGATGGTGATCTTGCCGTCGTCGCTCACCTGAGCGCCGGGCAATCGCTTGACGAGTTCCTCGATGGTGGAGCCCTCGGGAGTGCGGTAGGCAGCACTGTTATATACAAAGGTGTCCTCTTTGAGCGTCACCTTCAGGGCCTGTGCTGTCACCTGTGCCTCTTTGAGCATCACAGCGTCGGAGTGGATGACGATGTTGCCCAAGGCCAAGTTGTGCTCAGCCTCCATCTGCAGACGCTTGATGGCGGTGACATAGCCGATGCTCGAAATCTTCAGCAGGTACTTGCCGGGAGCAGGCGCCTGAATGACAAACTTACCGCTGTCGTTGCTCACCGAACCGGAGACAAAAGCTGAGTCGGCTTTGAGCAGCTGAACGGTGACCATAGGTACTGGCTCTTTCGAGTCGCGGTCGATGAGCGTACCGCTGATCTTCTGTTGCGCTGTCGCTGATGCTATCGTCATCATCAATAGCAAAGCGAGGAGTAATGCTTTCTTCATATCTGATATTGAAAATTCTATTCTGAATACAGAATGCTTTGTTTGTCGTGCAAAAACAATTATATGACGTTGACGTCTGCTGAAAGTTTAATCAATATCCTGTCTTAGTGGTGTATTTCTCATCTTTAACTCTAATTAATACGCTGAGGTAACAATTGTTACCGGTACTCCTTTTCTTTCTTCCTAACTTTGCACCCGTCAATCTATAATTACGCTGAACAAGATGGAAGATAAAAGCAGATACAACTTCTGCGAGTGGCCGCTGGACCTACTTGTGGACTATGTGCTCAAGGTGCATCATCGTGGGGTGAGAGAGAATGGCCCCGACACGCTGCGCCTTATTAATAAGGTGATGATGGAGAATCTCGTGCTCGACGAGGTGGAGCAACTCTTCAGCCAGTCGCTCTCTGATCTCGACACCCATCTGATGAAGGAGGAACGGGTGCTCTTCCCTTACATCCTCGATCTTTACGATGCCGTGCGCCGCGGACAGCCCATTGCTCCGATGCATTGCGGCACGGTGCGCAACCCCATCAACGTGATGATGTCGGACCACGATGCTGAGTTGCAGCGCCATGAACGCATCGCCACACTGCTCAACGACTACCAGGCTCCGGCCGACGCGTCGGAAGACTATAAGGAGTTGATGCGCCAGCTCAGCGAGTTCCGTGAGAACCTCAAGGAGCACACCCATGTCGAGAATGACATCATCTTCCCCAAAGCCATCGAGATGGAGGCTTCACGCTTTGACGGACAGAATTCGTAACCAATCATTAGACAATAAATATAACTTATAAACAGAAGAAAGATATGATGTTTTGCTATCAATGTCAAGAGACCGCCAAGGGTACAGGATGTACTGTGAGTGGCGTATGTGGTAAGAAACCCGAGACAAGTCGTTGGATGGACTTGTTGCTGAGTGTGACACGTGGTGTAGGTACCATCTATCACGCACTGTTGCAGCAGGGACAGAGTGACGACACCACTGTGGATGACTTCATCGTGGACGCGCTCTTTGCCACCATCACCAATGCCAACTTTGACGACAGCGCATTGCTGCAGAAAGTCGACAAGGGTATCGCTCTGAAGAAACAGCTGCTGGCCAAGGCTACCGAGCTCGGAGTGACACTGCCCGACTATCATGAAGTAGAGTGGGGCGGCGAGAAGAGCGACTACGAGGCTGAGGGCGATCGCGAGACGGTGCTGCGCACTACCAACGAAGACATCCGCTCGCTCAAGGAGACTATCGTACTCGGACTCAAAGGCATGGCTGCTTACTACGAGCATGCCGCACGTTTGGGACAGCGCGATGAGGCTATCGCCGGCTTCATGGCTGAGGCTTTGGCTGGTATCACCAATCCCGACGCTACTGCTGACAGCCTGTTGCAGCTGCTTCTCACCACCGGTAAATACGGTGTTGACGTGATGGCACTGCTTGACAAGGCAAACACAGGAGCTTACGGTAAGCCAGAGATCACAAAGGTGAACATTGGCGTGGGCAAGCGTCCGGGCATCCTCATCAGCGGTCACGACCTCCACGATATTGCTGACCTCCTGGAGCAGACCGAGGGAACGGGTATCGATGTCTATACCCACGGTGAGATGCTGCCGGCACACTACTATCCCGAGCTGAAGAAATACAAGCACCTCGTAGGTAACTACGGTAATGCTTGGTGGAAGCAGAAAGAGGAGTTCGCTCACTTCAACGGTCCTATCGTCTTTACTACCAACTGTATTGTGCCTCCTTCACCGAAGGCTAACTATGCAGGTCGTGTGTTCACAGCCAATTCTACGGGCTTCCCCGGATGGAAGCATATCGCTACACGTCCCGACGGCCATAAAGACTTCTCTGAGGTCATCGAGATGGCACGCCAGTGCCAGGCTCCTGAGGAGATTGAGCATGGCGAGATTGTCGGTGGCTTCGCTCACGACCAAGTCTTTGCCCTTGCTGACAAGATCGTGGAGGCTGTCAAGAGTGGCGCTATCCGCAAGTTCGTGGTGATGAGTGGTTGCGACGGTCGTATGAAGAGCCGTAACTATTATGCTGACTTTGCCCAGGCTCTGCCTAAGGATGTGGTGATCCTCACCTCGGGCTGCGCTAAGTATAAATACAACAAGCTCAACCTTGGCGACATCAATGGCATTCCCCGTGTGCTCGATGCCGGACAGTGCAACGACAGCTATTCGTGGGCTGTGGTGGCTTTGAAGCTCAAAGAGATCTTCGGTGCTGCTGATGTCAATGATCTGCCGATTGCCTTCAACATTGCCTGGTACGAGCAGAAGGCCGTCATCGTGCTCCTCGCTCTGCTGAGCCTTGGCGTGAAGAATATCCACATTGGTCCTACGCTTCCCGCCTTTGTCTCTCCCGGCGTGCTGAAAGTGCTTCAGGATAGCTTTGGCCTCGGTACCATCTCTACTGTAGACGAGGATATCAAGACAATGATTAATGCGTAATGTATAAATGATGATGAATAAATAATGGCGTGAAGGGCATCTTCCTTTCTGCGCTGTTATTTATTCATTTTTCATTTTCCTCAATTATTTATACATTATACTTTTTACATTATACATTATACATTATAATATTACTTTTATGGCTACGTTTGAAAAAGGAAAGGTTTTCGAACCTAAGGCATTGGTAGACTATGCCGAGGGCAGTGTGGTCAGCCGTGAGCTGGAACACAATGAAGCAGGAAGCATCACCGTGTTCTCATTTGACAAGGGACAGGGGCTGAGCGAACATCAGGCACCGTTTGACGCGCTCATTCAGGTGATCGACGGTGAGATGACGTTTATGCTGGAGGATGAGACACTGCATCTCCAAACGGGAGAGGCTCTGGTGATACCTGCCGGTGCGCGCCATGCTGTCAAGGCTGAGAAGCCCTTCAAGATGATTATCACCATGATTAAAGGATAAGAAGAAATGAAGTATGTCAACGACACTGTCCGCCGCCAGGATAGGCTGATGGACGAGGAGAGGGCTTTGGAGCTCTTGCGGGAGAGTGAATATGGTGTGCTGTCGATGCAGGATGTCGACGGTTCGGGGTATGGTGTGCCACTGAACTATGTGTGGGACGGCGACCACTCCATCTACATCCACTGTGCTCCGGAGGGGCATAAGCTGCGGGCTTTGGAGCAGCATCCACAAGTGTCGTTCTGCATCATTGGACGCGTGCATCTGCTGCCACGCAACTTCACCACAGAGTATGAGAGCGTCATCCTGCGGGGTGAGGCGCATATCCATCTCTCTGCCGAAGAGATGATGCGTGCACTGCATCTGCTGGTGGACAAGCTGTCGCCCGACTTCAAGGAGATCGGGTATAAGTATAGCGAGAAGTCGTTTCACCGTGTTGGCATCATTCGTGTCGACTTTACGGAGTTTAGCGGGAAGCGCAAGCATGTGGCAAAGGCAGACTGAGCCGCAAGTGATAGATAATAGCAAATCCCTGCTGTTCCTAAGGAGCAGCAGGGATTTGCTGTTTCTGACGGGCAATAGAGGGCGGAACAAGGACCACGGCACAGTCGTGGCAAACCGAACGGCTAACGCAGAACGTACGTTTCTTAAAGCGCTAACTTTATAGATCAGATAGCCACTTCTTCCCGCTTTTGGTACGGAACCAAAGCAGAATGCCGAGGCCGCAAAGGGCAATGGCACCATATGTCATAATCATTATTATCATAGTTCTTACTTTTTAATTATTGAATAACCTATTCTTGCAAGTACTGCCGTGGAAGTCAATCCTACCGCAATGAATATACCAGCTAATACATAGTTAGTCGATATGAATAATGCTATGGAATTCGTGAGCACCATAATCGTGAAAGTGGCCTTTGCAAGGTCATAGAAGAACTTCCCGAGGCTTTCCCTGCTGGAGCGTTCTTTCTCTCGAGTCTCTTTCTGTGTTACCATGGCTTGTTTTGTTTCCTATGCGCAAAGATAATAATAAATATGATAGCCTCCAAATATTATATATAAAAAAGGCGGGCTTCTTTCTTGGTATCGATAGGAGAGGGTAGGCTCGATATAAACGACAAATCCCCGCAGTCTCTTGGACTACGGGGATTTTTGAGGGGTGGGGGGTGGGACTCGAACCCACGACATTCAGAACCACAATCTGACGCTCTAACCAACTGAACTACGCCCACCATGTAAGGCTATGTGAGAGATCTGAGTCAGTGTTGAAGTGTGACTGAGATGTTTCTCAAAAGCGAGTGCAAAGGTAAGGGATTTTTTTGAAACCACCAAATTTATCCCTTACTTTTTTGCATTTTTCTTTTATTTTGCCGGAGCAGCAGGTGTTGCGGGGGCACTCTGAGCACCCTGAGCCGGAGCGGCTGTACCTTTAGCAGCACCCTGGGCAGGAGCCTGCTGGCCAGCCTGGAAGCCCTGTGTGTTAGTAGGGTTGGTAGTCTGGCTCTCTGTGGCAGCCTTCTCAAGCACGCTCTGATCAGCGGTGCTCTGCGGAGCTGTGTAAGCGCAGACGATGCTGATGACCACCATGAAGGCAGCCAAGCCCCATGTAGCCTTCTCCACGAAGTCTGTGGTCTTGCGCACACCCATGATGGAGTTGGTGGAGGAGAAGTTGCTGGACAGACCGCCGCCCTTGGACTCTTGTATGAGTACAATGCCAATCATCAGCAGTGATGCCACAACGATGAGAATAACGAAAAACGTGTACATAAACTTTTACTTATTATTTTTATTATTTAATATCAACTTTTCTAAGAAGCGTATTTGGTCTACAAAGTAAGCATTTTTTTTTGGATAATTCAAATTTAATTGCTGAATAATTTCCAAAGCTTTCTCATATCGGCCCTGCTTGATGTAAATCTTTGCCAAAGTCTCGGTGAAATAGCTTTTATCCTCTTTTACGCTGTCTTTGTTTCCGTCTTCTTCTATTTTGGGAAGGTACTCGGGCGTATCCTTCAATTTTATTTTTCCCTTGTCATTATTGATGAAATTATCGATCAAATCCTGTCCCTTGAGCTGAGGCTGCTCCTGCGGTGTCTCCTGCTCGTCGTCATCTTCTGTTTCCAGCAGATAGGCGACGTAGTCGACAGCGGCATCGGCGGGAGTGGGCTTGCGTTTGGTCTTCTTGGGCTTTTCCTTCTCTTTTTCTTCCTCGGGTATGGTGTCGAGGAAGTTGTTGATGAGCGAGATGGTGCGGTCGCCCTTGTTCTCTGCCTTGTCCTGGCTGTGCGGCTGGCTACTCTCCTGCCTGTCGGTTTTGAGCTGATAGTGAGCGGCCTCTACGAGGTTGAAGATCACCTTTCGGTCGGTGATGTAGATGGCTGCCTGGCGAAGCTCTTCGTTGAACGAGGGATCATGGAGCAGGTAGAGGTTGCGGAGCAGCAACAGCCGCGCATTCTGGTAGTAGGGATAGAGCGCAAGCAGGCTGCGGAGATCGTAGACGGTCTCGCGGTCCAAAAGCTCAGGATGTTGTATGTATTGCGCTATGTCCATGATGATTACCAGTTGGCGACGGTGGCATTGAAGATTTGATCGGTGAGGTCCTTGCACATCTGCTCCACGAGTTCCTGCTGCACGCTGGAGAGGCTCTGTGTGGTCTCGTAGCTCTTGGTGGAGGTGAACTGCTTCTCGAAGTCCTGACTGTGGTTGGCGTTGTTGGTGAAGCGCACGTTGACGGTCATAGAGAGCTCGGTCTGCGCAGAGTATCCTTCACTGGAGACGGATTTGTTGCGCTGGCTGTATTGTGTGATCTCACCTTCGATGACAAGGTCTCCGCCCCGCCTGACCTGCTGCAGGTGGGTGTGGTTGGCGAAGACATCTTTGAGCTGATTGTTGAACATCGGTCCCATGGGTCCCCAGACATAGCTGGAGCGTATGGGGAAGTCAGCGATACGGATGGTCTTGGTCTTGGTGTAGTCGATGCTGGCGCCGTTGAATTTCAGGCTTACCTTGCAAGCACTCATCAGTGCAATGGTGGAGATAAGCAGCGTGAGGGCCAGCAACGCGTGCCGGATGACTTTAATATTCTTTTTTATCGAGACCATACTGTTTGATTCTTCTATAGAGTGTGCGGTCGGAGATGCCCAGTTCCTGAGCAGCTTTTTTCCTGTTGCCATTGTTTCTTTCGAGTGCTTTCTCGACCATTTGTCGTCCGAGGTCGTTGAGGTTGAGGCTTTCGGGCTCAGCCTTGATTTCCTCGGCTTCTGCATCCTGCGTGGGCGAGACGCCGTCATATCCATTCAGCGGGTGTCCGGCTGGTGTGAGCGCGGGCATGGCAGAGGATGGGGTGTCGAGATACTGGTTGCGGTAAGCACTCATATTGTTGAGCTCGCGGGTATCGTCGAGTTGTTTTCTCATGGAGTTGAGGTCGTGCCTGAGGTTGGCAACGCTGCCTCTGAGCTCGTAGAGAATCTTATAGAGTGCCTCACGTTCATTCTCGTAGGAGTGCTGTCCGGGCTGGCTGATGGTGGCGAGCTCCGTACTCTCGGGATCGTCGGGGATGAAGTGCTTGAGCTGTTCCGCGTTGATTTCCCGGTTTTCGCTGAGCACTGACATCTGCTCGGTGATGTTTTTGAGCTGTCTGACGTTGCCGGGCCACTTATAGTGGAGCATGAGTTGCTTGGCATCGTCGGTGAGGGTGATCTTCGGCAGATGGTATTTGTCGGCCATCTGCATGGCGAAGAGCCGGAAGAGCAGTAGTATGTCGTTGCCCCGCTCGCGCAGAGGCGGCATCTGTATGGGGATGGTGTTGAGTCGGTAGAAAAGGTCTTCGCGGAAGCGTCCCTCAGAGATCGCCTTACGCATGTTGACGTTAGTGGCGGCGACGATGCGCACGTCGGTCTTTCTGATTTCCTGTCCGCCTACGCGAATATACTCTCCCGTCTCGAGTACTCTGAGCAGTCGTGCCTGTGTGGCCATGGGCAGCTCGCCGACTTCGTCGAGGAAGATGGTGCCTTTGTTGGCGACACCGAAATATCCCTCGCTTTCGCCGACGGCTCCGGTGTAGGCACCTTTCTCGTGGCCGAAGAGCTCGCTGTCGATGGTACCCTCGGGGATGGAACCGCAGTTGATGGCGAAGTAACGCTCACGGCGCCGGGGTGAGTTGTCGTGTATGACGCGTGGGATGATCTCCTTGCCCACGCCGCTCTCGCCGACGATCAGCACGCTGAGGTCGGTGGGGGCTACTTGCAGGGCCACGTCGAGTGCGTGGTTCAGATCATCGCTGTTGCCTACGATGTTGTAGCGCTGTTTGATTCTTTGCAGTTCTGTAGTATTCATGGGTTGACAAAATTACGCATTTTATTTGAGAATACTGCAATTTTGGCAGAAAAAGATGAGGGAGAAACAAAAATACTGGGGTTGTGAGGCTGCCTTCTTCGGTATTTGTGTCTTTGCAAAGGTGGAAAGACAATACCCGTCGATGATGTGTGACAAGCAGGAGGCGTTTGGCGATGGGCTATAGAGTTGCTTTGTAGGAAACATAAACAATTCATATAGTATTTGAAAACGTATTGACAAAAGACCGTTATTCTGAGCTTGCATTATAGAGAAATGCGCCAGTGCTTTTTGAGGAAAAGGGATGCTTAAAGTTGGATAAAATTGGATTTTGACGATCATCTAACTGAGATGATCCTGTCATCTAACTGAGATGACCCGATAAAACAACTGAGATGACGAGTAGAAACAACTGAGATGATAGTGATAAAAGTCTGTTTTTATATAGTAAAAGCAATAGTATAGGAGAGACATAAAACTTCGAAAGTGCATAAGCTATTGACAGACTGATGGTTAAGAAAAACTACTAAAATTCGAAAAAATCACGATGAGTGACTGCCTCTTCGAAAAGAATCGCAAAAAGAGTGGCGTTTTTTGTCAGTTTTCAAGACATTGTTTATTGACGGACACTCTATCCTGCCATTTGCTTCTTACATTTCCTCGCCATGAAATCATGCCGTTCAGCCTCGTCAAACCTTTCAATGGCATAGCGGAGCATGGTTCGCGGCATCTCATGAGCATGTTGATTGAGAAAATCGCGTAAGAGATCCATACTGACGTGCTTACCCATTTCACGGAGCATCCAGCCAACGGCCTTCTGCATGAGGTCGTGAGTAGCGTGGAGATGGATCTCGGCATAGCGTAGACACCACGAGGGATCGCCCTGCTGTGTGGGCGTGAGGGTGCACACCATGCTGATGCGCTGTCGCCACAGATGACTGCTGTGAGCCAAAGCATCAATGATGTTGCGTTGCTTGCCTAAGTTGGTTGGGCACATCAGCCAACGTCCGATGATTTTCGGAGCAGAGGCATCGACAAGATCCCAATTATTGATTCGGTCGGCATGATGGAGATAGAAGCTGACGATCGCGTCGCGCTGCTTCATAGATTCTTGATCACTGCGATTGGTAACACGGCCAAACTGCTCCACTAATATCAGCAGCGCACAAAGCCGTACCTCATGCCAAGGAGAAAGCAGCAACTGCTCTGTCTCAGCAAGCGGAAGGTTCTTATCCACCATCTTCACCACACTGCGGGTCACAGGCACTTTGATGCCCAAGAACTCGTCGCCTTCGCCATACTCTCCGGCCCCAGTCTTGAAGAAGCGCATGAGTATGTCTCGCTGACGGTCATTGCGCAGGGCGATCAGACGGTCGGTGATCAGGCATGCGTCTGTCAGAATTTCGTTGTTAGAGATCTTGGTGTCCATTGATAAGATAAAAATAGAATTGAAATGGTGACGATAGATGAAACTATAATCCTATTAGCGATGAAGCAAATTTTCCATTGCCCATATAAACCCTTTGGCCGTCCGTTGACCATTGTCCTGGAAATGGTTCCCGGAATTCCACTTAAGGGTGTTAGCGACATGAGCCTGCTCCAAGAGTTGTTGCTGACGGCGGATGGCCGTGGCGATGGTTGTCAGAATGGGCGTGCGCGAGCGCTCCTCACGATCGCCGAGACTGAGATAGAAGGCACCGGACTGAGGCTGATGAGTGGCGGCATAGTCGAGCCAATCTTGATACCACACCGATGGAGAAGCGGCCACAACAGCGTCGAAAGGTTGGTCGGGCTGATAGCCAGCCCACAGCGCGAAGAGTCCTGCCAAGGAGTAGCCGCCAATGATGACCTTCATCGGAGCCTCTACAGACGCGGGCAAGCGCTGTTGCTCCTCAGCGACAATCTGCCGGAGGCTGTCGAGTGTCTTAGCTGCGCCATTGCCGAAGGGCGTCTTGCCAAAGACGGGTGGAGCTGGCCAGGGAGCCAACTCGTCAAACCACCGGTCGATATGAACGGCGATGAAACGAAAATCCACAGTGCTATGACCGACGATCCACTCCATCTCAGTGTCCAACTCCTCACGATCATGCTCGTCGACGGGCTGCAATAGAAGCGTCTGCGGTGCTTCGCCCCGTTGATAAACCGTGCAACTCTTGCCAAGTATCTCTATTTGTTGTTTCATCCTTGATTATTTTTCGCAAAGATACGAAAAAAATCAAGAAAAAGCGGCAGCGTCAGCTTGTAAAGTGGAGAATAGTATTCTTTTTTATCTCAAAAATTTGAGAATTAGGGCCCAAGGGGGATTGTCCGTGGCGGGCAGATGCCGCTGCCTAACCAAAGACAGTAACACATCTATAGAAAAAGAAGGGTATATCCCTTATTCCCTTCAGGCATGACCTGAAGGCTTTCA